>JBBSAT010000186.1:0-15151 GCA_038252025.1 Polyangiales bacterium | reverse complement strand
GCAGTGGAGGTAGAGCGGACCTTCGTGCGCCGCCGCCCAGCGCGCGAGCGCGGCGAAGGACGCGTAGTCCGGCGCGGCGGTGTCGAGAGTGGGCAGCGTCCGATAGGCCGTGCGCGCGCCCACGCCGGGCATCGCGCGGAACTCGGCCGTCAGGTCGATCACCGCGCGCGTGCCCGGCGGCAGCTCCGCGAGATCCGTCAGCCTCCTGCCGAGGAAGACGCCAGGCGCGACCTCGTTCCACGGATCCTCGGAGCGACGCGCGGCGTCCCAGCGAAGTCGCGCCCACGCGACGACGTGATAGGGCAGAAGCACGATCAGGTTCGGCAGGGCGATGCTTCCGTCCTCTCGCTTGCCGAAGATGCGAGGCCCGAGCCCGAGGTAGCCGAGACCGACGAGCCCGACGGAGAGCGCCGGCCAGGCGATGACCCACGCAGGCCCCGACACGGCACCGGCGGCCGCGAAGAGCGCGACGCCCAGCCCCACCTGGAGCAGCCCGAAGCGAGCACCATGCATCAGCGAGCACCATGCATCAGCGAGCCTGCTGCTTCACGGAGGCCCTGCCATCACCCGCGCATCGCCGCTTCGACCTCGTCGAGGGTCTTCGGGATCGACGCGGTGAGGACCTCTTGGCCGGACGACGTGACGAGCACGTCGTCCTCGATGCGGATGCCGCGGACGTCCGAGAAGCGCGCGAGCGCCTCGCGATCGACGAAGCGTGCGACGAGCGCGCTGAAGCGCGGGTCGTTCAGGATCGCCGGAACGACGTAGATCCCGGGCTCGATGGTGACGGCCATGCCGGGCGCGAGATCACGGTCGAGCCGCAGGTACGACAGACCGAACTGCGCGCTCCGGCTGCGGCCCGCGGCGTACCCGGCGAGGTCCCCCAGATCCTCCATGTCGTGCACGTCCATGCCGATCAGATGCCCGACACCGTGCGGGAAGAACAGCGCGTGCGCGCCCACCTCGACGATCTCCGACGGGTCGCCGCGAAGAACACCGACGGCCACGAGCCCCTCGGCGATCGCGCGGCTCGACTCGAGATGTACGTCTCGATAGCGCACGCCCGGCGCGACGCGGGCGATCGCACGCCGCTGCGCCTCGAGCACGATCTCGTAGATCGCGCGCTGGGTCGCGCTGAAGCGCCCCGAGACGGGCCAGCACCTCGTGACGTCGCTCGCGAAGCCCCCGAGGCTCTCCGCGCCGACGTCGGCGAGCACGAGGTCGCCCTCCGAGAGGAGGTTCGCGTGCCCGTGGTTGTGCAGCACCTCGCCGTGCGTGGTGATGATGGGCTCGTAGGACGTCGACATTCCGCGCGCGATGAACGTGCTCTCCATCGCGGCGCGCACGTCGCGCTCGAAGCGCCCTGGCCGCGTCGCGCGCATGCCGGCACGGTGCGCCGCATCCGCGGCCTCCGCAGCGGAGGTCATCTCGCGGACGGCGAGCGCATCGTGCGCGATACGGATGTCGATCATCGCGCCGGCGAGGTGCAGATCGTCGCCCTTCAGCTCGCCGGCGCGCACGGAACGTCCGAGGGCCAGCGCTTGCTGCTCGCGTCCCTCCGCGTCCGGACACGGGAGGGTCGCGACGGGCTTGGCCGAGATCGCGGCGTCCAGCGCCGAGATCCCCCGAACCTCGCATCCGACCGCGCGCGCGATCGCCTCCGCGCCCGGCGTGGGACCGTGCCAGAGCTCGTCGTCGGCCGGCTTCTCGGGCAGAAAGAGCACGCTGCGGCCGCCCTCGACGAGGAGCGCCGCGCCCTCGATGCTCGCGCCGACGAGGTAGAAGAAGTGGCTCGCCGCCCTGAAAGGAAAGGGGTTTGCGGCGTAGTGCCGGACGCGCGGTGCGCCGGCGAACAGGAGGGCGGGGGTCGAGCCGAGCCTCGCGGCCAGGCGTTCGCGCCGCTGCACCAGCGCGGCTGTGTCGAGGTCTGAGAGCTCCATGGGGCGAAGAGTATACGGAGGGATTCCGAAGGAGGCCGGGCGCCCCTCACGTGATCCGAGCATTTCCTGCTCGTTCGGATAGAATGCGGGCGGGACCGTTGCCCGAACGCGGACGAGGAGAAGGGCCAGCCATGATCAAACCCAATCGAGTTCGTGACCTCCTGGCCGACACCCGTGGCATCTCCATGACGGAGTACCTGATCATCCTCTGCCTCGTGGCCATCGTCGGCGTCGCGGCCTGGCAGAAGTTCGGCAACACGCTGAAGAACAAGATCGGCGGAACCGGCGGTCCGTAAGGGCTGCGTTCCGTAGGGGCTGCTCTCGATCGGCCCGTGCTAAGCCCTGCGCCTTCATGCAGGCCAAGAGCTCCTGGATGGTCCACAAGTTCGGCGGCACCAGCGTCGCGAACGCGGACCGGTATCGCGACGTCGCGCGCATCGTGATCGCAGACGCGTCGGCCTCTCGGGGCGTGGTCGTCTCCGCGATGGCGAAGATCACGGACGCTCTGCTCGACGCCGTGGCGCGCGCAGAGCGGCGTGACCATGGCTACCAGGCGGCGCTCGAAGCCATCCGCGATCGCCACTTCGAGGCGGCGCGCGCGCTCCTGCCCGATCCGAGCGCGATCGAGGCGGCCCTCGCGAGCGACATCGCGGACCTGACGGATGTGCTCCGCGCGGTCTGGCTGGGACGAAGCGCTTCGGAGCTGACTCGCGAGCTGGTCGCTGGCTACGGAGAGATCTGGTCGGCGCAGATGCTCGCTGCGCACCTCGTCGCGGAGGGCCATGCGGCGCGCTGGCTCGACGCGCGCACCGTGCTCGTCGTGCACCCGGGCGAGCTCGGACCGCGCATCGACTGGCCGCTCTCCACGGCGCGGATGGCCGCCTCGCTCGAAGCCAGCCCGACCGACCTGCTCGTCATCACGGGCTTCATCGCGTCCACGCCGGAAGGCGTGCCGACGACTCTCAAGCGAAACGGCAGCGACTTCTCCGCCAGCATCTTCGGCGCGCTCCTCCAGGCGAAGGAGATCGTCATCTGGACCGACGTGGACGGCGTGCTCTCCGCCGACCCGCGCCGCGTGCCGGAGGCCGTGGTCCTCCCGGCCATGAGCTACGACGAGGCGTGCGAGCTCGCGTACTTCGGCGCCAAGGTCCTGCACCCGCGGACGATGGAGCCCGCCGTGCTCCGCGGGATCCCGATCCGGATCAAGAACACGTTCCGACCGGAGGCGCCCGGCTCGCTGATCGCTGCGAGAGAAGCGCTGGCCCTGCACGCGCGAAGCCCCGTGGCGGGCTTCTCGACGATCGATCGCATCTCGCTCGTGAACGTCGAGGGAACGGGCATGATCGGCGTGCCCGGCGTGGCCCAGCGCATGTTCGGCGCCCTCCGCGAGGTGGGCGTGTCCGTCGTGCTCATCTCGCAAGCGAGCAGCGAACACTCGATCTGCGTCGCCGTCCCGGAGGCGCAGGGCGCGCTCGCGTGCGAGGTCGTGAGCCGAGCGTTCGCCGCGGAGATCGCGAGCGCGCAGATCCAGCGGGTCGAGCTCGTCCCGGGTCAGAGCGTGCTCGCGGCGGTGGGCGACGCGATGGCGAAGACGCCGGGCGTCGCCGCGACGTTCTTCTCCGCGCTCGCGAAGGCGGGCGTGAGCGTGCGAGCGATCGCGCAGGGGAGCTCGGAGAGGAACATCTCCGCCGTCGTCGACGGTGCCGACTCCACCCGCGCGCTGCGCGCCGTTCACGCGGGCTTCGTCCTCTCGCCCAAGGTGCTCTCGGTCGGGCTCCTCGGGCCCGGTCTCGTGGGGCGCGCGCTCCTCGCGCAGCTCGCCGAGCAGGCGCCGGTGCTCAAGGAGCGCTTCTCGCTCGACGTGCGACTGACGGCGATCGCCGACTCGCGGCGAATGCTCCTCAGCGAGACGCCGCTCTCCCCGGCCGACGCCGCCGCCGCGCTCGAGACGAGAGGGGTCACGCTCGACCTCGACGCGCTCACGGCGCACGTGCGCGCGCCGCACCTGCCGCACGCTGCGATCGTGGACTGCACCGCGAGCGAAGAGATCGCGACGCGCTACGAGGGCTGGCTCACCGGCGGGCTCCACGTGGTGACCCCGAACAAGCGCGCCGGCGCGGGGCCCATCGAACGACATCGCGCGCTGACGCGGCTCAGCGCCGAGCGTGGACGACACTGGCTCTACGAGGCGACCGTGGGCGCGGGCCTTCCCGTGATCGGGACGCTGCGTGACCTCGTGTCTACGGGAGATCGCGTCGAGCGGATCGAGGGCGTGCTCTCGGGAACGCTGTCCTACGTGTTCAACGTCTACGACGGGAAGACGCCGTTCTCCGAGGTCGTGAGGCAGGCGAAGGCCCTCGGGTACACGGAGCCCGACCCGCGCGACGATCTCTCGGGAACGGACGTCGCTCGCAAGCTCGTGATCCTCGGCCGCGAGATGGGCCTCGGCCTCTCGCTGGAGGACGTCGAGGTCGAGAGCCTCGTCCCCGCCGACGCGGAGGGCGCAGCCAGCGCAGACGACTTCCTCGAGCGGCTCGCGGCGAGCGATGCGAAGATGAGCGCCCGGCTGGAGGCCGCCCGCGCGAACGACGCCGTGCTCCGCTACGTCGGTGTGGTCGAGGCGAGCGGGCGCGCGCGGGTGTCGCTCTCGCCCTACCCGAGCAGCCACGCGTTCGCCCGCCTGGCAGCGACGGAGAACGTGCTCGCGTTCACGACGGCTCGCTATCGGGCGCAGCCGCTCGTCGTCTCCGGCCCCGGAGCCGGCCCCGACGTGACCGCGAGCGGCGTGTTCGCCGATCTGCTCCGGCTCTCGGCGTGGCTCGGCGCGGCGAGATAGACGCTTCCGATGGATGGTTCATCGCGGTAGAACACGGGCTCCTCGGGTAGCGCAGGCTCCTCGGGTAGAACGAGCACGCTCATGAAGACGAGCCGCATGGGCCCTGGAACGGGACTTATCGGAACCGACGCCGAAAGCGGTGCGTCGGTCACGCGGCCCGTGATCGTCCGGGTCACCACTGGGCCCGATCGGGGCACGCAGCGACGGCTCGACGCCGGCACGCTCGCGATCGGCTCGAGCCCCGACGCGGACCTCCCGCTCACCGATGGAACGGTCTCGCGCTACCACGCCGAGCTCGCTCTCCTCTCGAACGGCGTCCGCGTGAAGGACCTCGGCTCGACGAACGGCACGTTCGTCGGCGACTCGCGCATCGAGTCGGTGGTGCTCCAGCCCGGGTCCGAGCTGCGGGTCGGGCGTACCCGGATCGAGGTCCTCGCAGCGGACGTTCCGCTCCCGGAGGTCCCTTCGGAGCAGACGCGCTTCGGGAGGCTCGTCGGCGCCAGCGCCGCCATGCGCCGCGTCTTCGGGCAGCTCGAGAAGGCGGCGGCGACGAACGCACCGACGTGGATCTTCGGCGAGCTCGGGACCGGGAAGACCGAAGCCGCGCGCGCGGTGCACGAGGCCTCGGCGCGAGCCACGGGCCCTCTCGTGGTCCTCGATCTCGATCCCTCGACGAGCGTGGCGATGCTCGCGCGTGCGCCGGACCACGCGCTCGGAGGGACGCTCGTCGTCGAACGGCTCGACGAGACGACGGCGACGCTCCAGGACGCGCTGCTGCGCATGCTGGATCAGCGCGAGAGGCAGGGGCTCGACATCCGCATGATCGGGACGTCGACGCGTGATCCGAGGGCGGCCGTCGAGAGCGGGCTCGTGCGACGCGACCTCCTCTTCCACTTGGCCGCGGTGCGCGTCGAGATGCCGGCGCTCCGCGACCGCCTCGAGGACCTGCCGCGCCTCGTCGACGCGATCGTGACCGACCTCGGCTATCCCGAGGTTCGCCTCGCGAGCGCGGACCTCGCCAGCCTTCGGGCGCAGGCGCTCCCGGGCAACGTGCGGGAGCTGCGCCGCGTCATCGAGGAGACCCTGCTCCGCTCGGTACGTCACCGCCAGAGCCGCCCCGAGAGCGACGCGGTGACCGAGGAGCTGACGCGCCTTCCGTTCAAGGAAGCGAAGGAGAAGCTCCTCGATGCGTTCGAGCGCACGTACGTCGAAGAGCTCCTCGATCGCGCTGGCGGCAACGTGTCGCGCGCCGCCGACGAAGCCGGGATCGATCGAAATCACCTCGCACGCCTCGCGAAGAAGCACGGGCTGAGATGAACCGGCACGTCTTCCTGTCGGGGCCGATGGGCTCGGGGAAGAGCACGGTCGGCCGGCTCGTGGCCGCGCGGCTCGGGCGTCCGTTCGTCGATCTCGACCTGGCAGTCGAGGCGCGGGAAGGCGCATCGCCCGGCGCGCTGTTCCGGGAGCGCGGCGAGGCGGCCTTCCGGCTCATCGAGCGACAGGTCGCACGCGAGATGGCTCGGGAAGAGCAGCCGCTGGTCTGTGCGCTCGGGGGCGGCACGGTCGTCGACCCGTCGACGCGTGCGCTGATCCGTGAGCGCGGCACCCTCGTCACGCTCGACGCAGAAGCGGACGAGCTGCTCGCGCGCATCGGTGATGATCGCGCTCGCCCGCTTCTCGACGTGGACGGTGCGGACCGGCGCGCGGTGCTCGGCCGCATCCTCGACGCACGCGCTGCGGCGTACGCGGAGGCGCACGCCGTCATCGACACCGCGGGGCTCTCGCCCGACGTCGTCGCGGACCGGGTGGTCGCCGCCGTGCGCGCCGAGCCCATCCTCGTTCCGCTGGGCGCGCAGAGCTATCGGGCGTGGGTCACGACGAACCTCGAACCGCTCGCCGGGCTGGTGGAGAGCGTGCGAGCCAGCAGCGTGCTCCTCCTCACGGACGAGAACGCCCGCCCACACGCCGCACGCGCGCGCGCGTCCCTCGGCGACGCGCAGGTCGTCGAGGTCGTCCTGCCGGCGGGGGAGCTCCACAAGACCCTCGCGTCGGTCGAGCAGATCTGGGACGCGGCGCTCGCAGCGCGCGTCGATCGGGACGCGCTGGTGCTGGCGGTCGGCGGCGGCGTGGTCGGCGATCTCGCCGGGTTTGCGGCCGCGACGCTCCTGCGAGGGATCGCGGTCGCGCACGTACCGACCACGTTGCTCGCCATGGTGGACAGCGCCGTCGGTGGAAAGACGGGCATCGATCGCCCGGAGGGGAAGAACCTCGTCGGCGCGTTTCATCAGCCGCGCTTCGTCCTCGCGGATCTCACGACGCTCGGCTCGCTCCCGGATCGCGAGCTCGTCGCTGGGCTCGCGGAGGTGGTGAAGTCGGCGTGGCTCGCCGGCGAGGCCGAGGTCCGAGCGCTCGAGCATGACGCCCCGGCGCTCCGAGCGCGCGACACGTCCGCCCTCCGCCGCGCGATCTCCATGTCGCTCCAGCTGAAGGCATCGATCGTCGGGGCCGATCCCACCGAGCGCGGGGCGCGCGCCCACCTGAACCTCGGCCACACCATCGGGCACGCGATCGAGACGGCCAGCGGGTATGCGCTACGTCACGGCGAGGCGGTTGCGCTCGGGCTGATCGCCGCGCTCCGGATCGGGAGTCGCCTCGGCGATGCGGACGCGATCGACGTCGCGCGCATGACGGCCTTGCTCGCCGCGCTGGGACTTCCCATCGATCTCGACGCTCGACTGGGCGACGGGGCTGCGGTCCTCATCGATGCGGACAAGAAGCGCGCAGGCGGGCGAATTCGCTTCATCGTCCCGGGTAGGCCGGGGCAGGTGCGCATCCTACCTCTCGAATCGGAGGCGATCCGCAGGCTCCTCGACATGAATTTGGCCTCTTCTCCCGCTTGAGCATAGGCTTTCAGGTGGGACGTGATCCGTCCTCGGAGGCACCCATGCGACGCACTTCTCTTTTCTCGATGGTCCTGTGCGCGATGTCGTTCGGGTGCGCGCCGTCGAACCCAGGGCTCACGATCGATGGGGTGCTCGTCCCGAGCGACTCGTGCGAGTACACGTCGAGCAGCGCGTTCCTCGTCGAAGCCGTGCTCGACACGAACCCGGACGTGCCGCCCGTTCTCAGGCCCGGAGGCGTGCGCTACGTCGCGGTGCTCCGCGTCGCGAACCACCTCATCAACAACGGCAATCGCGTCTATCCGCTGATGGCCGACCCGGACGTCGTCTCGATGGAGGGCGCCGAGATCGAGGTGCTCAACTCGGACGGGACGGTCTTCGACTTCGGGGGGCTCCCGAACCCGTACCGAGTGACCGCGGTCGGAACGATCGCGTCGACGACGAGCAACGAGCCGCAGCTCGGTCTCGCCACCGTCGAGGTGCTGCCTGCGCAGTACGGCGCCTCGCTCGCCGGCCTCACGTCCGGCTCGCTCGTGCTCTCGATCCGCGTGATCGGCGTGACGACGGGTGGCGCGACGCTCATCAGCGGGCGCACGCTGCTCCCGGTGCGGCTCTGCAGCGGCTGCTTGTTCCAGTGTGTCGTCGACGAGATGGGGGATCCCATCGCCCAGACGGCGTGCCAGGCGGGTCAGGATCAGCTGACCGTCTACTGCGCTCCCTGAGACACCGCCGACCTACGCGTTCGGTCCGAGGCCGTCCGAGAGGGCGGCCTCTCTTCGTTGGGGCACGTCGCAGCGCGCCCCGGCCTCGTCAGACGCGGCTGATCCGCGCCTTCTGCACGAGCTCGTCGCCGAACGCGAAGCGGAGCAGGTCCGTCGCAGCGCCATGATCGCGCGCCGCCTCGCCCAGCGACGTGAGGTCCTCGACGAAGACGGCCGGCACCTCGAGCGACAGCACCGCGCGCAGCGCCGCCCCGACGTCCCCGGCCACGAGGAGCCCGGCTCTCGATGCGCCACAGAGCACAGACGCGCGCACGGCTCCGTAGTCGAGCTCGTCCCAGCTGCTCGCGAGCAGCTCGCGCAGGTCGCGCTGGCGCCCCGTCGGAAGGAGTCGCCAGAGCTCCGACGCCATCGCGGCGGCCTCGCGTGCCACACGAGCCCCGTCTGCAGGTCCGAAGGCAGCACGGATGGCGGCGAAGAGAGTCTCCCCCTCCTCCGTCGGGAGGCTCGCCACGAGGATGTTCTCGGGCCGCGCGAGCACGAGCCCGCGCGCGACGACGAAACGAAGCTCTCGCTCGTGACGCGGAAGGTCGAGCCCGAGGACGAGCGCCGGCGGCTGCGAGCGAGCGAGCTCCGCGCGGCCAGGCCGCTTGGCGGCGAAGAGCTGGGGATCGTCCAGGCCGAAGAGCTCGATCGTGGCGGAGAGCGCGCGGGCCACCGGTGACTGGCCGTGGACGCCGACGCGATCCGTTCCGACGATGCCCAGCTGTGCGAGCGGTGTACGGAAGATCGGCTGAGCGCTCTCCCAGACGACCTTGAGCGCAGCGATGACGCCGTGCGCCGGATTCCCGAGCGCGGTCGCGAGCACGCCACGTGCGGCAGCGGGCGAGACCTCCCAGAGCGGGGCCGGCTTGCCCGACGCGCTCGAGAGCGCCCCGAGGGCGAGCGCGCGCTCCACGTCGCGCCCGGACGCCTCGGCCTCGCGCGCGAGCCGGGTGATCGCGTCGATGCGCCCGGGGTCCGCTGCGATGGCCGCGCGAAGGAGCGTGCACGCCAGGTCGGAGTCGAGCGCCTGGCTCGCACGCGCGGCTCGCTCGACGAGCGCATCGGCGTCTGCCGTCTCGGTCCCTTCGGGCTCGGGGAGCGCGATCGGCGCACGGCTGTACCGTGCCGGCGGCGCGCTCATCGGGCGATAGAGATCGAGAAGAGAGACGCGCTGCGGTTCGGGCGAGCCGGGGGCGTCCTCGTCGTCGGCGAGGACGAAGAGCGGGGAGCGCGCGGGGGGCGCGCTCGATCGGTACCTCGACACCATGCTCGGGCGTGCGGAGACGCTCGCGCTCTCGACCTCGCTCGCGCTCTCGACCTCGACCGCGCGCTCGACCTCGCTCGCGCTCTCGACCTCGACCGCGCTCTCGACCTCGCTCGCGCTCTCGACCTCGACCGCGCTCTCGACCTCGACCTCGACCGCGCTCTCGACCTCGCTCTTGCTCGGCAGCTGGGCGTTCAGGCGCTGCGCATCCTCGTTGGTCGCGTCGAGCGCGATCGCCTCGTCCACCAGCACCCGCGCGGCGGCTGGCTGCTCGTGAGCGAGCCAGCCCGCGAGCTCCACGAGGCCCTTCGCGAGCGCCATCTCGTCCGGATCGTCTGCGCGCTGCGCGGCGATCGCTTCGCGAGCCACGGCGTCCGCGTTCGCGAGATCGCCGCGCGCGTGATGCACGCGAGCGAGCTTCCGCAGGAGGCGCGCCTTCTCCTCGCCCGTCCACGCGTCGTCCGCGCGCGCACGGAGCACCTCGAAGATCGAAGCGAACGCGGCCGCCCCACGCTCGAGATCGACCTCCTCGGTGCCCTTCGCCGCTCGAGCGAGGTCGTCCTCCAGCTCGGCGCTGAACGAGTCCTTCCACTCCGCGAACAGCGCATCGAAGGCACGCTCCGGACGCGCCATCTCCTCGAAGTACACGCGCGCGGCGCGCCGGATGAGC
This sequence comes from Polyangiales bacterium, assembly GCA_038252025.1. Lineage (GTDB taxonomy): Bacteria > Myxococcota_A > Polyangia > Polyangiales > Sandaracinaceae > JBBSAT01. The sequence goes on along the minus strand of JBBSAT010000186.1, from coordinate 4,777 downwards.
CGTCCCTTGAGGACAGGATGCGGAGCCGCGATCGCGAGCGCCATGAGGCCCTTCGCGAACGAATCGAGATCGCCGAGCTCGCGCGCGAGACGCTCGAGCGACGTCGCGATGGCTCCCGTGCTCGAAGCCTGCGCGCATGCGTCGACGTAGGCGGCGAGCGCTTCTCTGCTCTCTCCGGCCCGCTCGAGCCAGCGCGCACGCCGATAGCGCAGCGCACGCCGGCCGCTCGCGCCCATCACGCCCTCGATCAGCAGTCCGTAGATGCGCTCCGCGAGCACCGCGTCGCGCCGGTCGAGCGCGATCTGCTCGAACATCAGCAGCAGGCGACCGCGGAGCGTCTGCCGCCTCCCGATCTCTTCCTCGATGAGGCCGAGCGCCAGGGACGGGTCACGCTGCTCACGGAGCGCGATCTCGACCGCGCGCTCGATCAGTCGGTGCCCGTAGGTCGTGTCCGCCTCGGCGTGCTGACGGAGGACATCGATCGCTTGGGCAGCCCGGCCGAGAGCGACCATCCCGAGCGCCACCGTCACGAGGCGCTCGATGCGCGCCTGCTCGCTCTCTTCGCCCTCGGGCGCCTCGAGCGCGGCCACGAGAAAGTCCTCGCCCTCCGCTTCGTTTCCGATGACCTCGAAGTTCGCCTTCGCGAGCGAGAGGAGACCGATCACGCGCTCGAGCGGGGTCGCTCCCTCGTCGGTCCTGAGCGCCAGCGTCGCCAGCAGGTGGTCGTGGTCCCCGACCTCGGCATGGATCGAGGCGAGCCGATCGAGCGCGGACGGATCGCGCGGCGCGACGGCGAGCAGACGCAGCAGCGTGCGCGCCTCGCTCGAGAGGTCCTTGCCGCGGCGATGCAGCTCCGCGATCCGACGCAGCTGCGCCGCGCGCTCTTCGGGGGGAGAGCCTGGCGTCGGCAGCCCGAGCTCGAGCGCGTCTCGCATCAGGCGGGCGTTGCCGGTGCGCTGGGCGATGTCGACGGCGAGCGCCGAGAGCCGAGGCCCGGCTGGACCGAGGTGGGCGGCCGAGCGAATGCAGAGATCCCCAGCGCGTTCGGCGCGGTCGAGCGACGCGAGACGCTCGAGGACGCGAACCAGCACGAGCTCGACCGCCGGCGTGGCGCGGTCGCTCTCCAGCAGCGCGACAATCCCGACCTCGAGGTACTCGTCGATGCCGCGGGCCAGGCTCTGGGAGAGGGCCATCACGAGGGGCGTCGGCGACGTCGGCGCCAGGGTCGCCCAGCGCACCGTGGCCGCGAGGCAGTCGCTCGGATCGCTCGCGGCGCGCGCCAGCGCCGAGAGCTCTTCAGCGGTCTCACCGACGAGCGAGCGAAGCCGACCGACGGCGTCGAGGCTGGGGTCGCGCACGTCGATGAGCTCGAGCAGCAAGAGCGCGGCTCGCGCATCGTTCGGATCGGCCAGCAGCGCACGCTCGGCGAGCTCCGACGCGCGTGATCGATCGATCGAGCGTGTCGCGTCCGCCAGCTCGAGCGCAGCGCGCGCTTCGTCCGGCCCGGGGGCCGAGAGCGCGAGGTTCTTCTCGAGCGCCGTCCGGACGAGCGCCGCGTCGCCCGTCGCTCGGGCGCTGAGCACGAGGCGGAGCCGCGCCTCCTCGTTCGCGCCGTCAGCCTCCACGGCGCGGAGCCACGCCCGGAACGTGCTGACCGCGTCTCCCTCGACCGTCCGCGCCAGCCTGCGGGCGGCGCGCCCGGCGAGCTCGGACGACGCCGCGACGCGCTCGAGCGCGCGCTGCTCGCCCTTGCGATCGTCCTCGAGCGCGAAGAGGCGCGCGACGGCCTCGCTCGCGCGCGGATCCCGCGGCGTGAGGCGCTCGAGCGTGACGATGGTCTGCGCGCGCGCGCCGGGATCTCGCCGCGCGATGTTGAGCGCTTCCATGACGGCGGCCGCCGACGTCGGCTCACTCGTGCGCTCGATCTCCGTGAGCACGGCCCGGAGCTTGTCGCGCTCGGTCTCCATCTCGTCGAGGAGGCCCGCGGGGAGCGAGAGACCGCGCTCTTCCATCGCCCATGCGAGGCGTCCCGGCTGGCGCGCGCCGGCGAAGCGCGTGATCTCGGCCAGCGCCGAGCGCCGCGTCTCCTCTCGGGGCGCGCGCCGCGCGACGAGCTCGAGCGCATCGAACGCGTCCCCGTCGCCGCGCTCGGCCAGCTTCGCGAGCTCTGCGAGCGCACGGCCGGAGCCACCTTCGGCCATACGCGCCAGGCTCTCGAGCCCCGTCGTCTTGGCCTCGTCGTCGCCCGCGCCGAGCCAGACGCGCGCTGCGCGAAGGCCCCACTCTTCGCTCAGTTCGTCTCCGCAAGCCAGAGCGATGCGCGAGAGGACGATCGCGCGCTCCACGTGGCGGCCCGCTTGCTCGAGGTCGATGTCGAGCGGCTCGTAGAGGAGATCGACGTGCGGCTCCTCGACGAACGCCGTGAGGAGGAGGTCGGCCGCGAGCGACGGACGCCCTGCCATCTCGGCCTTCTCGGCCGTCGAGAGGAGCGCGCGCCGACGTGGGTCAGCCTCGCCGATGAGGACCGCCGAGCGCGCACGGACGGCGAGCGCCGCGTCTGCGAGCCCGAGGTCGGCCAGCGAAGCGGCGAACGCATCGGCGGCGCGCTCGGCCGCGGGGTCGAGCAGGTACGCCGAGGTGAGGCGCGCATGAGACACGGCCTGATCGCTCGTTCGCTCGAGAAGAGCCGCGTCGACCCAGTCCGCGATCGCCTCGCGACGCAGGCTCGCCTCCGCCTCGAGCTCGCCCGAGAGCGCGAGCGGCTCGGCGTCGCCGTCCCCGAGGCTCGCGGCTGCCCGCGCGGCAGCGAGCGCGTCGGTCGCGCGGCCGATGCGACGAGCGAGCTTCGCGTAGCGGAGCATCGCCTTCTGCCGGGAGTCGGCGTCGGTGCGGCTCGCGATGCCGGCGCGACCGTACGCGAGCGCGAGATCCACCTGCCGGCTCGCAGCGCACGCGTCGGCCGTCGCGAAGAGCAGCTCCGTGTCGCCAGGGGTCGCGGCGACGGCTTCTCGGTAGCAGCGAACCTGCTCTTCGAAGCTCCCGCTCCGCATGCGGATCGCGTCGCCGAGGATGCGCCACTCGGCGGCGCGGTCGGCCGGCGATCCGTTCTTCTGCTCGAGCATCGCGATGCGCGCTTCGAGCGGTGCGAGCGGGTCCACGAGCGGCGCGCCCCGCGGCGGGAAGCTCGGCAGGGGCGGCGCGACGATCTGATCGTCGAACGCGCGCCCGCTCCCCGGCCCGAGCCGAACGTCGGCGGCGCGCGCGGGCGCGATCGAAGGACGCTCCAGCGCCTCGACCGGAGGCAACGAGAGACGCGGCGCAGGAGCCGGGACGCTCGCGCTCGGCGCGACCAGACGGAGCAGCCCGGCGCGGACGAGCGCGGCGATGCGAGAGGGCGCCGAAGGGTTCGCCGAGAGGACCTGTCCGACGCGGGCATCGCGGGCCTCGGCAGGCGCGCCGAGGTCGGCCCACTTCCGCGCGCGCGACGCGAGCGGGCCCGTCGCCCAGTCGAGCCGATGCGTCGCGCGCTGCCCGACTTCCTCTGCGTCGCCGTCGCCCGCGCGCCTCTCGAGCGCATCGAGCACCAGGCTGAGCAGGCTCACCTCGATGGCCGCCGGGCGCGAAGGCGCGGGCCTCAGCGTCGGCACGGCCTCGCCACTGGCATCGGCCTCTTCGAGCGCGCGCACGACCCGGTCGAGCCAGACCGCCCGGACGGCGTCGTGGAGGCTCTCGGCGGAGAGGCCCGGCCCGGCGTCGAGGATCCGATCCGGATCCTCGTGCGTCGCGCGGAGGTGCTGCGCCTGGGCTTCGTCGATCCGGCGGGTCGCGCGCAGGAATTCGAGCAGGCTCGCGTCGCTCGGCGCCCGGACGACGTCGACGACCTTCCCGCGGCGAAACACGACGCGCCGACCTCCGAAGTCGACGCTCCCGTCCGCGCCGCGTTCTTCGAGCCCGAGCAGAAAGACCGCGATCGGGCCGGGCGAAGGTGCCCAAGCTTGCATTCGGAAAAGACGATATCAGGAACGAGCGCCCCAACGGCAAGTTCGCAACCTGCAAGAGTGCTCGCGGTGCCGCCTGCGGACGGAAGGGCTCGCCGCGAGCACGTACGGGAGCGGGGAGCAAGAGTGCTCGCGGAGCCGCGACTACCGGATGACCAGCGCGATGGGCATCGAGACCGCCACATGAGGGCGTTCTCCCAGCACCGTGCCCAGCGAGGCGAGCGGGCGGAGCGCGTCAGGGACCGCCATGCGTGCCGCCATCGCGCGCACGTCCGCTTCGGGGGACCGGCCGGCCATGCCCTCGGCCACCAGATCGAGCAGCGTTCGCGTCTCGGGCCACTCGACGATGGGCACGCTCTCGTCGACGCCTGCACGGGTCCGCGCGTGGGCGATGGCCATCCCGAGGCCGCCCTCCCCATCGACGAGCCCTCGCTCGATGCCGTCCGCGCCGCTCCAGACGCGTCCCTGGGCCACCGCCTCGATGGCCGCAAAGTCGCGCCCGCGCCCCGAAGCGACGATGGACACGAAGCGCTCGTAGGTGCTGTCCATCATGCGCTGGATGATCACGCGCTCCTCGTCGCTGAACGTCGTCGTGAGCGTGGACCAGGCAGCGTGCTGGCCTCGAACGAGCGTCTCGGGATGCACGCCGATCCGATCGAGGGTCCCGGCGAGGCTCACCTTGCCGCCCACGACGCCGATCGAGCCGACGATGCTCGACGGCTGCGCCAGGATCTCGTCGCCCGCGACCGCGATGTAGTAGCCGCCGCTCGCGGCCATGT
>JBBSAT010000185.1:0-15213 GCA_038252025.1 Polyangiales bacterium | reverse complement strand
GGTGCAGTGCGCGGCGGTTAGCGAGGCAAGCGTCCTGCTCTCGGGCGCGTCCGGGACCGGCAAGGACGTGGTGGCGCGCGCGATCTGCGACCTCGGAGCGCGGGCGGGCGCGCCCTTCGTCACGGTGGACTGCGGCGCGCTCGCGCCTTCGCTCATCGCGAGCGAGCTCTTCGGCCACGAGCGGGGCGCCTTCACCGGGGCCGAGCGCCAGCACATCGGAGCGCTCGAGCAGGCGCACGGCGGGACGCTCTTCCTCGACGAGATCGGCGAGCTGCCGCGCGAGCTCCAGCCGGCGCTGCTCGGAGCGCTCGAGCGGCGTAGGTTCCGGCGCGTCGGCGGCAAGACCGACGTCGCCGTCGACGTCCGCGTGATCGCCGCGACGAACCGCAACCTGCGCGAGGACATCAACGGAGGGGCCTTCCGGCTCGACCTGTTCTATCGCCTCGCCGTGCTGACGCTCGAGCTGCCGGAGCTCAAGCAGCGACCCGAGGACATCCCGCTCTTGCTCGCGCACTTCTTCGCGTCGCTCGGGCACGCCGGCGAGCTCGACGAGCTCGTTCCGAGCGATCTGATGCAGGCCGTGCAGGCGCACGACTGGCCGGGCAACGTTCGCGAGCTGCGCAACTTCGCCGAGGCAACGCTCGCGCTCGGCCACCTCGCGCGCCCGCCGGCGCGTGTGGGCGGCGCGGCGAGCCACGCGGTCGATCTGGGCGATCCGAACACGCTGCGCATCGACGACCTCTTCGAGGTGCCGTTCAAGGAAGCGCGCCAGCGCGCGCTGCTCGCGTTCGAGGAGCGCTACCTCGCGCATCTGCTCGGCAAAGCGGGCGGCAACGTGTCGCAAGCGGCGCGCGTGGCCGAGCTCGATCGCTCCTACCTGTTCTCGCTGCTCCGCCGCTCCGGGCTTCGGTAGCGGCGTCTACGAGCCGAGGCGCTCGAGGCGCTCTCGCACGGTGGCGGCGTCGCGCGCGTCGGGCGCGATCTCGAGGTACCGCGTGTACGCGCGGCGCGCTTCTGGCGCGAGCCCGATGCGCTCCGACGCGAGGCCGAGCCCGCGCCACGCAGCTGCGTTGCGCGGTGCGGCGTGCGTCGCCTCGAGATAGAGGTCGCGCGCGCGCGGGATCTCGCCGTGCAGCATCGCGCTCGACGCGTCGCGCAAGAGCGACGCCGTTCGGTCCGTCGACTCGGGCGTGAGCTCGGGCGTGGGAGCGCTCGGTTCGCGTGGCACGAGGCCAGCGGGCGGCGCGGGAACAGGTGGCGCGGTGGGCGCGACTCGCGCGGGCGCGGCCGGCGGGCTCTCCACGGGCGGCGATCCTGCGCGCACCGCTCGGCCGCGCTCGGCAGGCGCTCGCGGCAGGGGCGCAGCGGTCGCGACTACGGCGGGCGACGGCTCCTCGTCCGGACGTAGCTCGCCTCTCGGAAGGGTCTCGGGGAGGACCACCGGCGTGGACCGAGGGACCGTCGGTGTGGTGGTGGGAGCTGCGACCGGGATCGGAGCCGCGCGGCTTGCGTACCAGGCGCCGCCCGCGAAGAGCGCCACGAGGAGGACGAGCGCCGGAGCGATGATCCACGTGCGGCTGCGAAGTCCCGGTGTGCGCGCGGTCCCGTCGTCACCACCGCTGTCCGCCGGTTCCTGATGCGCCGATGGCGGTGCCGGAGCCCAGCCTCGCGACACCTCGGCCTCGAACGCGGCGCGCAGCGACTCGACGAAGTCGCGCGCGCGGAGGGGACGAGCCCCCGGGCCACGCGCCAGCGCGGATGCCAGGACGGCCTCGATGCGCGGAGGGAACGCGCGCCCGGCGATCTCGGTGAGCGAGGGTGCTTCGCGCGAGATCTTGTCCATGAGCACCTCCATCGGTTGACCGTCGAACGGCGCGGCACCGGTGAGGAGCTCGAACGCGACCACGGCGAGCGAGTAGATGTCCCCCGGTGGCCCCGAGAGGGCGCCGCGTGCCGCCTCGGGCGCCATGTAGACCGCCGTGCCGACGACGTGACCCGTGCGGGTGAGGCGCGCACTGTCGTCGTTCGAGTGAAGCGCTGCGAGGCCGAAGTCGACGAGCTTCACCGTCTCGAGCTCTCCGGTACCGCGACTGAAGAAGATGTTGGAGGGCTTGATGTCGCGATGGACGACGCCCTCGGCATGGAGAGCGTCCAGCGCGGCCGCGACCGGCTCGAGGATCGCGAGCACGCTCGCGACCTCGGACAGCTGTCCCGCCAACATCCGCTGCTCCAGATCCGCACCGACCAGGAGCTCCATCACGAGGTAGGGCTCCCCCGTCTCGAGGCGCCCGAGATCGAAGACCGTGACGACGTTCGGATGCCGCACGCGGCTCGCGGTCCGCGCCTCGCGCTCGAACCGCTTCAGGGTCTCCGCGTCACGCGCGTAGGAGGAGGGCAGCACCTTGATGGCGACGGCGAGACCGAGCTCGAGGTGCTCCCCCCTGTACACGACGCCCATCCCGCCACGTCCGACCACGCCATCCACGCGATAGCGGCCACCGATGACCTGGCCGATGAGGTCCGCGGATCGATCGGAGGGATCGGAGAACGGATCGAGCTCCGTCGCATCCGCATCGTTCGAGAGTGGGCTGGGCATCCGTTCCGTCATCGTCGCTCCTCACCCGTTCGACCTCGGCCGCAGCGGCGGGTTGGCCGTCACCGCGTTTCGCCAAGCACGCAGCGGGCCAGCGAATTCTCGCCACGGGTCCCGGGTCGACGGGCGCGCGCGGTCACTCGTCTCGTCGCTGGACGCTCAGGATCCGAGGCGCTGAAGGCGCTCGCGCACCGTCGCAGCGTCGCGCGCCGTCGGGGCGATCTCGAGGTACCGCGTGTAGGCACGACGCGCCTCGGGCACGAGACCGAGCCGCTCGGACGAGAGGCCGAGCCCTCGCCAGGCCGCGCCATTGCTCGGCGATGCCAGCGTGGCTTCGCGATAGAGGTCGCGCGCCCGGGGGATCTCGCCGTGGAGCATGGCGCTCGACGCATCGCGAAGCAGCGCGGCCGTCCGGTCGGTCGACTGGCTGGGGGCCTCCGGCGCGGCGGGTGTCGGCCCTTCGACGGTCCGGGGGGACGAAGGAGACCGGGCGGGGACAACGGGCGCGTGCGTTCGGTCGCCACGTCTCCCCGCGACCGGCGCGACCGCCGCGACCGCCGCGACCGGCGTCACGGCTACCGAGGGTGGGGCCGTGGCCGTGGGCAGCTCGTCTGCCGGAAACGTCTCGGGCATGATCGCCGGAGCGGGGCGCGGAGTGGCGACGGCGATGGGCTCGGCCGGAGCTGCCTGCAGAGACCAGATGCCGCCCCCGACGGTGGCGAGCAGGAGGACGACGGCCACGGCGACCCAGGTGCCACGTGACGAGATGGGGAGCTTCGGGATCGCCGCCGTGGCGGAGTCGCGAAGGGCGCTGGCCAGAAGGGTGGGCCCGGTGCCGACGTCCGATCCGCCCATCGCGCCGGTGGCGTCCGCGCGCGGCGGGAACTTGATGTCGAGCCCGGGCGGCGGATCGGTCTGCGCCGACGCGCCCGCCTTGAGGGCGACCTTCAACCCTTTGACGAAGTCGATCGCGCTCGACGGACACTCCTCGGGGGTTCGAGAGAGAACGGCCGCGAGGGCGCCCTCGAGGCGCGCATCGAAGGGGCGACCGGAGATCTCCGCGAGGCTCGGCGCCATCTTCGAGACCTTGTCGAAGAGCACCTCCATGGGCGGCCCATCGAAGGGCGGCGCCCCGGCGAGCAGCTCGAACGCCATCACGCCGAGCGAGTAGATGTCGCCGCTCGGGCCGACGAGCGCACCGCGCGCCCCCTCGGGGGCCATGTAGACGGCAGTGCCGACCACGAACCCCGCGCGCGTCAGCCGGTCCTTCTCGCCCGCCCGGTGGAGCGCCGCGATGCCGAAGTCGACGAGCTTCACCGTCTCGATTCCGCCCGCTCCTTGCGAGAAGAAGATGTTGGACGGCTTGATGTCCCTGTGGACGACGCCCTCCTTGTGCAGCGCATCGAGCGCCCCGGCGAGCGGCTCGAGGATCGCTATGACCTCGCGCAGCGGGAGGATCTTCCCGCCCTCGACGACCTGCTCGAGATCACGGCCGACGAGCATCTCCATCACGAGGTAGGGCTCGCCCGTCTCGAGGCGCCCGAGGTCGAACACCGTGACGACGTTCGAGTGCCGCACGCGGCTCGCCGTGCGCGCCTCGCGCTCGAAGCGCTTCAGCGTCTCTTGGTCGCGCGCGAACATGGCCGGGAGCACCTTGATCGCGACCTCGAGACCCAGCTCGAGGTGCTCGCCGCCGTACACCACGCCCATCCCGCCCTGTCCGACGATGCGCGTGATGCGATAGCGGCCGCCGATCGTGAGGCCGATCAGCTCGAGCGCGGGATCGGGGATCGCGCTCGCCTCGGGGGCGTCGACCTCCGGCAGCAGGAAAGGGCTTGGCAGCTTCTCCGTCACGAGATCCCCGTACGCTCGTCCTCGTCGCGCGCGGGCGGGCGATCGGGCGACGGGCGAATCATACAGGTCGGACGGGCTCGCGCCATCCACCCCAAACGGAGCTCGACGGCGGCGGATGGCGACGAGCGCGGCGTGCGCTCAGAGGCAGCCCTGGGTACGCGACTCGGCCCCACGCGTACAGCCGAGCCCAGCGCACGTGAGGATCCACTCCGCGTCCGCGCCGCACGCGGGCACTCCACCAAACCAGCCCTGGCTCAAGCTGCAGAGACCGAGAGTGCCGGAGCACACGCCGGCCGTCGTCGTGCGACGGGTCTCGACGCCATCGCAGTCGTAGTCGAAGTCGACCGCGGCCGGTGCGCCCGAGATCGCGGTGGTCTGGTAGGCCGTCTGCCCTGGGTGAACGAGAGCGTTCCCGTCGTTGCAGTCGCGGGTCAGCGCGCTCGTCGTCGGCTCACGCGCGGTCCAGCCGCCCGCCAGGCATACGACGGGCGCCATCATCGGAGGCCCCGAACAGCTGTGCCCGATCTGCGCGCCCATCAGCGCATAGCCATCCGCATCGCAGTCGGCGTACCAGAAGTCGTTTTCGTCAGTGGTATCGCCGCTGCAGTTGTTGTCGATCCCGTCGCCGCAGATCTCGGGCGCTCCGGGGTAGCTCGTCGGGTCGCTGTCGTCGCAGTCCCCCGTGGGCCCAGCGCAGGACCTCGGCGCGAAGCCGTCGTGGTCGGCGTCCATGAGCGCGTGCGCGCATCCGAGGCCGCGCGTGCAGGTGTCTACCGTGCAGGCGTTGCCGTCGCCGCAGTCGGGCGGCGCTCCGGACATGCAGAGGGTCGTGGTCGTGTTGCAGGTCTCGACGCCGTTGCACTCGTCGAGATCGTCGCAGTCGGCGTTGGTCGCACAGCTGTTCGCGACACACTCGCCCGCGGTGCACGTGCCTCGGCTTCCGCGGCAAGGATCGCCCTCGCCGAGCGCCGTCCCGCTCCGGCAAGCGTGGACGCTCATGTCGCAGAGCTCCATCCCGTTGCACTCGTTCGTGTCGAGGCAGGCGGAGTTCATCGTGCAGCTGTAGCGACAATCGTCGCAGCCGTCCCCGAGGAGCGCGTTGCCATCGTCGCAGACCTCCATGTTCACCACGTCGAAGTAGCCGTCGCCACACCGCGTCTGCGAGCAGACGTGACCCACGCACAGGTCGCGTGTCGCCATCGTGCCGTCGCGATCGCAGAGGACCCCGTCGACCTGAGCCATGCCGAAGTCGCAGTGGCCGTCCGCAGACCCGTCGGGGAGCACGCAGCGCTCCGTTCCGTTGCAGGGGTCGCCATCGTCGCCGCAGTCGGTGTCGGAGCTGCACGGCGTGATGGTCGCTGCGTCGATGTCCGCGTCGATCGCGACGGACGCGTCGCTGCCAGTGTCGCTCCCGGCGTCCGCGCCTGCGTCGCCGCCGTCGCCGGGCGACCCGCCCGAGTCGATGCCCGCGTCCGTTCCGGTGTCGAGCCCGCCCCCGCCCGTCACGCAGAAGCCGCGGTGGCATGTGCCCGACGCGCACTCGCCGTCGGTCGTGCAGCGCTCGGAGGTGTTGCGCGCGGCGTCGACCGAGCATCCCGCGAGCAGGGCGAGCGAGAAGACGGCGAGCAGGCGGACGATCACAACGCACCTCCGAAGCTGCCGCTCAGGGCAAGACCTACCGAGCCTGGCCCGACCGACGGGGCCAGCGCGAGAGGCGAGCTGCCGTCCTCACGCCCCGCCGCCAGCTCCCAGACGACACCGGCCGCGACCAGCAGACCTCCGGCGATGTAGAGCACGTTCGCCGCGAGCGCTTCCGACTGCGCTCGATCGAGCGCCGAGAGGAAGGCGTCGATGTGCTCCGGTGTGTCGCTCGTCCCCGACGCGTACGTGTCGGCGTCCCCCGAGCTCAGCACGCTGGCGATGATCCCGCCGATCAACCCGGCGGCCCCCACACCGATCACGACGAAGGGCACGGGCGAGAGCCCCGCGTCGGCCGGTGGGGGGGGCGTCATGCCGTCGTGGTCTTCGCGAACGACCGCCGTCGAAGCGGGGAGGTGGAAGAGCTCGCGCAGGAGACCCTCGGCGCCCGCGAGCAGCTGCGACGACGCGTCGTCACCCCTCGCCTCGCGCACGGCTCGCCGAAGGGTCGAGTCGCGACTGTCGAAGAGCAACACCGTCGCCTGCGTCGTGCTGCCTGCCTGCGCGAGCGAGGGCACGATCACGATCGTGACGCCCGTCTCGGCGGCCACGGCGGACAGGCACTCTGCCGTCTCGCCCATGCAGCCGAGCGCGAGCTGGATCTGCTCGAGATCGAGCGCCACCGCGCCGGCCGTGTCGACCACGTGGAGCGCGTCGAGACGTGAGCGGAGCGTCCGGTCGAATGCGGCGCCCACGCCTTCGGTCACGCCGGTCCGTTGCGACTGGAGGATGGTCGCCGTCACGGGCGTCCCCTGAGCGAGGGCGGTCGAAGCGGTCGTGACGGCGAGGGCGAAGATCAAGCAGGCAAAGCGCATTGGCGAAAACGTTAGCACGCACCGCACCAGCCCCTCGGCTGCGTCTTTTGCGCCAGGAGCGAAGGTGAAGCCCCGCGCGATGAGGGGGCCGTCCCACCACTGCGTGGCCCCGGACCCCACACATCCGGCTCCGGAGTGGATCGCGCGTGAGTCGTTCTGCGCGGAGCGGATGCCGTGTACGGTCCGCTCCGCCAATGCCGCGGTTTGCGTCCATCGACGTCGGGTCCAACGCGTCTCGGCTCCTCGTCGTGGAGTCGGAGAGCGCCGACGAGATGAGCGAGCTCGCCTCGATCCGGCGCCCCGTGCGGATGGGGCACTCGGTCTTCCTCACCGGCAGGCTCGACCCGAAGGCGATCGACGGGTGCGTGAAGGTGCTCCGCGAGTTCCGTCGCAAGATCGAGGAGCTCGAGGTCGACGAGGTCCGCGCCGTCGTCACGGCGTCGGCGCGCGACGCGGAGAACGCATCGATCCTCCTCGAGCGCGCGCGCGATGCAGGCGTCGAGCTCGAGGCGATCGACGGTACGGAAGAAGCGCGGCTCGTGAAGGTCGCGGTCGAGACGCGGATCCCTCTCGCGACGACGCGCGCGCTCCTCTGCGACCTCGGCGGCGGCTCGCTCGAGCTGAGCGAGGTGCACCACGACGAGGTGCGGTTCTCGGCGAGCCTCGACATCGGCACCGTTCGCCTCCTCGAGTCGTTCCTCGACCACGGCAAGGCCGTCACCAAGGCGCAGGAGACCGTGCTCGTCGAGTACATCGAGCGCGTCCTGGCGCCGGTGGCCCAGAGCTTCATGCGCCGCAGCTACGAGCTCGTCGCAGGCACGGGCGGGAACTTCGACACCATCGCGCAGCTCGCCGGCATCCCGGGCCGCGCGCTCCCGACGATCGACGTGAACGCCGCGCGGAAGCTCCTCGCGCGCATGAAGAAGATGACGGCGGTCGCGCGCCGGGAGCGCTTCGGGCTCCGGCCGGATCGCGCGGACGTGATCGTGCCGGCGCTCTATGCGCTCGTGGCCGTCGCCGATCTCGCGCGCACCGACGAGATCGTCGCGCCCGGCGTCGGCTTGAAGGAGGGGATCGCTTCCGAGCTCGTCGAGAAGCACTTCCGCGTCTGGGATCCGAAGATCGACGAGCACATCGCCACGCGCGCGGCGATCCAGCTCGGCCGCCGCTACCACTTCGACGAGCTCCACGCGACGCAGGTCGACCGCATCGCGACCCAGCTCTTCGATCGGCTCGTGAGCGTCCACCAGCTCGGCGAAGAGGACCGCGTGCTCTTGCGCGTCGCCGCGATCACGCACGACATCGGCGACTTCGTGGAGCCCGCGGCGCACCACAAGCACACGCAGTACATCCTCGAGCACTCGGACATCATGGGGCTCTCGCCCGAGCTGCGCGTCGTGGTGGGCTGCATCGCTCGCTACCACCGGCGCGCCGATCCATCGCCGAAGCACGAGTCGTACGGAGGCCTCGCGGCCGAAGATCAGCGCAAGGTGCGGAAGCTGAGCGCCCTCTTGCGCATCGCAGACGCGCTCGATCGCGGTCACCGCAGCAAGGTGCAGAAGCTCGACATCACCGTCAGCGCGCGTGAGGTCAGCCTCAAGGCGTCCGGCCGCGAGGATCTCTCGCTCGAGGTGTGGACCGCCGTCCGCAAGGCCGCGCTCTTCGAGCAGACGTTCAAGCGTCCGGTCCGCGTGGTCGCGACGTGATGCGCTGAGGCGACGACCCCGCCGCACAGGCGCCTACAAGTCGGGGTAAAAGTGAAGCCCGAGGTACGAATTTCGGCGTCACATCTTCCTCGCGGCCGATCGATCCTCTAGCGTCCCTCGTTCGTGACGCTGCGACGTTCCATCTCGGCGGCGCTCGTGCTGCTCCTCGCGGGAGCCGTGCTGGCGCCAACGCAAGCGGCAGCGCAGGAGACGCGGAGCTTCCTTCGCACGTCGGCGCCGCGCACCGAGGCGAGCCACGAGACTTCGCGCGCGTCGACGCACACGAGCCCCGAGGTGACCGGCGCGCGAGCGCTGGGACGCGTCGTGATCCAGGAGCGGCTCCCGCAAGCCTGGTGGTCGGACGCAGCGGACAGCTATCCGCTCCAGCCCGAGCGCCAGCGCCGAAGGATGCCGAGGCGCTGTCGCACGCGCGGCGGCTATCGCCAGTTCTGCCAGGGCGCGCGCGTCGTCCCGACGCCGACCGGGCCGGCCGCCGAGCTCGCGTCCTGGCTGGGCCTCGGTCACCGAGCGACGGCGATGTCGATGATGCACCACGAGGCGCTCGCCGAGTGGATGGCCGCGGTCGAGGGCCTCGACGCGGAGGACGAGCTCACGTTCCCGGTGCCCGTCGGTCACATGGGCCGCGGCTTCGGGTTCACGCGCGACGCGGGCCTCGCGCACACGCGCCACGACGGCGTGGACATCGGCGCGCCCGCGGGCTCGACCATCGTCGCTGCGCGCGGCGGGCTCGTGACGTACGCCGACAACGGCGTCACGGGCATGGGCAACGTGCTCATCGTGCTCCACAGCGACGGCAGCTCGGCGCTCTACGCGCACTGCAGCGAGATCCACGTGTTCGCCGGTCAGTACGTCGAGCGTGGTCAGCCGGTCGCGCTCGTCGGAGAGACCGGCTTCGCGCTCGCGCCGCACCTTCACTTCGAGTGGCGTCGTCGCGGCCGGCCGCGCGATCCAGGGCGTCACTTCCTGCCGCGTCATCACGACGCCCCGCCCGCCGACCTGGCCGACGAAGACGACGATTCGGCCGACGTCGACGACGAGACCTCCGCGATGCTCGTGGCCGACGACGAGTAGGTCGGCCACCTGCTCCGGCTGATACAGTCGACGGCAACATGAAGATCGCCTGCGACTTCCTCGTGCTCGGTAGCGGCGTCGCCGGGCTCACGTTCGCGCTCGAGGCGGCGAAGCACGGCGCGGTCGCAGTCGTCACCAAGCGCGCGCTCTCGGACTCGAACACGAACTGGGCGCAGGGCGGCATCGCGGCGGTGATGGACCCCGCGGACAGCTTCGCCGCCCACACCTCGGACACGCTCACCGTCGGCTACGGGCTCAGCAAGCCCGCCGTCGTCCAGATGGTGGTCGAAGGCGGCCCGGAAGGGATCCGGCACCTCATCGAGCTCGGGGCGAACTTCGATGCGCGTCACGACAGCGAGTCGGGCGCGCGGCCGAGCCCGACGGAGCCCTCGCTCGATCTCACGCGCGAGGGTGGCCACACGGCGCGCCGCGTCGTGCACGCCGGTGACGTCACCGGGCGCGAGGTGCAGCGCGTGCTCAGCGAGGCGGTCCGCGCGCACCCGAACATCCGCGTGTACGAGCACCACATGGCGATCGATCTCGTCGAGCTGAGCCGGCTCGGCGGACCGCACCAGGTGGCGGGCGCGTACGTGCTCGACACCCAGAAGAGCGAGATCCACACGTTCGTCGCGCACGCGACCGTGCTGGCGACGGGCGGCGCGGGGAAGGTCTACCTCTACACGACCAACCCGGACGTCGCGACGGGCGACGGCGTCGCAATGGCGTACCGCGCGGGCGCGCTGATCTCGAACATGGAGTTCTTCCAGTTCCATCCGACCTGCCTCTTCCATCCCGCCGCGAAGAACTTCCTCATCAGCGAGGCGCTCCGCGGCGAGGGCGGGATCCTGAGGCTCAAGGACGGCGACCCGTTCATGGCGCGGCACCACGAGATGAAGGATCTCGCGCCGCGCGACGTGGTCGCTCGCACGATCGACTACGAGATTAAGCGCACGGGCGCCGAGTGCGTGTACCTCGACATGACGGCGAAGCCGTCCGCGTACCTGAAGGATCGCTTCCCGACGATCTACGAGTCGTGCCTGAAGTTCGGCGTGGACCTCACGGCAGAGCCCATCCCCGTCGTCCCGGCAGCCCACTACATGTGCGGCGGCGTCGTGGTCGACGTGGACGGCCGCACGAAGATCCCCGGCTTGTGGGCGATCGGCGAGGTCACGTGCTCGGGCCTCCACGGCGCGAACCGGCTCGCGTCGAACTCGCTCCTCGAGGGCCTCGTCTACGGAAAGCGCACGGCCGAGGCGATGCGGAGCATCAACAAGAGCTCACCGCTCGCCGACGTGCCCGACTGGGACGTGGGAGAGGCGGTGCCGACCGACGAGGGCGTCGTCATCACCCAGAACTGGGACGAGCTGCGCCGCTTCATGTGGAACTACGTCGGCATCGTGCGCAGCGACAAGCGCCTGCGCCGAGCCGCGCGCCGCGTGGCGCTGCTGAAGGACGAGATCCGCGAGTACTACTGGAAGCACCTCGTCACGCTCGATCTGCTCGAGCTCCGGAACATCGCGGACGTGGCGGAGATGATCATCGGCTGTGCGAGCGTGCGGAAGGAGAGCCGCGGCCTGCACTACAACATCGATCACCCGGACACCGACGCGCGCTTCGCGAAGGACACGGTGATGGTCTTCGGAGAGCCGCCGCACCTCTCGCGCGAGTGAGGCGAAGGAGAGCGCGCTTCAGTCGGTCGCCGAGAGCCCGAGCTTGTTCTTCGCCATCTTGCCGAGCTTCGTGCGTCCGCCCTGCTTCACGACCTCGCCGAGCAGGTCCGTACCGAGCGGGTGGTCCTCTTCGGCAAAGTGAAAGCCGACGTAGTAGAGGTCGTCGAGCTCCAGGCTCTTGTCCTTCTTCAGCGCTGCGAACACGTCGAAGCTCTTGCCGGCGAGCCCCTCGAGGAGGGAGAGCGCCTCGTCGGACTCTCGCGCCTGTGGACGCGTGTCCTTGTGGCTCTCCTTGAGCAGGAGGCTCGCTAGGCGATAGGCGTCCTCCGGCGTCCCGTGCTCGCCCCGCGTCAGCAAGGTCAGCGCCGTCTTCAGTGGGCCTTCCTTCTTGCTGCGCGCGAGCTTCGTCACCGCCTCGCGCAAGCCTTCGGCCAGCGCCTTGCCGTCGGCCTCGCGCGCGGCGTCGACGTGCGCCTGCCACCCTTCTCCGTCGGCCAGCCGCTCGAGCGCCGCCTCCACGAGCTTCTTCTTCGCCGCGTTCGGCAGCGTCTTGAGGTGCGGGCGCAGCGCCTGGCGCAGCACGTTCGCACGGTCGGCGTCCTTCGACTGAGCGAGCGCCGCCGCCAGGAGCGGTCCTGCGCCCTCCCGCGTCTCGAGCGCCTTCACGGCCATCTCGGCGCGGCGACGATCCGCCGTCGCGACCACCTCGACGAGCGCCTTCGTGACCTCGCTGCCCGGCTGACGCGAGAGCTTCTCGATCGCGATGCGCGCGCGCTCCGGATCCGGGTGCGCTGCGAGCCGCGCGATGCGCCCTGCGTGCTTGGCAGGGAGCTCCACCTGGACGAGCCCCATGAGCGCCGCCTGCACGAGCATCCGATCATCGGCCTCCGCGGCCTTCACCATCGTGTCGATGATCTCGCCGGCGCGATCGTCGTCCGCGAGCGCGAACCTGAGCGCGATGAGCGCCTCCTGTCGCACCGAGAACGGCGCCCGCGGATCGCGCGCGAGCTCGAGCAGCGGATCGGTGCCCTTCGGGTCCTCGAGGTAGCCGAGGATCTTCACGGCCGTCGCCATCGGGATGGGTGATGCGGGCGGCGACTTCTTCATCCGCTCGAGGATGCGCAGCACCTCCGCCAGCCAGAGGCGACGCGTCTTCGCGTCGACGTCCTTCACGCGCGGGCGCACCTCGAAGGCCACGTTCCGCGCGACGTCGGGCTCCGTGCTCTCGAGCCCGGCGAGCAGCGCGGTGACGGCGTCCTTGCTGCCCTCGAAGCGCGCGAGCACGCCGTCGAGCGCCTTCCGCTCGGCGCCCTCGGCCACGGGCATTCGCTGCTTCACCTTGGCGACGACGTCCTCGCCGCACGCGACGAGCGCCTCGATGGCGAGCGCTCGCACCTCGGGGTCCTTGCTCGCGAGCAGCGGAAAGATCGCGGGCGCTGCCTTGATCGACGCGATCTTCACCAGCGCGAGCAGCGCTGGCCGCTGAAGAGGCGGGCTCTGGGTCTCGAGCATCGAGACGAGGCCGCCCAGCACCTCGGGCCCCTTCGCGCCGAGCTCGCCCAGCACGATCGCGGCCGCGATCTGCTTCTCGGGTGCCTCGCTCCGGAGCATGGCGGCGATGAGCTCGACGGGCGACTTCTGGGCCATGACCCGGGATGGTACCCATGGGGCCCGGTTTCGTCTCCGGCGCCGTCCCCATTCGGGGTGCCGGTGGCGAGGGCCGAGAGCCGCGCCTGGACCCCCAGCCCCGGCCCCGGGACGCTGCGGCCCGCTGGCCCGCGAGCGACATCCCCACCCTCGGAAACCTGCTCCTCGCAGGCGTCCTGATCTCGGCGTCCTACACGTTCGCGGTCTCCATCGCGGCCGCGCGGGGTCGTCCGCAGCTCACGCCCGCGGCGCGTGCAGGCATGTTCGCCACGGTCGGCCTCGTCGCGAGCGCGGTGTTTCTGCTCGCGTATGCGTTCCAGGCGCACGACTTCCGTATCCGATACGTCGCTCGCTACAGCGACCGATCGATGACCTCGGGCTACCTCTGGACCGCGCTCTGGGGCGGTCAGGACGGCTCGCTCCTCTGGTGGTGCTTTCTCCTCTCTCTCTACACGCTCGCGTTCACGATCTGGATCCGGAAGAAGCACCACGAGCTGCAGCCCTACGCGTTCGCGACGCTCTCGAGCATCTTCGTCTTCTTCGGCGTGCTCATGCAGTTCGCCGCGAACCCGTTCGGCACGGGCGGCGCCATGGCGTCTCCCGCGGACGGTGAGGGCCTCAACCCGCTCCTCCAGAACTACTGGATGGCCATCCATCCGCCGGCTCTCTACATGGGCCTCACCGGATGGGCGATCCCGTTCGCCATCGTGGTCGCCGCGCTCTGCACCGGCCGGCTCGGCGACGAGTGGATGCTCGCTGCACGCCGCTGGGTGATCCTCGCGTGGGCCTTCCTCGCGCTCGGCAACATGCTCGGCATGTTCTGGAGCTACGAGGAGCTCGGCTGGGGCGGCTACTGGGCCTGGGATCCGGTCGAGAACGCCGCGTTCATGCCCCTTCTGCTCGGCACGGCCTACGTCCACTCGACGATGATCCAGGAGCGTCGCGGGATGCTCCGCGTCTGGAACGTCGCGCTCCTGTGCGCGACCTTCTTCTTCACGATCTTCGGGACGTTCCTGACGCGCTCCGGGCTCATCGCGAGCGTGCACTCGTTCGCGCGCTCGGACATTGGCATCTACTTCATCTGGTACATGGGCGGGCTCGCGCTCTTCATCATCACGCTCATCAGCTACCGCCTTCCGGAGCTGCGCGGCCGACTCATCGGGATGGACGACCTCTTCGTGAAGAGCGGCGGCCTGCCGCGCCTCGGGATGGTCCTCATTCTCCCGATCGTCGGCTACGCGAAGCTCGTGGAGATGATCCGCAAGCCGAAGATCACGCCGCGCCCCGCCGCCGAGATCGACTCGCTGCTCTCGCGCGAGTTCATGTACCTGCTCAACAACTGGATCCTGACGGGCATGTTCCTGTTCGTGCTCGTCGCGACCACGTTCCCGCTCATCAGCGAGGCCGTGCGCGACGAGACCGTGACGGTCGGCCCCGCCTACTACAACCGCTGGATGGTGCCGCTCGCGCTGTGCCTGCTCTTCCTCATGGGCGTCGGTCCGCTCATCGCGTGGCGCAAGGCCAGCGGCAAGAACCTCCTCGACGCGTTCAGGGGCCCTGCGACGTTCGGCGGGCTCGTCGGCATCGCGCACGTCCTCGTCGGCGGCGCGATCGGCTTTCCGGCCATCGTCGAGTCGAGCGACATCTACGGCACCGCGACCGGCGCGGTCCTCGTCGGCATCGCGCGCATCGAACCTCTGGTCTGCACGATGCTGGCGGGCTTCGTGATCGCGGCGGTCATGCAGGAGTTCTGGCGCGGCACGGCCGCCCGCATGCGCACGTCCAAGGAGGGCCCGCTCACCGCGCTCGCCACGGTCGTGTCGCGCGCGCGCCGCAGGTACGGCGGCTACGTCGTCCACCTCGGCATCGTCTTCATGTACCTCGGCTTCCTGGGCGCCGCGTACGACCTCGAGCGCGAGGACACGCTGACGCCGGGCGAGTCGATGCAGGTGGGCGACGTCTCGCTCCGCTTCGAGCGCGCGCACACCGAGGTCGACCTCAGCGCCGACATGCTCTTCGCCGACCTCACGGTCATGCACGGCGACCAGAACGTCGGCACCGTGACGCCCGCGAAGTTCGTCTACCGCTCGCACCCCGACATGCCGACGACGGAGGTCTCGATCCGCTCGACGCCGGCC
>JBBSAT010000184.1:0-15221 GCA_038252025.1 Polyangiales bacterium | reverse complement strand
GACCTCCTGATGGGCGGCCTCGGTCGCGAGCGAGAGGACGGCGGGCAGCGCGCCGATCGAGTAGAGGCCGACGACCACCTGCGCGAAGCCCGATCCCGCGCCGAGCTCGGTGCGCGCGCGGTCGGCCCAGATGTGGCCGACGAGCTGACGGACGTCCTGGGAAACGCCCGCGAGCTCCTCGCTCGCGCTCACAGGATCGCTACGAACGCGTCGTCTTCGGCGGCGTCCGTCGGTCCCGCGTCGGCGATGGGACCAGCATCGGCGATCATCGCGGCGTCGTCGGTCGCGGCGGCGTCCGGCGTCATCGCTGCGTCGACCACTGCCGTCGGGCTGCTGCAGCCGCCGACGGCAGCCGCACCGGACAGGACGATGGCGCGGAACAGATCTCGCTCGCGGGTCATGGAGGCGAGGCTCTCACGACCCGCGAACGTCCTCAAGGCGCTCAGAGCGCGAACGTGCCGACGTTGCCGAAGCGATCGGTCACCGCGACGGAGACCGCGCCTGCGCCTGCGTCGAACGTGATGTGCCCGTCGGCGCTCACCACGACGCCCGGCACGTCGCGCGTGACGCCCGCGCCGGCCGTCACGACGACGTCGACGGTCCCGCCACGGATCGGGGCGAGACGGGTCGCGCCCGTCTGCTCGTCGAGCAGGCGGTAGCCGCCCGGCGCGTGATAGCCGACCGTGAGCTCCACGCTGGTGCCGGTCCCGCCCGTGCGCGCGATCTCGATGTTGGCGGGCGAGACGGTGAACGGGTTGCTGGTGAGTGCGTAGCCGGGCCCGTCGACGACGATTCGGTAGCGTCCGAGCGGGAGGCCCGGGCGATCGGCGACGGCGTCGAAGCCGGCCTGCCCGAGGCCCGGCGCAGCCTGCCACTCGACCGACCAGTAGTGCGTGCGGGGCCCGCCGTCGGCGTTGAGCGGATCGGGCGTCCACGAGAGGAGGACGTCCGCGTCGGAGATGAGGCGACCGCTTCGTCGCCGGAGCGGCTCCCACACGTCCGTCGAGACCTCGTGCTCGATGGTGACCGCGGGCGTCCCTTCGAGCGGGTCCTGCCCGATGAACGAGAAGAACGCGCTCTCGAGGCGCTGGAGGGTGGCGCGCGGCTGCATGCTGGGCGGCATCGCCGGCAGAAGACGAGTCGCCAGGTAGGCCGGCACGGCCGCCGGGACGGTGCCCATCATCGGCGCGGGATCCGACGTGAACGACTCGGTCGGCGTCGGGATGGCGACGCGCGTCTGTCCGACCACGCCCGGCTCGCGCTCCGGCGTGGCGAGGAGGTCGAAGAGATCCGCGGTGCGCTCCAGGATCTGCTCGCCGTCGAGCGGTCCCCAGAACGTGATGGAAGGCTCGTACCCGCCGGAGAGCCAGTCTTCTGCGACCAGGATGTAGCCGTTGTGATCCTGCGAGTAGCCGAGGACGACGTGGTGGTCCTCGGGGACCTGAGCGCTGGTGAGCTCGCGGATGCGGTCGGCGCTGAGCGTGAGCGGCTCGCCGGGCAGCGCGCTGAAGTACCAGTCGTCGATCCGGAAAGCGCTGACGACGGTCCGCGTCGTGTCGCACGGCGGCGTGCCCGGGCCGAGGTCGAGATCCAGCTGGAGAGCGATCAGCGTCAGGAACCCGGGGTTGAGGATGTTGCAGGCCGAGTATGGGTAGTCGACGAGCGAGCGGGTCCCGGGCATCTGTGCGGACGGGATGATCGCGATGTGGAGATCGCTCCCGCCGCACAGCGCCGCGCCCTGCGGGGCGTTGAACTCGTCGATCGGCGAGATCAGCGTCGTGCCGTCGAACACGCGGCCGTCGGCGGGGCGTACGCCGTCCCACGGGAGGTAGGACATCGTGCCATCGCGGACCGTGAAGTTCTCCCAGTTGGGGCCGCGCTCGATCGACTGAGAGACCATGTCCATCGACACGCTCGACCGCATGTCGGCGCCTGCCGCGGTCCACGCGGCGAGCAGCGCGTCGGCGGCGTTGATGCCGACGGTCTCCGCGCGCGCGAAGTCCTTGCAGAGCACCGCGCCGCTCGGACAGTCGGTCGAGTCGAGGCCGGCAGGCGAGACGTCGCCGCCCGCGCCCTGGAGGTGCATCACGGTGACGCGCGAGTCGAAGCGCTCCTCGAGCACGCGCTCGATGCCGCCGGGCGCATCGCTCGATGCGTACACGTTGTCGGCTCCGAGGATGGTCCCGTGCATTCCGAACACGGGCAGGATCGCGATCGGCGACGACGGATCCGTAGGCGCCGCGGGATCGAAGGTGTCGACGCGGATCAGGAAGAGATCGTGGTCGTCACGCGGTCCGCCCTGGAGATGATCGTCCTCGCCGCGACGGTCCCGCGTGACACGGTCGTCGAGATCGAAGGCGCCGTCGTGCACGATCCCGATCTGGGCCGGAACGCGCGCCGCGAGCGCAGCCCGCGCGACGGCCTCCATGTCGGCCACGATGGCGTCGAAGACCAGCCGACGGAACTGGCCGAAGCCGACCTGCAGGCCGGCGTGGCCCGTGTGGTTCGCGAACGCGGAGTGGGAGTGGCTCGTCGAGATCACGGTGCGACCCGCGAAGTCGGGCCCGAGCCGCCGCTCGACCTCTTCGCCGAGCCCGTGGTAGGCGGCGCCGAGATCGGCCTTGATGATGATGATCGTCTCGTCGCAGGCCTCGGTTGCGTTGGGAGCGCCGCCGCAGCCCGTCGTGAGCGCGAGGGCTCGGACGCGCGGCCAGGCCTCGATGCCGACCGAGGGCGCGAAGCTGAACGCCAGCGGCGTGCGTCGTGCGTCGATGAAGCCTTCGGCTCCGAAGCCCTCCGCGCGGCCGGTGTACGCGCCGAGCGTCGCGCCGACGGGCGCGTGGATGTAGCCCTCCGAGGTGCCCGCCGACAGCGCGCCTTCCACGACGTCCGTTCCCACGTGGGCGGACGCAGCGGTCGGGAGATACTCGCAGTGGTCGGTCGAGACCGGGACTGCGGGGCCCGTGTCGTGCCCTCCATCGATCGGTCGGAGGAAGGTGTCCTCGTCCGCTCCCGCGTCCGCGGGCTCGACGGCTGGTCCCGGGCAGCCCGTGGCTCCGAGGACGAGGAAACACAGGCCGAGGGCCGGCGCGAGGGGAAAACGACTTCGAGCGCGCAAGGGAAACCTCCGTCGGCTCGCGATGGTATTGCATCGAGGCGCCGCCCGATCGCTTCGTTATGCGAAGCATCACTCTTGCGGCGCAGGAGCGCGGAGCCGTAACCTCGCAGGGCGTGCCGCTCATGTTTCCCGCGAGGCCTCGTTGCTGAAGCGAACAGCGTTCGGTGGAACGGATATCGGTCGCCGTCGGGTCTCGAACGAGGACGCCTGGGGCCTGGACGAAGAGCTCGGCCTCTACGTCGTCGCCGACGGCATGGGCGGGCATGCGGCGGGCGAAATCGCGAGCCGCGAGGCCGTCGACACGGTCATCGCGATGGTTCGTCACGAGAGAAACATCGTGCGCTCGGTGGCGGAGGGAGATCGCTCGCCCGAAGCGCTCCGCAAGCTATCGCGCGTCCTCGAAGCCGCGATCCAGGCCGCGACGTACATGGTGTTCGCGATCTCGGAGAGCGAGCCCGAGCAGCGCGGGATGGGGACGACGCTGTCCGCGCTCTGCGTCGCGTCGGACCTCGGCTGCACCGCGCAGGTCGGTGACAGTCGCGTGTACAGGGTGCGGCTCGGCGAAGTGGAGCGTCTCACGGAGGACCACACCCTCGTCGCGTGGCAGCTCAAGCAAGGGATCATCTCCGAGGCGGAGGCCGAGCGATCGCCTCACAAGAACGTGATCACGCGGGCAGTCGGCAGCCGGGATTACGTCCAGGTCGACACGCGGACGTTCGACATCCAGGCGGGCGATCGGTACCTGCTCTGCTCCGACGGCCTGCACGGCTACCTGGTGGATCAGGAGATCGCGCCGATCATGGCGAAGCCGGCCGGGCCCGCCGTGCGAGAGCTCATCGATCTCGCCAACACCCGCGGCGGCCGCGACAACATCACCGCGATCATCGTCGCGCTCGACTGACGTCTCGCTCGTCCGAGGCGCGACGAGACGTCATGCTCGTGCGCGAGGTATCTGCGATGCGATCGCGCCCATTGGAGCGAGCCTTCACCACCCTGTTCCTGCTGCTCGCTGGCGCGGGCTGCGGCACCAGCGTCGTATCGATCGATTCGGCGGTGGCCGATACCAGGCTCGACGCCGGCATCACCTGCGATTCGCTTCGGCGACCGACGGGGATGACGACGGTCGAAGGTGACTTCGGCGCGACCTCGGTGCCGATCGCCCTCGACGATCTATGCGTCGCGTACGCAGAGGCCCTGTGCACGCCTCCGCCCGGATGCGGGTGTGGGACGACGCCGCTGAACTGCTCGCACTTCGCGATCGCGCGCTGCAGCGGAACGGGCGGTGCACTGAGCCCGGAGATGCGCGCTTCGATCGATCTGGGCCGTGCCGTCTACGACGAGGCTGCTGGAGGTCGCGTGGTCGAGGCGATCGTGGACGCCTCGTCGGACTGCGCCGGAGGGCCCGCGCTCGTCGATCTCGACTTTCTCATCGCCCGGACGCGAGCGATTCATGGCGAGATCGCGGCCGGTGCGCCCTGCGATCCCGCCGCGCCCTTCGAGTGCGTGGCGGGAAGCTCTTGCGTCGACAGCGGCGACTTCGTCTTCGTCTGCTCGGAGGTTCGCGCGATGTGCGCGGCCTTCGGGGTCTGCGCGGGGACCGGTCTTCACGCGCCGCGGTTCGCGTGCGTGGGCGACCCGTGCGACCTCGGCGCGCCGCCGGGATCGGACTGCGGGCCCACGACATCGATCGCGTGCGCGACGGTCTGCCGCGGCGAAGGAGCGGACCTCGCGTGCGCCTGCCCGGTGGACGATGGCGGTGCGTGCGCGATCGATGAGGAGTGTCAGAGCGGCGACTGCGTCGAAGGCACGTGCGGCGCCCCGGCGGCAAGGCTCGGCGACGCGTGCGCCGCGGGTCAGGCCTGCGCCGAGGGGACCTGTGCAGGCGGCCTCTGCCGTTCGTGGCAGTGCGCCGGCGGGTGGTACTGAAGCCTCGCGCCGCTCAGCGGATGCGGAAGGTCGAGATCGCGCTCTCCACCCTCGCCTGCGCCGCCGCGAACGGGTCGCGGCGACCTCCCGCCTCGACCACGAAGACGCGGTCAGGGGTGACGAAGACCGTGATCCAGTAGATGTAGGGGCGGCTGGACTCGTCGTGGCCGAAGCGCAGCTGGTGCCCGGTCTGGCCGCTCGCCGCGGAGACGTCGCTCTCGTCGATCAGCGCGTAGCCCGCGTCGCGGCGAAGGCGGTTGCGGATCGCGTCCACCCAGAAGTCGCGACTGCCGTGCTGGGGATTCTCGATCTCCCGGACGCCGACGACGACGCCGTCCGCGCTCGTCGCGCGCAGCTCGTAGCCGTACCGGCGCGAGTCCTCGTGCGCGAGCTCCAGGAAGTCGTCCGGTGAGACGACCGCGAAGTGGGAGCCGCAGCCGGACGCGAAGAGAAGAGCGAGGGCGGTCAACGAATGTCTCATGGCGTTCACCGCAGGTTCAGGAGGTTAGAGAGCCCGAGGGAGTCGAGCCAGGAGAACGGGAGCTGGAACACATCGGGCTGATCCAGCTGCTCGCGGGGAGCGGGCCGGAAGAGCACGGTGATCGTCGAGTACGCGATGCGGTCCGACAGGTAGCGCTGTCGTCCGCGCATGCGCTCGAGCTCGCCGGTGACTCGCTCGAGCTCGCGCTCGACGACGAGCACTTGCTCGACCGCGAGGCCTCGCTCGAGGAGCGCCGCGATCCGGTCGCGGACGGCCTCCAGGTTCCGGATGCGGATGTCCACGTCGCGAAACTCCTCGCCGACGTCCTGCGCATCGATCTGGCGGTGAAGCACGTCGCCGACACCTTCGACCGTCTCCACAAACGCACGGAAGCGCGCCGCCGGGACGCGGACGACGATGTGGTCGTCGGCCTGCTGGAACACGAAGCCGCCCGCCGCACGCGCGCTCTCCGCGACCAAGGCCTGGGAGGCGGCGACGTCGTAGACGCCCACGTGGAACACCGCGGTGTAGATGAGCAGCTCGCGGGAGGTGTCGACAGCATCCGTCGCAGTGGCTTCGGGCGTCGTCCTCGACGTCTCCGCCTGCGCGTAGCGATCGGCCGGCGGCTGCGGAGGCTGTTCGAGCGCCGATCCGTGCTCCATGCTCGAAGAGCCGCTCGTCCCGGTCGCGAGGGCGGTCACGACCGTGTCCTCGTCGAAGTCGTAGGCGCTTCCTCCAGAGTCGCCCGAGCCAGTGGACTCGGTGCTGGCCATCTGGATGTCGAAGGACTCGCCTCGTGACGATCTCGAGGACGAGTCGGGCGCGCCCGCACGGTAGCGCGCGGGCGCTCCGCCACATCCGAGGCCGAAGAGCGACGCGGCCAGGACGAGCAGGCCCGTCGCCGACCCCAGCGCGCGGCTCACGAACCGCTCGCGAATCGGCGCGCCTCGTCGGCAGACACATCCGCTGCGTCGGGCGTGACGATGATCGTGCGCGCACCATCGAGCGTCACGACGACGCGATCTCCGAGGGCGAACGCCGCGCGAAGCTCCGGCTGCGCAGCGAGCAGCGCGAAGTACGCGGCGCTCATCGAGCGGATCGAGAGCGTGCGCCCTCCCTCCTGGTAGCGCTCGTCCACCCAGCGCCCCGCGGTCAGCGAGAAGGTGCGGCCGTCGATCGCGCGAACCGTGCTCGTCCCTGCCTCGTCCGAGCGCTCGGCGTCACGCATCTCTCGGAGGCGCGAGCTCAACCTGCGACCGCTCTCGCCGGTCGCGCTCGACGGGGCGGTCGGGCGGTACGACGGCGGGACGGTCGTCGAGGGCGCGGTGCTCGGGGGCGGCGAGGGCGCCACGGCCCCCGAGAAGCCGGAGAAGTCCGACATGGTCTGCGCCGCTTCCGTGCGTGGTGCGGACGGAGCCTCCGGCGCATGGGACGAGGCCGTCGAGCCCATGCCGTCGGCGTCCGCGACGCTGGTGCGTTGTTGTTCCCACGACGGCATCGCGAGCGTGGGCGGCGGCTGCGCGACTTCGTCGGGTGCGACGAGATAGCTCGTGTACGGCGTCACGATCCCGAAGTGGCGCGCGAGCACGACGACCTCGTCGCGGAGCTCCGGCCGCTCCCCGTGCATGCGGATGTCGTCCAGCAGGGTCCCGACCTTGCGAACCGCCCACACGCGCGGGAGGAATTCGTTGCGCGGTTCGCTCGTCGGGAAGCTCACGTCGTAGCGGAGCTCGTGCACGGTCGTCTCGTTGCCGAGCCGGCCCTCGAGCACGACGCGTCCCGTTCCTTCGCCACGGAAGCGACCGACGACCAGCAGCTGCTCGCCGCGATAGAGATGGCCGAGGTCACGCGGATACACGTCGTAGGGCGACGCGCCGGGCATCGTGAGTCGGAGGTCGGTGAGCACCGGATACGAGACGCGATCGAAGAACGCGCCGAGGCGACGCTGCATCTCGGACCCGTCGCGGAAGTAGTCACCCACGCCGCCGTTCGCGTCGGCGAGCCCGTCGAGGAACGTGGTGTTCACGTCGTCGCCGACGCCGAACGCGAACAGGCGTGCGCCCCCCGAGAGGGTGGCGATCTGGCGCGTGATGGTGGCCGGATCGGTCTGCCCGACCGTCGGCATTCCGTCGGTGAGGAACACGACCATGCGAGGGAGCGAGCCGCTCGGCGGATGCGTGCGCATGGCCTCGGTGAGCGCCGGCGCGATCGCCGTGCCGCCCGCGGCCACGAAGTGATTTCCGAAGCGTCGCGCGCGAGCGACGTGATCCGGCGTCGCGGGCACGGAGTGGCCGGAGTCGAAGAGCGGCTCGACGTCGGTCGAGAATCGGACGACCTGGAAGTAGTCCGTCGGGCGCAGGCGCTGGAGCATGTAGTCGAGCGCCGCCTGCGCGCGCGTCAGCTTGTCGCCGGCCATGGAG
Organism: Polyangiales bacterium; assembly: GCA_038252025.1. Taxonomy (GTDB): domain Bacteria; phylum Myxococcota_A; class Polyangia; order Polyangiales; family Sandaracinaceae; genus JBBSAT01. The sequence continues at coordinate 7,276 of JBBSAT010000184.1, read as the reverse complement.
CCGGACGTGTCGAACACGAAGATCACTTCCTCGGCCGCGATCTGTGCCTCGGTGAGCTCCGTGCGCGGCGCGATCATCGCGAGGAAGTAGCCATCCTCACCGGCGTCGCGGTGGGTGAGGAGCGACAGGCCGATCTCGGTATCCGCGACCGCGTAGTAGAGGTCGAAGTCCTGATCGAGCGCCGCGTGCCCCGCCTCGAACGAAGCGATCGCATGGTGATCGCCGTCCCGACCGACGGCGATCGGATGGCTCGGCGAATACACCGCCTGGATCGCGGTGCGAGATGCGACGTCGACCGAGATCGTGAGATCCTCGATCGTGTGCCCGTAGGTCGCGCCGGCGCGGAGCGGGTAGTGATAGTGGACGACGGATCCCTGGTACTCGAGGGTCTGCGTGAAGCGAATCTCGATGCGCTGCTCGGCGCCGGGGTTGATCGGGTAGACGCGGGCGCGGAAGACGTTTCCGCCGATGTACTCGACGAGGCCGGGGTCGCGCATGCGGGCGACGATCGACTCGTACACCGTGCGAGCGGTGCCGGAGTCGAGGAGCTCGCCCTCGACGCGCACTCCGTTCACCCACATCGCGAAGCCGCTGACCGTCGCGCCTTCGGGCACCGGGAACACGTACGTCGCTTCGAGAACGCTCCCCGTCCCGTTGACGAACGTCTGGGTCACGCTCGTCTCCGCGATGCGTTCGCGAACGCTCACCGAAACACGATGGCTACGGATCGCCAGCGGTGGAATGTCGGGCTGGCTCGGCACGAGCCAGCCGAGCGCGTGCGCCTCGGACGGCACGGTGAACAGGATGGCGAGCGCGGCGAGCGCGAGCGCGAGCGGGGCGTGAGCTCTCTGCATGTGCGCTCGGACGCACGAGGTCCGGCGAGGGTCTAGGAGGGAGCCAAAGGGACGATCACTAGAAACTTGACCCGTGGACAGATGTCACGTACCAACCGGACACTTGTTCAGTCCCTGTCGGGGACGACCCTCACTCTCGGGAGCGATGCAATGAACGGCCTCACGGATCGGCAGCGGATGGTGCTGGAGTTCATCTGCGGCTCCATCGACGAGCGAGGCTATCCGCCGACGCTCCGGGAGATCGGCAACAAGCTCGGGATCCGCAGCACGAACGGCGTCAATGATCACCTCCGTGCGCTCGAGCGCAAAGGGTACCTGACGCGCGAGGACATGAAGTCGCGGACGCTGAGGCCCACGCAGAGCACGCTCGACCTGCTCTCGTCGGACGGCGCCGGCTCGCGGGCAGGCGCGACCATGCTCCGGATGGCTTCGGGCGGGATGCCCTCGGGGATGGGGATGGCGTCGGGAATGGGCGCCTCGTCCATGGGCGCCGCCAACGACGACATGATCGAGATCCCGATGCTCGGCCGCGTGGCGGCAGGCCCCCTCGGGCTGACCACCGCGTTCGAGTCGGCCAACGACTCGGTCCGGATCGATCGGATGCTCATCGGCCAGCGCGGCGGAGAGGTCTTCGGTCTGCGGATCCAGGGTGACTCGATGATCGAGGCCGGCATCCACGACGGCGACTACGTCTTCGTGCGGAAGCAGCCGCAGGCCAACCGCGGGGCGATCGTCATCGCGATGGTCGGCGAGGATGCGACCTGCAAGTACTATTTCCCGGAGGCTTCGCACGTTCGCCTCCAGCCCGCGAACGCGGCGATGGCGCCGATCCTGGTGCGGAAGAGCGACTGGAAAGAGACACAGATCCTCGGCGTAGTCGTCGGGATCTTCCGGAAGATCTAGCGCTACTTCGGCGAGCGCAGCTACTTCGGCGAGCGCAGTGCCTTGGCGCGATCCTGTTCGTCGGGGTGCTCGTCCAGGAACGCCTGGAAGCTCTCGTCGCTGATCTCGACGGTGATGTCGCCTTCGACCTTCGCCTGGCAGCCGAGGCGCGAGGTGGAGCGGACGTCGAACGCCTTGTCGAGGATGTCGAACTCCTCGTCGGAGATCTCGCTGGACCGATCGAAGCCCGCCGTCACGTAGACGTGGCAGGTCGAGCAGGCGCAGACGCCGCCGCACCGATCGCCCTGCGGCGCGCCGATCTTCTTGGCGGCCGCGAGGATGGTCGTGCCTTTCTCGACCTCGACCTCGAGGCCCTCTTTCAGGAAGCGAACGCGCGCCATGCTCAGCCTTGCTCCTCGACGTCTCCGGACCGGCTCAGCGGCTCGTGCGCGCGCTCGATACCACGCGCCGCCTCCGTGTCGCGCTCGATCGTGCCGACGTCGCGGCCGGCGAGAGCCTTCTTGATGCTGCGGTCCATGCGCCGGCCGGCGAAGTCGTGGCTGGTCTCGTCGAGCGCCTCGATGCGGACAGCCAGCACGCGCGGATCCGCGCCCGCGTGAGCGGTGCGTAGCGCGGCCATCGCGGCATCGATGCGCGCTCGCTCGTCCGGCCCGACGAGATCGCCGTCCTCACGGAGCGCCTTCTCGGTCGCCATGATCACGCGCTCGGCTTCGACGCGGCGCTCCGCGAGCGTGCGCGCCACGACGTCCTCTTCGCCGTGCTCGTACGCGGCGGTGAGCATCGCCTCGATCTCGTCGTCGGTGAGCCCGTAGCTCGGCTTCACGTCGACCTGCTGCTCGACGCCCGTCGTGCGCTCGCGCGCTGCGACGTGGAGGAGCCCGTCCGCGTCGACCCGGAAGCGCACCTCGAGGCGCGCCAGGCCGGCCGCCATCGGCGGAATGCCCTTGAGCGTGAAGCGCGCGAGGGAACGGCAGTCGGCGGCGAGCTCTCGCTCGCCCTGCACGACGTGGATCTCGAAGCCGGTCTGCTGGTCGGCGTACGTCGTGAAGACCTGCCCCGCCTCGCACGGGATCGACGAGTTTCGCGGAAGGATGCGCTCGACGACGCCGCCCATCGACTCGATGCCGAGGGAGAGCGGGATGACGTCGAGGAGGAGGACGTCGTCCCGCGCGCCGGACCCCGCCATCAGATCCGCCTGGATCGCGGCGCCCAGCGCGACGACGAGATCGGGATCGATGTCGGCGAGAGGCTCCTTGCCGAAGAGGGCCCCGACGTATGCCCGGACCGCGGGCACGCGCGTCGCGCCGCCCACGAGGATGACGCCGTCGATCTGAGCTGCGTCCGTCCCGGCGTCTCGAAGCGCGCGCCGGGAGGCTGCGCCGGTGCGCTCGAGCAGCGGGCGGATCGCCTCGTCGAGCTCCTCGCGCGTGATCGTCAGGCTCGCTTCGGCGCCATCGTGCGCAAGCTCGCTGAGGACCTCCGTCGCGTCGGTCAGCGCGTGCTTGATCGCCCGCGCGGAGTCGAGCGCGTAGCGGACTCGCGCCGGTGTCGACGCTCCGCCGAGCGCGTCCATGACGCGGGCGGCGATGACGCGATCCATGTCGTCGCCGCCCAGCTGACTGTCTCCGCCGGTCGATCGGACCTGGAAGACGCCATCGTCGAGGTCGAGGATCGTCACGTCGAACGTCCCGCCGCCGAGATCGTAGACGGCGTAGCGCCCGTTCTTCTTGCTCTCGAGCCCGTACGCGAGCGCCGCGGCGGTGGGCTCGTTCAGGAGCCGTAGGACCTCGATCCCAGCCAGGCGCGCGGCGTCCTTCGTCGCCTGGCGCTGCGCATCGTCGAAGTAGGCGGGGACCGTGATCACGGCGCCACCCACCGCACCGAGATCGTCCTCGGCGCGATCGACGAGCTCGCGAAGGATCGTCGCGCTCACCTCTATGGGTGTGACGATTCGATCGCCGGCGACGGCGAACTTCACGACGGGGCCCGTGTCCGTCGCGAAGCGATACGGGCCGAGCCGTCGCGTCTCGGGATCGGCCGCGCCTCGGCCCATGAAGCGCTTGACCGAGACGATGGTGTCGCTGGGATGCTCGACGGCGAGCGCCTTCGCCTTGTCGCCCACGACCGTGGCTCCGCTCGCAGCGTAGTGAACGACCGAGGGGACGAGGACGGCGTCGTCGCAGTCGCGGATAGCGACCGGCTCGCCGGTGGCGGTGACGTAGGCGACGAGACTGTTCGTCGTGCCGAGATCGATCCCGATCGCGCGCGGTCTCGAAGAGGGGTCGAAGATCTGGAGGAGCGCCATCGGTCAGCCCTGGCTCGCGCGTAGCGCGTCTTCTTCGGCGACCTCGACCTCGTCGAGGAAGCGGCGGTAGTAGCGCAGCTTGGAGAGCGCCGCGGCGGCTCGGCCCGGATCCGCATCGACGTCGAGCGCCGTCGCGAGGGAAGCGCGTGCAGCGCTCGAGCGCGAGCGGACGATCGCCGCGAGATCGCGGACGCGCTCGATCGAAGCTCCCGTCCGCGCGTCGGACAGCCCTTCCCGCAGCTCCATGATCTCCATCAGGAACTCCGGATCCGCCGCAGGCTCGGAAGCGCTGCCGAGGAGCACCGCGGCTCGAGTGAGATCATCACGCAGCACGCGATACGCCTCGTTCACCGAGACCGCGCGCGAGAGCGAGGCACGACGCTCGGCCGGCGTTCCCGACGCATGGCGATCCGGATGGAGCGCGCGCTGCAGGTCACGCACGCGTGCTTCGAGCGTGGCGAGGTCGAGCTCGAAGCGCGCTGGAAGCCCGAGGGTGTCGAAGGGACTCTCGCTCATGGGACGATCCGAGAGAGAGCGTCAGATCCCGAAGGACTCCCCGCAGCCGCAGCCCTTCTTCTCGTTCGGATTCTTGAACTTGAACCCGTGGCTCATCAGCTTGACCTCGTAGTCGAGCACGGAGCCGCGCAGGTACACGAGGCTCTTCGGGTCGACGACGACCTTGAGCTCTCCGAACGTGAAGACGTTGTCGCGATCGCGGATCTTGTCGGCGAACTCGATCACGTACGACACGCCAGAGCAGCCGCCGCCGCGAACGCCGAGGCGAAGCGCCATTGCCGGCGTCTCGCGGCGCGCGATGGCCTTCTTCGCCATCTCGACCGCCTTGGGCGTCAGGTCGATGGCAGGCCCCGGCGCCACGGGCGCAGCAGCGTCCTCGGCCTGCGCGAGGGAGGGGTTCGTGGAGGTAGGCTCGGCGTTCATGGCTCGTCTGTCTCGAGGTACTGCCGCGACGGGCGTGGGCCTTACTTCGCGCTCTCGGCCGTGGTCGCCACCGCGCGCTGTGCGGACTGCTTCTTCCGGTAGTCCTCGATCGCGCTCTTGATGGCGTCCTCGGCGAGGACCGAGCAGTGGATCTTCACGGGCGGCAGGTTCAACTCCTGCACGATGTCCGTGTTCTTGATCCCCATCGCTTCGTCGACGGTCTTGCCCTTGACCCACTCGGTGGCGAGCGAGCTGGACGCGATCGCGCTTCCGCACCCGAAGGTCTTGAACTTCGCGTCCTCGATGACGTTCGTCACGGGGTTCACGCGCAGCTGCAAGCGCATCACGTCGCCGCACGCGGGCGCGCCGACGAGCCCCGTTCCCACGGTCGGATCGTCCTTGTCGAGCGTCCCGACGTTGCGCGGGTGCTCGTAGTGCTCGATGACTTTTTCTGAGTAGGCCATTTCGATTTGCCGTTCTGGTGGGGGATCGGTTCAGCGCACGCAGAGGGCGTCGCTGGTCAGGTCATCCGCAGCAATCAATGCGCGGTGGAGATCAATGCGCGGTCCATTGGATGGTCTTGTAGTCGATGCCCTCCTTGTGGAGGTCGTACAGAGGAGACAGCTCGCGCAGGCGCCGCACCTCGCGGATGACGATCTCGGCGACGTAGTCGACCTCTTCTTCCGTGTTGAAGCGGCCGAGCCCGAAGCGGATGGAGGAGTGCGCGTGCTCTCCGTCGATGCCGAGCGCGCGCAGCACGTAGCTCGGCTCGAGGCTGGCGCTCGTGCATGCGCTGCCCGAGCTGACGGCCACGTCCTTGATGCCCATCATCATCGCCTCGCCCTCGACGAACGAGAACGAGACGTTGAGGTTGCCAGGAAGGCGCCACGGATCGTCCGCGCCGTTGAGCACGATCTCGTCGAGCGAGGCTTCGAGCTTGCCCCGGAGGCGCTGACGCAGACCGAACGCGTGGTCGCGGTCCTTCTCCCACTCGTTCGCCGCGATCTCGCAAGCCTTCCCGAGGCCGACGATGCCTGGGACGTTGAGCGTCCCCGAGCGCATGCCGTGCTCGTGGCCGCCGCCGTCGACCTCCGGCGTGACGCGCACGCGGGGCTTGGTGCGGCGCACATAGAGAGCGCCGACGCCCTTCGGCCCGTAGATCTTGTGGCCGGAGATCGAGACGAGATCGACGTTCATCGCGTCGACGTCGAACGCCATCCGACCGAGGCCCTGTACGGCGTCGCAGTGCAGCAGCACGCCGCGCTCGCGCGTGACCTTGCCGATCTCGGAGATGGGCTGAACCGTCCCGATCTCGTTGTTGCCGAGCATGACGCTGACGAGGATCGTCTTGTCGGTCAGAGCGCGCTTCACGTCGTCGGGGGTGATCTGGCCCTTCGAATCGACGTCGAGGTAGGTGACGCGGAAGCCCTCACGCTCGAGGCGCTTGCATGTGTCGAGCACCGCCTTGTGCTCGGTCTTCACGGTGATGATGTGGTCGCCGCGATCCTTGTACTGGTGCGCGATGCCCTTGATCGCGAGGTTGTCGCTCTCGGTCGCCCCCGACGTGAAGACGATCTCCTTCTCGCTGTGCGCGCCGATGAGCTTCTTGATCTGCTCTCGCGCGTAGTCGACGCCCTCTTCGGCCGCCCAGCCGAACGGATGATTGCGGCTCGCCGCGTTGCCGAACTTGCCGGTGAGGTACGGCATCATCGCGTCGAGCACCCTCGGGTCGAGGGGCGTCGTGGCGTGATTGTCCATGTAGATGGGGAGAGAGAGTGTCATCGACTTTCCGTCTATTCGCGATGCAGGCCTTATTCGCGATGTAGGCCAGCGACGAGCACGGGCTCCTCGGCATGGCATTCGTGGCGGTCACAGGAAGAGCAGGCCGTCACCGTTCGGACCGGCTCGCAGGTCTCACACGTCTCGAGGTAGGCGAGGCTCTTCTCGAGCTCCTGCTCGAGCGCTGCGAGCCGAAGTAGCTGTGCTCGCGTGTCGGCGAGCTTCTCGCGGTACACGTCGGAGAGCCGCTGCATGGCTCCGGGGGCCGTCGGGCCCTCCTTCCACCCGGAGAGGAGGTCACGGATCTCGGGGAGCGAGAGGCCGACGTCCTGAAGGCGCGCGATCCACTCGACCCGGGTGACCGAGTCGACGTGGTAGCGGCGATATCCACCCTTGCTGCGGTCGGCGGGCTCGAGGAGGCCCAGCTCCTCGTAGAGGTGGAGCGCCCGTACGCTCTTTCCCGTCCGGCGGGCCAGCTCACCCACGAGGATCCGAG
>JBBSAT010000183.1:0-15255 GCA_038252025.1 Polyangiales bacterium | reverse complement strand
GGGCCTCGGCCGTGTCGGACCAGAGCGGTTGGCGTCTCGGCATCGAGCCCGAAGCGATCGAGACGTCGAAGTGCCCGCCCTCGGTGTCCGCGCGACGGAAGATCGGCATCACGTGCCCGATCCCGCGGCGCTGCCAGCGCTCGATGAGCATGTCGCCCGGCGCGAGCGCGTCGGCCTGGACGTGGATCGTGTTCGCAGCGTCCGAGAGGTTCGCGCTCCCGAAGTAGAGGAGCAGAAGGCGCATGAAGTAGCCGACGCGCTTGTTCAGGAAGATCTCGTCGAAGTACGCGCCCGCGCCGGCCGTAGCGCCGTCCGTCGAGAGGAAGACGACGCCGTCGTCGGTCCCGAGCCGAAGACCTGCGAGCCGAGCGTCGCGCGGCCAGGCCGCCCCGGCGCGATAGCTCGACGTGTAGTCACGATAGTCGGTGCGGAACGACGGGAAGCGCGCGAGCCGAGCGCCGCTGGACGTCACGAAGCCGAAGTGACCTGCGTACATCGCCTGGCGGCCGGCCGAGTCGTAGCCCGTGAGAAAGAAGGGCAGGCCGTACCAGGACGCGAACGTCGCGCGGAGGAACATCGCTGTCTCCGCGCACTCGAGCGTCGGCGCGTCGAAGCTGCGCTCACCCTGCGGCGTCTGGATGCGGAAGGTCCGCCCGTAGCCCTGGCGCGTGACGATCTCCATGGCCGCCACCCAGCGGTCGAATTTCTCCTCCCAGGTCAGGCCCGAGTCCGCGCCCCAGGCGACGCCCGCGAGGCGCGCCTCCGACGTCCGCGTCTCGTCCCACTGGTTCCGGACCGCCCAGACCTCGGTGGCGGCTCCGTTCGCCACCGCCGGGCCCGCCGGGCTCGCGCCGTCGGCCGCCAGATCTGCAGGGACCTGATCGAACGGAGCGTCGATGCCCGTCTCTCCCGCAGCGCCTTCCAAGCCGTCTGCGCCCGGCGTGGCGCAGGCCAGAGCGAGGAGGACGGAGAGCGGGGCGAGGCGGCGTGCGGTCTTCATGCGGAGACCCATAGCGAGGGGCATGCCGCCTGGAGATCGATGAAAACACGTCGAAAATGGCAGGCCCGGTGGCGTGTCCCGCCGCCACCGGCGGCGTCAGCCGACCCCGGCGCTCACGGGCACGCGAGGGAGGCGATCACGACGGGCGTCGCGCCTGGCGTCGTGTTCGCGGCGAGCAGGAAGCCCGCCGGCAGGCCGATGATCGAGTGCGCGTTGTCGTCCCACGACGCCTCGAGGTGATACGCGGTCCCGGTCGCCGACCCGTCCAGCGCGAGCGGCGCGACGCCGACGAACCCGTAGAAGTCGGACCAGCTCGCGAGGAAGCCGTCCGCGCCGCGCGCGATCGAGACCTGCCCGTAGCTCTCGGCGCCTGCGCCGATCGTCGCCAGGCTCGAGACGGTCCCGCTGGCGTCCACGGTGACTGCCAGCGCGTCGCCGCTGGAGCCGATGAAGCTCGCGCCGACCGTCCCGCTCGTGAAAGCGACGGCGACGTTTCCGCCGCTCCGCGTCGTTCCCATTGAGAACGAGCCGACCATCGCGCCGGCCGCATCGAGCGTGATCGCCGTCGCCGTGGTCCCGGACGCGAAGCCCACGACGTACCCCGTGTCCGTCGCTGCGATCGAAGGAATCCCCGCGCCCGCGCCGATCCGCGCTCCCGCGCCGCCGAGGAGGCCGGCGTGCACGCCGTCGCTCTGCGTCCACGCCACGGCGAGCCCGCCCGCCCCATACGCGATGGACACCAGCGCCGCGCCGTCGATGGTCGCCTCGTCGGTCGACGCGTCCGCCCCGTCGATGCGGAAGCAGCGCGCGCTCGCGACCGAGATGCCGCACGCGATGTAGTCGGTGCCGTCGTGCGCGATCGACACGCTGCCGGGGAACATCATGTCGAGACCAAAGAGGAGCACCGACGCGCCCGCGGGACTTCCGTCGAAGCCGAGACGCTGGAAGCGAAGCTCGAGGAGACCGGGAGCTGCGGGTCGCTCGACGTAGGCCATCCCCACGTCCGACGAGCCGAGCGCCAGCGCGAGCGCGGGCACCGCGTTCGTCGTCGCGAGCATGCGCTGCGTGCCCGGCGCGGTCGGCGCCGAGCAGATCGCGTGCACCGCGGGCAGATCGAACGTGCCCGTCGCAGCGTCGCTCGGCCCCGCGTCTGTCGAGCCGGTGTCCGAGCTCGCCGCATCGGAGACGTTGGCGTCGTCGGGCGTCGTGCCGGCGTCGGTCGCGATCGGGCTACCGCCGCAGCCCGCGAGCGCGACGACGAAGGAGAGGAGGTGTGCGTTCCTGGTCATGAGAGACGCGCCGGGAGCAACTTCCGCGCCTCGCTTTCTGGCGCACACCGCGCCACCGGCTATCGTCGGCGCACCTCGCTGCCGGAGAGACCCGATGAAGTTCATCTGCTCCAACATCTTCAACACCGACGCAGACACCTACTGGACGAAGATCTTCTTCGATCCCGAGTACAACACGGGCCTCTATCTCGAGGGCCTCGGCTTCAAGGGCTTCGAGGTCGTCGAGATCACGGGCGAGCCCGGGGGCGATCGGACGCGTCGCGTGAAGACCGAGCCGAAGACCCAGACGCCGGCGGTGGTCGAGAAGCTGATCGGCGGCTCGATCACCTACTCGGAGTCCGGCCGCTTCGACGCCAAGACCGGCAGGTGGACCTACGACATCACGACCAGCAAGCTGTCCGACAAGATCAAGATCGGCGGGACGCTCTGGGTCGAGCCGCGCGGTGACAAGAAGATCGAGCGCTTCTGCGAGATCGAGATCGAGGTCAAGATCTTCGGCGTGGGCGGGACGATCGAGAAGTTCGTCGCCGACACCACGCGCGAGAGCTACGAGAAGACCGGCCGCTTCACGAACGCGTGGATCGCGAAGAAGGGGCTCTGATCGACACGTTCAGACCCTGCCTCGCTCCTCGAGGTAGTCGCGCAAGTGCGGGACGATCCGCATCTCGCGCGCTTCGTCCGAGGTCTTCCAGCCTGCCCAGATCAGCTCGCGGTGGTTCACCGCGACGTGGAACGGCTTCACGACGAACGCCTCGAAGATGTCGAGCGTATCGGTGCGATGCTCGAACGGGCGTGAGCCATGCCAGACGTGCTGGAGCCGGTCCGGCGGGAGCGCGAGCTCCAGCTCCTCCCGCAGCTCGCGCCGCGCGGCTTCCTTCGGCTCTTCTCCTCGCTTCACGTAGCCGCCGGGTAGCGAGTATGTGCGCCGGTAGCTCGAACGGATGAGCAGGATCCGATCCTCGTGCCAGAGCGCGACCAGCGCCCCGTGCGTCTCCGGCTTGCGTACAAGCCACCAGGCGCGGAGCGCGAGGTGCGCCGTGCGGTACGCGAGCCGTACGGGAGCGTCGAGCATTTCGCTCATGATGCATCGAGCATAGGCCCGTGCGTTGTTTCCCGCGACCGTCTCGTCCAGAGTGCAGGCGCGCGCGAATGAAACCGCGCCATCTGCGCGTTGGGGCGCCGTGCACGAAGACGACTTCATCACTCGCGCGGTCCGGCAGCTCGCTTCCGCCATCGCGCGCACGAGCGCGGCCGAGGTGCGGGCCGAGGCCGACGTCGAGCGTGAACGGGCCGAGGCCGCGCTCGGTCGCGCACGCGACGCGCTCGGTGAAGGCGACCCCGCGCGCGCCCTTCGTGAGCTCGATCGAGCGATCGGGCAGCTCACGCACCTCTCCGAGGCGACGGCGCTCCGGATCGACGCCGCTTCTCTGCGCACGCTCTCTCCGATCGGGGGTGTGGGCCGTCTCGCCTCGCTGTTCGCGGTCCGCGCCGACGTCCTCCGCGCGCTCGGGCTCCCCGAGGAGGCCGCGCGCAGCGACGAGGTCGCAGCGAAGCTGCGCTGAGACGCTCAAGGCGTGACCAACAATGGTCGCGCCTCGTCCTTTCCCAGCGTGAAGCGCTGGGAATTTCTCTCAGTCGAAGGGATCTGACCAAAGTATTTGGTCAGACCTTCAGTCCACCCCGCCTTCGGGCCCGCTGTCGTGCGGCAGGCTCTGCCGCGGCGAGCGCAGGTAGACGAAGGGCGTCGAGTGCAGGAGGTTCGACACGCGCGACGTGTACACGTCCGCGTGTCGCTCGATCTGCCGAGCGAGATGGCTCTTGTCGTTGCCCGTGCGGAGGAGGAGGCCCCAGCGCTCGTGGCTGAGCTCGCCGGCCTGCTTCGCGAGAGGGGCGAGGCGCTCGTCGATCGCGACGAGCTCCGAGCGCAGCTCTCTCATGTCCGCGCGAACCTTCCCGACCTCGAGGCCTGCGACGCGAGGCCCGTACCCCTTCTCGATGCGCTGGACGGCGAGGCGCATGAGCGAGTAGCGGTGCTCGAGGAGCTCCTTCTGCTTCATCAGCCTCGTCAGCTCTTGCTGCGCCGGCTTGAACGACTCGAGCGCGGCGAGCTCTCCCTCGAGCTCGCGGAGCACGAGCGCGGTGCGCCAACGGTTCGAGCTCTTGCTCACGTTCACGTCCGCGAAGATGTGGTCGCCCACGTAGAGCAGATCGTGGCCCTTGATGCCGAGCGAGTCCTCGATCAGCCGAGCGTGGCCGCCGAGGTAGCACTTGCCGATCTCGAGCTTGCCGGTGCGCGGCAGGAGCCTGCCCTCGACGTCCATCACCTCGAAGGCGGGCATCCGCTCCGTGAAGAAGGCCGGCTTGCGCGCGCCGACGATCACGAGGTCGAAGAGCGAGCGCCAGTCCTTACCGCCTTCGAGGAAGCGATCGAACGCGTGGCTCATCATCGCGCGCGTGTAGCTCCACTCGCTGTTCGTGATCACGCAGAGCTTCTTCCCCGCGGCGCGCAGGTCTTGCAGGGCGAGCGGGAGCTCCGGATCGAGCGCGACGAAGCGCTCCGGGTCCGCCACGATCTCGGCCTTGAGCTCGCCCTCGAGGTGGGTCGCATCGAGGCTCTGGCGCACGATCTCGTAGAGCTTCGCGTAGCCCTTTCCGTCGACGATGCTGCCGGCGAGCTTTCCCTCGTCCGCGAGATCGACCAGCTGCATGTAGAGGCAGGCTTCCGAGAGCCCGAAGAGCGTGTTGACGAAGACCCAGCGCTTGTCGGCGAGCCCGACGGTCGTCAGGTCGTAGGCCGTCCGCTGCGCCTCGAACTCGAGCATCTTCACGCCGTGGCAGGCCCGCTTCACGTAGCCGAAGCGGTTCGCCTTCACGAGGTTGCCGAGCTCGATGTCGACGATGAGCCCGATGTTCGCCAGCTCCGGATCGAACTCGAGATGCCCGACGGGAAGCCCCAGCGCGACGAGGCGGTGACGTGCGTGCTCGTACGCCCGCCGCTCCCAGGCCTCCACGTTGTAGTGGACCAGCGTGTAGTCCATGTCGAAGCCGATGGCGGCCATCGCGCGGAGGTTCAGCGTCCGGTTACAGAAGACGCGGCGCATGGGGTCGGGAAGGGGCGCATCCGAATAGAGCATCGTCGCCCTGTACCAGCGACGCGATACCCGTACAATCCCGCCCGGATGCGCTTCCTTCTCTGGTCGGGAGCCGCTGTGCTCGCGCTCGCTCTGGGCTGCGGCCCGGCGACTCGAGCAACGAGCCGCGCGGTCGATCCCTCGACGTTGTACGTCGCGCGCGTGCGCTGGTCCCCGTCGGAGATCTCCGCGCACGGGATCGTACCGGCCTTCCCGCGGGACAGCTGGGTCGCCCTCGTCGCAGCGGACGGCTACGTGCGCCACGCGCGGGTGGGCGGAGCCGCACGGGGGGAGTGCGACGACTGCATCGGCCCCCGCGTGTCCGTCACCCTCGCGATCGGCGAGCCGCCCTCTCGCGCCTACGCGATCGGCCCGGGGGAGCGACGCCTGCCGCGGATCACGCTCCTCAGCGAGACACCCCTCGACGACGCGAGCGCGGTCGACGGCTGGACTGCCACGTCGGTGTTCGACCTCGACGAGAACGGCACCGCGGACCTCGAGCGCGTTGAACGCTGCGGCGCGCGCGTCCCCACGGGCTGCAGCGAGCGCGTGTGCACGCGCCTCTGTGCTGCGACCCGCACGGTAGGTGAGAGCGCCGTGCGCGGTGAGCTCTGTACGTCCCTCGTCGTGGTCCCGCAGCCGTGCGTGCCGCCACCACCACCGCCCTCGCCGCGCGAGGTCGAGCCGGAACCGACCGCCGATCCGACGCCGCCGGTCGTCAGGACTCCCCGGGAGCGGGAGCCCGCCCCAGGAAGGCACTGGGGATCTCGCCGGCGGCCACGTTGATCCGACCGCGCTCCGTATAGATCGCCGCGAGCAGACGCGCGGGCGTCACGTCGAACGCGGGATGCCTGCACGGGATCCCATCCTCCACGATCACACGGTCGCCGATCCGCGCGACCTCCTCTCGTGAGCGCTCCTCGATCGGAATCTCCGCCCCGGTCGACGTGGCGAGATCGATCGTGCTGATCGGCGCCGCGACGGTGAAGGGCACCTGGTGCGCGTGGCAGAGGACCGCGTGACCGTACGTGCCGATCTTGTTCGCCACATCGCCGTTCGCCGCGATGCGATCCGCGCCCACGACCGCGAACTGGATGGCGCCCTTCGACAGGAAGTGACCGACCATCGAGTCGGTGATCACCTCGACGGGGATGCCGTCGTGAAAGAGCTCCCACGCAGTGAGGCGCGCGCCCTGGAGGTAGGGCCGGGTCTCGGAGGCAAGTACGCGCGCGATCCGACCGCGTGCATGCGCTGCGCGGATCACGCCGAGCGCGGTGCCGTAGCCGCCCGTCGCGAGGGCGCCTGCGTTGCAATGCGTCAGTACCGTCGCGCCCGCGGGAACGTCGTTCGCGCCGATCTCGCCCATCGCATGGCACGCGGCGACGTCCTCGAGGTGCAGCGCTTCTGCCTCGAGCCGCATCGCGGTCGAACGCTCGCCGGCGGTGAGCCCCGAGAGCTCATCGCCGCGCCGCGCCATGCGCGCAGTCGCCCAGGCGAGGTTTACGGCCGTCGGACGAGTCGCATCGAGCAACGCTTGGACGCGCGCGAGCGTCCGGATGAAGGCGGCGTGATCGCCGGGCTCCGTCCGCGCGGCCTGCGCCATCGCGTATGCGGCCGCGACGCCGATCGCCGGCGCGCCGCGCACGACCATCGTTCGGATGCCGATCGCGACGGCCTCGGGGGCGGTGCAGCGGAGGTACTCGACGCGCGTCGGCAAGAGGCGCTGATCGAGGAGGAAGACGTCGTGGTTCTCCGGCTCCATCTCCACGGCAGCGAACGCTGCGCTGCCAGAGAGCGGCGGTCGGGAGAGCGCAGGAAGGGACATCGGGCGAGCGTCGCTTCGAGAGGAGATCCGCACAAGGGTCGCGTAGTAGGCTGGACGCTCTCACGAAGGAAGGCGCAATGGCTTGTCAGGCATGTGGCTCTCTCTCGCCCACCAAGCAGGTGAGCTTCTCGCAGAACATCGGGCTCCTGATCGTTCGCTTCCATCGCACCGTGAGCGGCCAGCTCTGCCGCGCGTGCATCGACGCGAACTTCTGGACGATGACGGCCATCAGCGTCCTGTTCGGCTGGTGGGGCGTGATCTCGTTCTTCTTCAACCTGTTCATCGTTCCCGCGAACATCGTCACGTACCTCGGCGCGCTCGGCTTACCGCGAGGGCCGAAAGGGCCGGGCCCGGGCGGCTACGGCCAGGGCGGCGGCTACGGCCAGGGCGGCTACGGCCAGGGCGGCGGCCACGGCCAGGGCGGCGGCTACGGCCGCTGAGCTCAGGCTGGCTTATGGGCGCGAGCGCTGCCCGCGACCACGCTGAGCGACAGCGGGCCGCCCGCGAAGTACGTCTCCAGCGCGCGCTCGGCTTCCTCGAGGACCGTCTCGCTCCCGGGCTCGAGACCCGCGATCCAGCGCCACTCGGGCATCGCGATCGCACGGATCAACGGATCGGCGAAGAGCTCGCGCGCGTTCTTGAACGCGAGCCGGTGCTCCGTGGCGACGACCTGGACGTCCGTGAACCCGGCCCCGCTGAGCTGCGCTGCCCAGGCCGACTGCGTGGGGTGGCGCGTCGCGAGCAGGTCGAGCCGCTTCTGCGCGCCGACCAGATCGCGCCGCAGCGCGACCTCGCGCAGCATGTCGAGCACCTCTTCGAACGTGCCCGCAAGAGGGCGGGAGAGCAGCGCGCGCCCGCCCGGGACGAGGACTCGCCGGATCTCGCCGAGCGCGGTCTTCTCGCCCACGGCAGACGCGTCCGCATCGAGCGCACCGAAGATGAGGTTGCCGACCGCGAGATCGAACACCTCGTCTCCGAAGCTCAGCTCGTCCATCGACTCGACCTTGAAGAAGATGCGCTTGCCCGAGGACTCGACGGCTCGTCGCCGCGCGAGATCGATCAGCCCCGAGTCTCGGTCGATCGCGATCACGCGGCCGTGGTCCGCGATTCGCCGCAACACCTCGAGCGCCGGGTGCCCGGTCCCGCAACCGAGATCGAGCACCTGGCCCCGCGTCCCGGTCGGAATCGCGTCGAGGAGCGGGCGCGAGAAGAGCGCGCTGTACCGTGGGACGACCACCGCGTCGTAGAGCGCCGCCTCCTGGGGCGAGCTGATGGGGAGGGCGACCCGCGCCTGGCCAGCGCGAGCCGCATCCGGCGACGAAGGGGGACGATGAGCGGCGCGCTCGAGCCGTTGCTCGATGCGTCCCGTGCGCTCGTCGTCCCCTCCGCTCACGAAGGCCGGCCCTTCCTTCCGCTCGCGCCGCGGGGGGAGGGGCCTCGGCTCGGCTGGCGCGGCTCTGGGGCGAGACTGGCCACGGCTTCGCCCGCGAGCTCACCGATCGTGGCTTCGCCGCCCTCGAGGTCCGGCACCATGACCGTTCGCGTGTCGCGCATGAGCGGGCGGAGCTTCTGGACCGCGGCCGGATCGCCGTACGTCGCGAGCGCTTCGATCGCCGCGGCGACGATGTCCGCGCGCGGATGGGCGAGGAAGCGCCCGACGAGCGGCACCGGGTCCGGATCGAAGACCTCCGTCAGGATGAACGGCAGCTCCTCCATCGAGGGGCCCTCGTGGTTCTTCGCGAGGCGCGCTTCGACGG
This sequence comes from Polyangiales bacterium, assembly GCA_038252025.1. Classification (GTDB taxonomy): domain Bacteria; phylum Myxococcota_A; class Polyangia; order Polyangiales; family Sandaracinaceae; genus JBBSAT01. The sequence continues at coordinate 6,253 of JBBSAT010000183.1, read as the reverse complement.
CTGCCGCGACCTCCTTGTAGCGCTCGTAGGCCAGCTCCAGCAGCGACTCTCCGGCTTCCGCACGTGCGCTGAGGTCATCCTCGTCGAGGATCGAGAGGAGGGCATCGATCGGCTCCGGGCCTGGAAGCTCCGAGCAGAGCATCGCGAGGCGATAGAGCCGCACGCTCCTCTCGTCGCCGGGCTCGAGCTTCCGGGCTTCCTCGACCGCGCCATGCACCGCGCGCGCGAGGGCATCGGGATCGCCCGATGCGAAGAACTGCTCCTCGGACTCGCGGAGCGCACGCTCGGCAGCATAGAGGCGCTCGAAGATCTGGGCTGTGTCGGTCATCCGCCCTTTTCTCCGGCCTCGGTGCTCACGTCAAGGCGGGTGCCTCACGGGCGCGGCTCGGCCTCGGCTGCGCCCACCGAGGGTGGGGCCCCGGCGGGCAGGTCCTCGGAGAGCGCGGCCGCTGCAAGCTCGCGCCGTCGCTTCGCGTAGGTCCGCGCGGCATGGACCATCGCGACGAGCCCGAGGGCCGAGACGATGCCGAGGGTGACCCAGGTCTCCGCGGTGGCCGCGTGCGAAAGCGCGGTGTCGATGCTGGTCGAGAAGTACCAGCCGAGCGCCATGAACAGCGGCAGCGAGATGACGAGCGCCAGCATGTCCGCGATGATGAACCGGCTGTACGCGATGCCGTGGATCGACGAGACCGCGAAGATCGCCCCGCGGAGGCCCGCGACGTGGCGCGCGCAGAACACGACGAGCATGCCGTAGCGCCGGATCTTGTCCTCGAACCAGGCTCGCCGATCGGGTGGCATCACCCGCTTGATGAACTTCCGGTCGTAGATCGCAGGCCCGATACGCCTCGCGAGAAAGAACAGGATCGTGTCCCCGACGAAGACACCGCAGGCGAGCACGGCGACGGTCACTCGGAGATCCGTGACGCCGCGCTGCGCCAGGATCGCTCCGGAGATGAACACGATGTCCTCCGGCAGCGGCAAGCCCATGCCCGCGGCAACGAGCGCGGCGAACATGAGCCCGTAGCTCCCATGCTCGATGAAGAACCGAACTGCGTCTTCCATCGAGCCTTCTAGCCGCCGTAGGGGAACACCCGGAGATCGTCGCCGAAGCTCTGCAGCATGCCTCGGTCCGTGCGCGACTCGAACGCCGACAGGAGCCCGCTCGTTCCCTGGAGCACGTGGCCGGCCACACCGACCGCGCCGCGCTGACCCCGCGCGAGCGCCAGGCTCGAGGTGAGAGCGAAGTAGAGATCGCCCGTCGACGACGTGAACGAGAGCTCGCTCGTCTGCCCCGCGCAGAGCGCGGCGACGTCCCGGCCGAGCTCGTTGGCCTCTTTGCGGGTGACGCGCGAGAGCGCTCGGACGACGAATCCCTCCGAGACGATCAGGAGCTGCGTCGCGAAGACAGGATCGCCTTCGGTCGCCTCCACCACCTCTTCGGCCACGATGGCGAGGACGAATCCCTCGCACGGGAGCTGCGCCGCACCAATCACGGGCGGAGGATGCCACGATTCGATCTCGTGGCGAGGCCGCGATACCCCGCTATTGGGACACCCGAGCCCGCAGGCCCCGCAGCATCATCAGCTCGGCGGAAGCGGACAGCCCCGGCCGGAATGCGCCATCGGCGTCCTGGACCACGCGCACGAGCCAGAGGCCCTCCGCGAGATCGAAGCGGCCCCACGCGGTGACGAGCGTCCCGTAGTCGCGCGGCCGCGTACGGAAGCGCCATCGAGCCGTGGCGAGCGCACCGGACTCTCCGTCGAGCGCGATCACGCGATCGGCGTGCTCCGTCATGTGCATCACGCCGCTCGTGCCGACGAGCGGCAGATCGATCCCCCCCTCGAACCGACTTCCCTCGGCGGCCTCGAGGGGCGTCGCGTGCGCTCCCTGCAGGAAGCCCTGCGTGAACCCCGCGGGATCGAGGATCGCCGTCCGCGTGCGCGCCTCGTCGGTGTGCATGCGACCGATCGCGACGACTCGCCCCTGATCGGTTCCGTCGCTCGTCTCCACCCACATCAGATCGCCCCGCAGGAGCATTGCCTCCATGGGCGCCGTCTCGTTCATCGGCTCGGGCGGATCGTCACCAGCGTCGGGGACCCGCGGCCGCGCGAAGCCCGCGCGGCGTTCGGCTTCGTCGCGCGTTCGCAGCACCATCGAGAACGCGAACGCGACGTTGATCGCGCGGTTCACAGTCGAGGAGGCTGCGGCGAGCTGGCGCGCGATGTAGTTCGAGTCGCGCAGATCCATTCGCGAGCTGCTCATGATGAGCGAGCGCCCGTCGCCGCGCGGCACCACGCGCCAGACCGTCCGTCCCGTTCCGAGGTCGCCGGCGACCTGACGAACGACGAAGCGATAGCCGCGCTCGGGATGACTGTCCGGCGGGGCGAAGCGCTGCATCGCGTTCTGCCCGCGCAGCGTGAAGATCGAGGTCTGCCACGTCCAGTCGTAGGACTGCGCGTCCCCTTCCGTCCCGGTCATCGACACGGAATCGAGCGCGGGCATGAACGAGGGGTACGCGGCCGGATCGCCGATCACGCGCGCCACCTCGTCGGCGCTCGCTTCCACCGTGCACGCGATGACGACCGCGGGCAGCTCATCGCCGTAGGCGAACTCCACGAGCGAGACGATGCCCGACGCGAGCAGCGGCTCGAGCACGGTCAGCTCGGCGGGCGTGAACGTCGCGAGCGGGCGATCCGCCTGGAGGGCTGGGGGCGCTGTCTCCTGGGCTCGAGAGGCCGACGGCCAGAGCGAGCACCACGAGAGAAGAGCGACCCCACAGGCGAGATGGCTTCGCATATTCGTCTCGGACGAAGGGAGCCCGGCCGTTGTTCAACCTTCGAGGCCCGCAACCTCGCGCGTGCTCGATGCCGACCACGAATCCAGCGACTGGGGCGTGCAAGCCGGCTACAACGGACGGATGGAGCTCGGGGCGCGATCGATCCGCGGCGGCGCGGTTGCCATCGTGGCGCTCGTCTCCACGCTGCAGCTCGCCACACGCGTCGACGCGCAGGCCGAGCCCGTCGTCCCGGCCGCCATCTCCGCGCTCGTGCGCACCGGCCGTGACGCGGATGCGCTCGCCGCCATCGCTTCGCTTCCGGCCGTCGAGCATGACCACGCCGAGATCCACTATCTCGAGGCCCGCCTCCTCGAGCGCCTCTCTCGCCACGCCGACGCAGCGGCCGCCTTCGCGCTCGTCGTCGACGTTCCCGCGCGCGTCGCGCGTGACGTGACCTTCCGGCGCGGTCGGGCGCTGTTGCGTGCGGGAGATCCCGCGGCGGCCGAGACGCTCCTCTCCGCCATCGCTCCGAGCGACGCGACGATTCGGGCGCTCGTCGCGGAGTGTGCGCTCGCCGGACGTGACTTCCCCCGCGCGGTCACGCTCCTCGGCCGCGTCGTCCAAGATGCGCCGCGCTCCGTCGACACGTTCGCTGCGCGCTTCGAGCTCGCGGAAGCGCAGCTCCGCTCGGGCGACCCAGCTGGCGCGATCGCGACCCTCCGCGAGCTCGTCGTCCTTCGCCCCGAGCATCCGGACGCCTCGGTCGCCCTCGCCACGCTCGTCGAGATCGACGCGTCGACCGTGCTGACGGTCCCCGAGCACCTCGACCGCGCGGAGCGCCTGATCGCGGCGCACCAAGCAGCCGAGGCGGTCGCCGAGCTCGATGCCCTCGAGCGCCCCGAGGGCGCCGCGCTCCTCGCGCGCTTTCTCCACGTACGCGGGACGGCGCTCTTCGAGACTCGCGCGCGCTATGCGGACGCTGCGATCGCTCTCACAGAGGCCGCAGCTGCCGACGCGGCGCCCGAGCGAACGGCCGACGAGTTTCACGCGGCCCGCGCTCTCTTGCGCGCCGGCGGTCACGACGAGGAAGCGATCCGCGCGTTGAGGGCGTTCGTCCGCGCGCACGGGACCGACCCGCTCGCGACGGAGGCGGAGTACATCGCTGCGCAGAGCGAGCTGCGCGCGGGAGGCCCGCATCGTGGGCGTGCGATGCAGCGCTTCCTCAGCGGACCGCGAGGGCGAAGGGTGGGTGATTACGTGCGCGAAGCGCGCTTCTCGCTCGCGCTCGTCGCATTCGATGCGCGGGACGCGAGCGATGCGGCGGCTCGCCTCGAGACGTATCGGAGCGGCGTGACCCACGACCTCGATCGAGATCGCGCCGACTACTGGCGCGGCCGCGCGCTCGAGCTCGGCGGCGACAGGCGGGGAGCCAAGGCCCTCTACCGAACGCTCGTGCGGAGCGCACCGCTCGGCTGGTACGCGCTCTTCGCGCGTCGGCACCTGGTCGCGCTCGGTGAGCCGGATCCGAGCCCGCTGCCCGACGTCGCGATCCCGGACGAGCCCGCGCCCATCTTCGATCTGCCGATCGAGGCGCGCTTCTATCGCTCGGTCGGTCTCGACCGCGACGCTGCCGTCGAGCTCGCCCGCACGTCGGCCGCGCTCCAGCGAACGTCAGGCGCGCGCGCCCTCTCGAGCGCGTATCTCTCGCTCCTCGACTTCCACCGCGCGTATCGGGTCGGCGCGACGAGCTCGATGCTCTCGCATCCGCCGAGCGGCGCCGCGGGCTGGGCCTGGGACGCGAGCTACCCGCGCGCGTTCGAGCCCGCCGTGCGTCAGGCCTCCCGCATCGCGCGGATCGAGCCAGAGCTCATCTGGTCCGTGATGAGGCAGGAGAGCGCCTTCGACCCGGAGGTCGTCAGCTACGCCGACGCGATCGGGCTCATGCAGCTCTTGCCTTCGACCGCCGCGGCCGTCGCGACGCGTACGTCGTCCGCGTTCTCGCGCGACGTGCTCTACGATCCGACCGCGAACGTCCGCCTCGGGGCGGCCTACCTCGCAGAGCTGAACCGTGCCTACGGCGTGCCTCTGTGTTTCGCCGCGTACAATGCTGGCGAGCACCGCGTGGACCAGTGGCTCGCGCGCGGTGAGATGGATCTCGATCGCTTCGTCGAGGAGATCCCCTTCTCGCAGACGCGCGGCTACGTGCGGCGCGTCACGGCCAGCCTCGCCCACTATCGATTTCGCGACGCGCCGGACGATTGGCCGACGATCGACATGCCCGAGCGAGTCGGGCACGCCGCGCCCTGAGGACGCCGTCGCGCTTCAGCTCGCGTGCTTCAGCTCCGCGATGACCCAGTCGCCGACCGCGCGCGTGCCCAGCTCGCCTCCGACGTCCCGCGTGCAGATCCCCTGCGCGATGGCCTTCTTCACGACGCCCACGAGACGTTCCTCCTCCTCGAAGCCGAGGTGCGTCATCAAGAGCCCGATGGTCAGGACCATCGCGAGCGGGTTCGCGAGATCCTTGCCCGCGATGTCCGGCGCGCTGCCGTGCACGGGCTCGAACATCGCGACCTTCCCGGGCGCGTGGACGTTGGCGCTGCCCGCCATGCCCAGCCCGCCCTGGAGCGCAGCGCCGAGGTCCGTGACGATGTCGCCGAAGAGGTTGTTCGTGACGATGACGTCGAACGCCTCGGGCGTACGGATCATCTGGAGGCAGAGTGCGTCGACGTAGATGTGCTTGGCCTCGATGCTCGGGTACTCGGCGGCGACCTCCTTGAAGGTCCTCTGCCACAGGCCGCCCGACTGCGGCATCGCGTTCGACTTGTCGCTCATGTGCACACGCTTGCGCCCATGGGCGCGCGCGAACTCGAAGGCCGCGCGGATCACGCGCTCGACACCCTTCCGCGAGTTCACGTCCTCGTTGATCGCGATCTCGTCCTCGGTCCCCTTCTTGAAGTTGCCGCCGATCCCGACGTAGACGCCCTCGGTGTTCTCGCGGAACACGACCATGTCGCAGTCCTCGGCGCGCTTGCCCTTGAGCGGCATCAGGCGGTCGCCGAGGCACTGGACCGGGCGGATGTTGGAGAAGAGATCGAGGCCGAAGCGCAGCCCGAAGAGGATGTCGCGCGCGTAGCCCAGGTCCGGCACGCGCGGATCGCCGAGCGCGCCCAGCAACACGGCCGACGCTTCTTCGCGGATCATGCGCTGGTCCTCGACCGGGAACGTCGTGCCGTCCCTCAGGAAGCGATCGGCGCCGAGGTCCAGCGAGACGATCTCGAGCGCATGCCCGCGCGTCTCCTTCAATGTCTCGAGGATCTCGTGACCTATCGCGGTCACCTCGCGGCCGATCCCGTCGCCGGGGATCAACACGATCTTCTTGTTCGCGGCGCCCGAGGTCGTCATGAGACAGCGACGTTATCACGACGACCTTCGTCGCTCGCTCGATCCGAACGTGCCCGTCGATCCGTCGTCACCCTT
>JBBSAT010000182.1:0-15318 GCA_038252025.1 Polyangiales bacterium | reverse complement strand
TGATTAGTCCCAAGACCTCGACTCTACCGCCAATTGGGGGCTCGCGTTGCCCGTGCCCGCAGTCCGTGGTTGGACCAGCGGCCGCGGGTCGCGAGTCAGGCTGCAGGGGCTGCTTCGGCCTTGGGCGGCTCGACCGGGTCGAGCTTGAGCCGCGTCGGATCTTCGAGCGCGAGCTTGAGGACGTCCTCCATGCGGCTCACGCCGATGAACTCGAGCTCGTTCTTGATCTCAGCGGGCACCTCTTCGAGGTCGGCGACGTTCCGCTCCGGAAGGATCACGCGCTTGATGCCTGCGCGGTGGGCCGCGAGGACCTTCTCCTTGATGCCGCCGACGGGCAGCACGCGGCCGCGGAGGGTGATCTCGCCCGTCATCGCGACGTCCGCGCGCACGCGGATCCCGGTGAGCAACGAGACGAGCGCGGTCATCATCGTCACGCCGGCGCTCGGGCCGTCCTTCGGCATGCCACCGGCGGGGATGTGGATGTGGATGTCGTGCTTCTCGAGGAAGTCCTCAGCGATGTCGAGGGCCTTCGCTCGAGTCCGCACCCAGCTCATCGCGGCCTGAGCCGACTCCTTCATCACGTCACCGAGCTGGCCCGTGAGCTGGAGCTTCCCGGTGCCGTGCATGCGCGTGCACTCGATGAAGAGGATCTCTCCACCGATGCTCGTCCACGCGAGGCCCGTCGCGACGCCGGTCTCGGCCGTACGCTCGGCGACCTCGCTGATGAAGCGCGGCGGACCGAGGAACGGGCGAAGGTCTTCGTCGTTGTCGACCTTGAACGGGCCAGGGTCGCCCTCGGCGACCTTCACCGCGAAGCCGCGGATGACCGTCGCGATCTGGCGCTCGAGGTTCCGGACGCCGGCCTCGCGCGTGTGGTGGTCGATGATCGCCTCGAGCGCGCTCGGCGTGATCGTGACCTGGTCCTTCTTGATCCCGTGCTCCTCCAGCTGCTTCGGCAGGAGGTGCGCGATCGCGATGTCGAGCTTCTCGCGCCGCGTGTAGCCGGGGATCTCGATGATCTCCATCCGGTCGCGGAGCGGCGGCGGGATCGTGTCGCCGACGTTCGCGGTGGCGACGAACATCACCTTCGAGAGGTCGTACGGGATCTCGAGGTAGTGGTCCGCGAACGTGTCGTTCTGCTCCGGGTCGAGGACCTCGAGAAGGGCCGCGGCCGGGTCGCCGCGGAAGTCGTGACCGATCTTGTCGATCTCATCGAGCATGAAGACCGGGTTGATCATCCCGCCCTTCTTCATGCCCTGGATCACCTGACCCGGGAGCGCGCCGACGTAGGTTCGCCGGTGACCGCGGATGGCCGCTTCGTCGTGCACGCCACCGAGCGAGACGCGGACGAACTTTCGTCCGAGCGCTCGGGCGATGCTGCGACCCAGCGACGTCTTTCCGACGCCGGGCGGCCCGATGAGGCAGAGGATCGGGCCCTTCTTGTCGCGCTTCAGCTTACGGACAGCGAGGAACTCGACGATGCGCTTCTTCACCTTGTCGAGACCGGAGTGATCCTCCTCGAGGACGCGCCGGACCTCGGCGATGTCCATGTTGTCGGTCGTCTCCTTCGACCAAGGGATGTCGAGGATCCAGTCGATGTAGGTCCGGACCACCGTGTACTCGGCGCTGCCGACCTGCATCGAGCGCAACCGCTTGAGCTGCTTGCGCGCGACGCTCTCCGCCTCGTTCGGCAGGTTCGCCTTCGCGATCCGCTCGTCCAGCACGTCGAGGTCGCCCTGATCGCCGTCTTCCTCGCCGAGCTCTTCCTTGATCGCCTTGAGCTGCTGGCGGAGGACGTACTCGCGCTGGTTCTTGCCCATCTCCTCCTTGATCTGGGAGTTGATGCGCTCACGCATCTTCAAGATCTCGAGCTGCCGCGTGAGCAGCCGGAGGACCTTTCGGATGCGGTCCTTGACGTCCAGCGTCTCGAGGAGCTGCGCCTTCTCTTCGACGGGAGCGTCGAGGTTCGCAGCCACGAGATCGGCCAAGGCCGACGGCTCGTTGATGGAGTCGATGAGGGACGTCGCCTCGCGCGGCAGCTCGGGCATCAGCTGCACGACTTGCTTGGCGATGTCCCGAAGCGACATGGACAGCGCTTCCGTCTCGACATCCTCGCTCTTCGGCTGATCCAGCCTCGAGATGCGCGCCTTCAGGTAGGGGTCGTTCCCCTGCACGCTCTCCATCCGGATGCGTACGAGCCCCTGAAGGATGAGCGAGTAGTTGCCGCTCGAGTGCTTGAGCGCCTTGAGGACGCGTGCCGCGACACCGACCGGGTACAGGTCGGGCTGGCCCGGATCATCCGTCGAGGGATCGCGCTGGGCGAAGATCGCGATCACCGGCTGGGCGAGGCTGTCGATGTCCTCGACGAGCGCGACGGACTTCTCGCGTCCCACGTCGAACGGCGCGACGGCGCCGGGGAAGAGGACGGCGTTGCGGATCGGCAGTACCGGCAGCTCGTCGCCGAAGTTGAGATCCTGGTCGCTCACTTCGGGCGCGGAGGTCTTCTCGTCGTCGTCGGCCATGGTGTTCCTCTGCGCTCTCTAGGGCGGAATGTCGACTGTCGGTCGGCTCGGAGGCCTTCACGGAGGTCCCACGAGGCGCGACTGACACGAACATAGACAGGCGGTTTTTGCTAGGCAAGCGAGGAATGCCGACGCCGGCCTGCCTGAATGGGCACGACGAGGCCCTCGCCGGTGCTAACGGATGTCCATCTCCGCGAGACCGCCGCCCGTTCGATGGAAGCTGCGCACCACGAAGCGCACGCGCTCGACCCCGCTCATGCCGATCTCGTGGGTGGCGGGCGTGGGCGTATCGCTCCAGTCGAAGTGGCCATCGATGGACCGCGCGAGCTCGCCGTGAGCGTAGATCTCGAGCCGATAGTCTTGCGTCCCGCGATCGTGCGAGGGCGCGTTCGCGGTGTTCGTGAGCACGACGCTCTCGACTCGTCGCGCCGGCCGGGTCCGCACCTCGAGCCAGCCGGTGGTGCGATCGGGGAGCAGCCACGCCGTGTCGGGGCGACCATCCGTCGCCATGTCCGCGCTGAAGCTCGGCGACTGCGCCCAGACCTCGGAGGCGGAGACGAACGTCCCTTCGGGGTCGTGGAGCCCGAGGTAGAGCGCGACGCAGACGGCGACCACGCCGAGCACCACCGAGGAGGTCCGCCGGATGCGCGTCCAGCGAATCTCCGCGAGCGACCAAGCGCTCGGTGCGATCGCGCCGTCCACGATCTGACGCGCGGCCATCACGCGCGGAAAGAGCTCGGTCATCGCAGGGCTGAGGTCCTGGTCGAGCTTCGGAAGCTGCGCGTCGGAGACGGCGGCGAGCGCCTGCGCGACCCGGTCTGCGCGAGCGGAGCGCACGCCGCGCGCGAGCAGCGCGGAGCGCCATCGATCAGTCGGCGGCGCCAGGGCGGGCGCGGGCTCGACGCTGGGTCGCGCCGGCTCCGACACGCCGGGAACCTCGGTACCGGCTTCTTCGGGCGTCGGCTGACTGCCCGCTTCCACCGCGCCAGCGGGATCCTCCGGCGGCGCTTCGGGCTCCGAGAGATCGAGGGGCACGACGCCGCTCGTCTCCGGCACGGGCTCCGCCAAGAGCGCCGCGGCAGCCACGGTGTCCTCGAGGCTCGCGAACGCGAGGCGCAGGCCTTCGGCGACATGCCCGTTGGACCAGAGGGTCTCGGCGGCCTCGCTCCGCTGCCGCCCGACCGCGAGAGCGTCCGCGATGTCCTTCCGTCGGTCTGCGCCGAGCTTGATCCCTTCGACGGAGGCGCGCGCCAACGTGAAGTACTCGAGGAGGCTTGCGGACGGAAGCGGACGTGCGGACGCGGTCACGGGGCGCGAGCGTAGGGGCGGCAGATCCGGAGGGCAAGCGCCGCAGGGTCACCGTGGGCGGCGCCGCGAGGTAGGCGAGCGTTGGTGCTCGATCGTCATCGGACGCTCGCCGTACTTGCCGTGGTGGTGGCCCACCTCTACTCTCGCGCCCCGTGACAGCGGCCCCGGCTCCTACCACTCCCATCGACGGCCTCGTCGAGTTCTTCACGCTCTCTCGCGCGTCCGCACAGCTGACGCGTCTGGGCGACCAAGGACGAACGAAGGTGGCGAGCGCGCTCACCCTCGGGCGTCAGCGCGCGGAAGCGGCCGAGACCCTCTGGTCCAACGGCCACACCGCGGAGGCGCTTCGCCTCGCGTTCGGCGGGCTCGACGCTTCGCTCGATGCGGCGGCGCAGCTGTCGGACGCGATGCAGCTCCCCGACGTGCCGTCGGCCGCGCCCTCGCCTCGGCGCGCTCCGCCGCCCGAGACGCGCGAGCCTTCGACGGAGATCGCGCTCCCGAGCGCCACCGAGACGGCGGAGCCGAAGACCGAAGCGGCAGACGAGTCGAAGCCGGAAGCGGTCGAGTCGACGGCAGGCTCGCCGGACGCTCCGGCCGAGACCGTGAGCGAGGCGGCCGGTGACGTCGCGGAGAACGAGGGCCGTGCCAGTCCGGTGATCGAGTCGCCGAGCGAGCCCGCCGACGAGGCGACCGCTCCTTCTTCGAAGCCGGGACGGGACGGCACGAGCGGGCGATGGCGTGCAGCGCTCGTCGCGCGGGCCACCCGGCCGTCTCGCATCGATCGCGTCGCGACCGCGATCGCCAGCAAGGCGGCGGTGACGCTGCCGACCTTCGACGTCGAGATGACGCCGGCGCTCGCCGACCTCTTTCAGGTCGTGATGGACGCCCGCCACATCGTCGACGCCGCGGTGGGGTCGGCCGTCTGGACCTCGGGCGAGATGCGCTGGGCGCGCGCTCGTCGAGCGTTCGGCGCCGCCGTCGCGCTGACCGCGCTGATCGTCGGCGCGTACTTCGTGTTCCACCAGCCCGAGGGCACCTTCGTCTCGGCGTCCGACGTCTGGGCGCAGTCGCCGACGTTCTCGGCCGACATGGCGGTCGACGGTCGCGCCGATACGGCGTGGCTGCTTCCGGATCGTCAGACCGGCTGGCTCGAGGTCCGGAGCTCGCCGCCGCGTCACGTCGCTAGCGTTCAGCTCATCAACACCGCCAACTCTCCGCACCACGATCGCGCGACCGAGGACTACCGTCTCGAGATCTACTCGCACGGCGAGGTCGCGCGCTCGATCGATGGGCACTTCGACTGGTCGGACGCGCCGCAGCCCGTCGTCGTCGAGGTCGGCCTCGACGAGGTGGAGCGCGTTCGGTTCGTCGTGCGCAGCTTCCACCGGACCGGTGGCGGGCTCGCCGAGATGACGATCCGCTGAGGACGGCGCGCTGCCGGAGGCGGCAGCGATGCGGCGCGGTCACGGCGTGATGTCGACGGACCCGAGCGGGATGACGGTCACGGGCCGCCCTCCGACGAGCGCTTCGATCGGAGCGCCGTTCTGGAGAACACGCAGGCTCATGGTCAGGTGAACGGGCGCGGAGAGCTCGCGCGGGATGACCATCGGCGTCGCGTCCCTGAGGAGCTCGCCGCTGCGCCAGCGCGTGGTGTGGTACCGGCCGGCGAGCGGGTAGTGATCTGCATGGAAGTGCTCGGGGAGCCCCACGCCCGGAGGCGGCGCGAGGCGAACCTCGAAGAACAGATCGGGCTCCATCTCGCCATCGACCCGATAGAAGAACGTGAGCGGGATCGCCTCGCCGAGTCGGAAGCGGGTGCGAGGCAGGTCGATCCCGAGGAGCGTGAAGCCGATCGGGAACACGGCGTCGATCGAGCTGGTCATCGGCGGCGCGCGCTGGAGTCGGTTCATCGCCACGAAGTCGTCGTTGCGGGACTCAGCCCGGCTCGAGTGCGCGCTCCACGCCCGCAGCTCGCCGAGCAGCTGCGCTGCCTCGCGCGGACGCTCGTCCGACAGGTCGTGACGCTCATCGGGGTCTGTCTCCAGATCGAAGAGCTGGAAGCGTCCGTCGCGCACCCAGGAGATCAGCTTCATGGAGCCGCGCCGGAGGACCTTCACGTCGTAGGGGTGGAGGCCGTCGGGGAGGAGCTCCGCGATGATCGTCCGATCCGCGCTCGGGGTGCTCCGTCTCGTGAGGAACGGGAGCAGAGACCGACCCGAGATCGGCTCCGGCATCGCGCCGCCGGCGAGGTCGACGAGCGTAGGCGCCAGATCGATGAGCGAGACGTTCCCAGCGACGTGACCCGCTTCCACGCCGGGCACGCGCACGATCAGCAGCGGGCGCATCTCCTCCTCGTAGAGCGTCGTCGAGTGCCCGAACGTTCCGTGCTCGCCGAACGCCTCGCCATGATCGGACGCGAGCACCACGACGGTCCGGTCGCGAATCCCGTGCGCGTCGAGCGCGTCGAGCACCCGCTGGAACTGCTCGTCCGCGAAGCCGATCTCCGTGTCGTAGTGGTCCATCTCCGTGTCGCCGTAGCGAGACGCGACGCCATCCTGGAGATAGGGCGCGTGGCAGTTGAAAAGGTGAACCCAGAGCAGGAACGGAGCGGTGCTCTCGGTGAGCTGATCGAGGATCGGGAGCGCCTCGTCCACGGCGCGGCCGCGCGGAGGATCGTAGACGTCGAACTGCTGGATCGTCTCGAACCCCTGGAAGAAGCCGTCGACCCTCCGGAAGTAGTCCGTCGCCATCACGACCGCGGAGCCGTAGCCGGCGCGCGCGAGGATCTCGGTCGCGGTCTCGTTCTCCGGAAGGAGCGCTGGCCAGAGGTACTCGGGCCCCCAGGCGAGCTCCGACGGATTCAGGCCGGTGAACATGCCCGGGATCGAGCGGAGCGAACGCGAAGACGAAGGAATCACGTCGTCGAACTCGACCGCTCCCGCCGCGAACGCGTCGATGTTCGGAGAGGTCGGGCGCGCGTAGCCGTTGGTCCCGAGGTGATCGCGGCGGAGCGCGTCGATGGTCACGATCACGATGTTCGGCCGCGAGACGGGGCTCGGCGTCGTGCCGATGTCGGCGTCCCCGCGCGGCGCCACGTTCGGTGAGCCGTCGCCAGCGAAGCAGTCCGCGTCGATGCCGTCGCCCTCCGGGTCCCGCGCGCCCGGGTAGACGTGCGGGTCGCCGTCGTCACAGTCACCGCCGCCGAAGAGCGCGGTGTAGCCGTCCTGATCGCGATCGGAGCGGGCCGCGTAGAAGCGAACCAGTCGCTGCCCGATCAGCGACCGCTGCTCCACGACGCTGCGTACGCCGCTGCGGCCGCCGTACGTGGAGCCAGAGCCGAGGAACGAAGCGACGATGACGCAGGCGGTCGCGCCGGCCAGGGCGTAGAGACGCGCGCCCGGCATGCGTCGCGTCCCGAGACGAACGAAGACGACGGAGGCGATCAAAGCGAGGGCCACGATGGGGATGGCGACGAAGATGGTGTCGTCCACGCCTTCGAGCGACGGAGCGCGAGCGAGCCCGACGAGGACGAGCGTCCCGGCGACCGCGGAAGACGCCACCACGGTCGCGAACGAGGCGAGCCTTCCGAGCAGCTGCGCGACCCCACGGAGCGCGAGCGAGAGCGCAGCGAACACGAGCACCGCGAACGGGAACAGCAGGACGACCACGCCGCCCATCGCATATCCGGCGAGGTCGACGCGGTGGAACTGGGTCGCGAGCTCGACGAAGGCGCGGGAGCCGACGAAGAACGTGCAGGCGAGCGCACCCGCCGCTGCAAGGGGATGGGCGAAGCGGACCGGGTCACGGTCGAGCCAGCGCGACGGTGTCCCGTACGCACGACGCGCCTTTCCCAGGCCCGGGACGGTACGCGCCAGGCCGAGGGCGGCTCCGAGGACGAGCCCCGCGGCCAGTCCGAGCGGCAGCTCGAGCGCGACCATGTGGAGCGCGGCGCTGGCGAACTCCGCCGCGGACACGCGCACCGACGCGTCGGACACGGCGGACTGAGCGACGTCGACGAGCGCGAGGACGAGCGCGGTCAGGCTGCACGCGAGCATCGCCTCGGGGATCGCGCGCCAGGGCGTGCTGGGCCAGATCACGCTCCCTCTCCGCTCCAGGGAGAGGGCCGGGCTGAGGGATTCCGGCATACGGCGCGGCTCGTCAGTACCACCGTCCTTGCGGCCCGAAAAGCGTCCCGGTTACAACGCAGCATCATGCAGCGCCTCTTCCCGTCCCTGGTCGTTCTCACCATGCTCGGTTGCATGTGCTCTTCCGGGCCGCAGCCGCACTCGTCGGGCTCGACGACTCACCCGGCGCGGACCGCCGCTCCCGAGGGCGTGCCCGCGCCCAGGGGCTCGGCTGCTCCGGAAGCGCAGGACATCGCCGGTGGACTGGCCTGGCAGGTCGAAGAGCCGCTCGTCTCGCGCCCACCGACCAGCTCCGTCCGCGCGGCGGAGTACATCGTTCGGGACCACCCGGAGGCTGAGCTCGCGGTGTTCCACTTCGGCGCGGGGCAGGGAGGCTCGATCGACGACAACGTCGATCGGTGGCTCGGCCAGTTCACCCAGCCCGATGGACGCGCGACCCGGGACGTCGCCACGGTCGAGCACCGCGAGTACGGCGGCCTGCCCGCGACCTTCGTCGACACGACGGGCAGCTTCTCCGGCATGCGCGGCGAGGCCGCGACCGATGGAGCGGACGGTCAGCGCATGCTCGGCGCGATCATCGAAGGGTCCGAGGGTCTCGTGTTCTTCAAGCTCATCGGGCCCCGCCAGGCGGTGACCGACGCCGAGCCGGCGTTCATGAGGTTGCTCGAGTCGATCCACCCCCTCGGGTGAGCGCAGACCTCGGCGGATCGGAGACGGAGCCCGCTTCGATCATCCGCTCGTAGGCTCGGCTCGGGCGAGGTCCGGCCGGACGACGAACCCGTCGGGGTTCGACTCGCGCGCCTCGCTGCGAGGCTCCGGGACGGGCGGAGGCGCGAGGGTCGGACCCTTACGCACCGGACGTACGACGAAGGGGCGGTCGATGTGCACGCGCTTGTCGGCATCGAGCGCCGCCATGCGTGCGCGCTCGTAGAACACGTTCTGTGATCGCGTGCCGCCGGCCGCGTTCTTTGGCAGGCGGTGATAGCTTCCATCGGGCCGGAGCTCGCTGGCCTTGACGTCGTCCGAGAGCTCCGTCGCCAGGATCTCGTCGGTCACCCGCGCCTTCAGCTTCGGGTCCTCGATCGGGAACATGACCTCGATCCGGCGCTGGAAGTTGCGCTGCATCCAGTCGGCGCTCGCTGCGTATACCTCGACCGCGCCGCCCGCTTCGAAGACGAAGATGCGCGCGTGCTCGAGGAAGCGATCGAGGATCGCGCGCACGCGGATGTTCTCCGAGACGCCGGGAATCCCGGGCCGCAGGCAGCAGATCCCGCGCACGAGGAGATCGATCTTCACGCCGCAGGCCGAGGCTCGATAGAGCGCGAGGATGACCTCGGGATCGACGAGGGAGTTCATCTTGGCGATGATCCTCGCCGGACGCCCGGCGCGCGCGTGCGCCGCCTCGCGCTCGATGAGGCCGAGCACCCGTTCATGCAGCCCGAGCGGCGCGACGATGAGCTTCTTCCAGGTCGCGGGCGCCGTGCACGAGGTGAGCAGGTTGAAGAGGTTGCTCGTGTCCTCGCCGATGTCGGGCCGGGTCGTGAAGAACGAGAGATCCGTGTAGATACGCGCCGTGTTCGGGTTGTAGTTGCCCGTCGCCAAGTGAACGTAGCGGCGGAGCTCGCCGCCTTCGCGGCGCACGACGAGCGCAGCCTTCGCGTGTGTCTTCAGACCGACGAGGCCGTAGACGACGTGAACGCCCGCCTCCTCCATCTTGCGCGCCCACTGGATGTTGTTCTCCTCGTCGAACCTCGCCTTGATCTCGACGAGGGCCGTGACCTGCTTCCGGTTCTCGGCGGCGCGCATCAGCGCCTTCACGATCGGGCTGTCGCCGCTGGTCCGGTAGAGGGTCTGCTTGATCGCGAGGACCTGCGGATCGGCGGCCGCCTGTTCGATGAACTGGACGATCGGATCGTAGGACTCGTACGGATGGTGTAGGAGGATGTCCCCGCGCAGCGCGATCGCAGCGAAGATGTCGTCCTGGTCGCGGAACGGAGGGAGGGACTGCGGCGGCAGCGGCTCGTCCTTCAAGCTCGCGTCGTTCTCGACCCAGTCGCCGAGGCTCGTCAGATCCGGCAGCGAGAGCGGCCCGTCGACGCGGAGCACGTAGGCGGGATCGAGCGCGATCGCCTCGCGGAGCATCTCGACGGCCTCCGCGCGCGCGCCGGAGTCGACGAGCGCGCAGACGGCGTTGCCGCGATCGCGCCGCCGGACCTCTTGCTTGACGCTCTCGAGCAGATCCTCGGCTTCCTCCTCGTCGATCTCGAGGTCGAAGTTTCGGATGACCCGGAAGGGCCAAGCCCCGAGGCAGTCGAAGCCGGGGAACAGATCCGCGACGTGGGCGCCGATCAGATCGTCGAGCAAGACGAACGCCGCGCGGACCGATCCGCCTTCTTCCGGCGGAACGCGCACCAGGCGCGGCAGCACGCTCGGCACCTGCACCACAGCGAACGCCGGCTCGTTGCCGCCGCGCTGCGTTCCGGTGAGCAGGGCGATGATGTTCAGGCTCTTGTTCCGGAGGTGCGGGAACGGGTGGCCCGGATCGATCGCGAGAGGGGTCAGGACGGGCAGGACCTGCGTGTGGAAGTGCCGCTGCGCGTGGGCGAGGCCCGCGGCGCCGAGCTCGCGGGTACGGAGCAGCTTCACCCCGCGCGCCGCCAGCTCCGGGAGGATGTCCTCGAGCACGACCTCGCCCATCTGGTTGCGCATCCGCGACACGCGCGTTGCCACCGAATGGAGCTGGACGGTCGGCGTGGCTCCGTCGGCCGTGACGACCGCCACGTGGTCACGCTGCTGCCCCACCAGTCCAGCGACGCGGACCATCAGAAACTCGTCGAGGTTGTTCGCGGCGATCGCGACGAACTTCAGGCGCTCGAGGAGGGGAACGCTGCGGTCGCGAGCCTCGTCCACCACGCGCTGATTGAACTCGAGCCAGGAGAGCTCGCGATTGAGAAATAGATCTGGGCTCCCGCGGGCGAGGTCGGGCGTCTCTACGTGATTCTCGCGCGCGGGCTCGCTCATCGCTTCTGCATCCTAGGCTCTCGGCCTCCGAATGGCACCTGGCTCGCCGAGGGGGAGCCGGCCGTCACATGCTCGTCACCGGTCAGGGCTCGGGCGTCATCGGCCCCACGCCGCCGTACGTCGTCCGCTGATCGTGCGACAGCGCGCGGGCGCTCGCGATCGCGCTGAAGACCGTCCCGCCTTCCGTGATCGTTCGCGGGTAGGAGTCGGTCCGATCGACGCGATAGAGCCCAAAGCGCGGGACGTATCCCTCGGCCCACTCGAAGTTGTCCATGAAGGACCAATGGTAGTAGCCGCGGACGTCGATCCCAGCGTCGATGGCGCGCGAGATCTGCTCGAGCGTGCGCACGACGTTCTCCGCGCGGCGGGTCCCCAGCTCCGTCGCGATCCCAGCCTCCGTGATCACGAAGGGAAGAGGAGGGCCACCGACCTGATAGCGCTCGTGGAAGGCCTCGAGCACGTCGAAGAGACCCTCGGCGTAGAACTCGTAGCCCATCGCGGGAACGACCCACGTGGGGTCTTCAGCGGGCAGACATGCGCCCGAGTTCAGCCCGTTCGCGCAGGGCGTGGCGCGGATGCGCGGAAGGATCGTGGTTCGTCCCGTGACGCCCGCCCGGAAGTAGTACTGCAGCCCGAGCCAGTCGATCGAGGGCTCGCCGGCGCTCGTGAGCCACTCCGGATGAGGCTCGTCACCGACCTGGTCGAAGTCCGGGTCGAACGTCCCGTTACGGAGCGAGTCGACGAGCAGGTAGTGATAGACGTAGGTGATCCGCTCGGCCGCCGCGATGTCGTCGGGGTCGGTGCTCGGCAGGTTGTTGCGAGCCGGGACCCAGTCGGCGACCGAGAGCGGGATGCCGACGCTCGCTGCGATGCCGTCGCCGTCCGCGTCGATGGTGTCGCAGCGATGCAGCGCCTCGTACATCGCTACGTGCGCGCGGATGAAGCGACGCACGATCTCGACGAAGCGATCCGTCTGACCGAAGTAGTAGGAGCGGCCCGGCGGGAAGAAGCCGACCCCGTACGCGGCGAAGAGATAGTTCACCGGCTCGTTGATCGTCCCCCACTCGTCCACGCGGTCGCCGAAGTGGGTACCGAGGAAACAGGCATGCTCGGCGATCTCCGCGATGATCTCGTCCGCGTGGTCGCTCGACCAGCCACAGAGCTGGGTCGCGTCCGGGCTCGTCGCGTCGCAGGTCTCGGGGTCGATGCGCGGATCGTCGATCCAGACCGGGTTCGCGAAGTGGTGGATCGTGACGTGGGGATGGATCGGTGGATCGGCCGTGAGGAGCGCGTCCACGAGCGCGTCGTAATGAGCGACCGCGGCTGCGTCGATCTCGTCTCGCATCGGCGCGATGCGAGACCACTCCATGCTGAACCGATACGAGTCGACGTTCAGCTCGTCCAGGAGCGCGACGTCGGCGATCGCGTTGGTGTAGCCCCGCACGGCGTCGTCGACGAACGTGCCGCGTCCGAGGCCTCCTTCGGTCTCGGGCGAGCTCCAGGCATACCAATCGGTCCGGGTGTTCTGATCCTCGATCTGCGCGGCTGCCGTGGCGACGCCGAACCGAAAGCTCCCGGCTCCTGCCGGGCTCGAGAGAGGTCCGAACCCACCGAACGTGACGGCTTCCTGGGGGCCCGCGTCGCGCGGCGGCCGGAACGCGTCGCTCCCGGCGTCGCGCGGACCTGCGTCCTCGGTGCCGGCGTCGCTCTCGTTCGCGTCGGGCCCGGGTTCCGTCGACGGTGGGCCGGAGCACGCGGCGATCGCGAGCGAGAGGAGGAGCGCCGGCGAGGTGCGTGTCACTTCAGCGTGCTCCTGAACGTGGTCAGCTCGGACAGTGCGTGGTCGTCGTGCGCGGCGCGCGCGCGATCGATGCCGGTCTCAGCGAGCCGCCCCGCGTCCTCGATTCGCCCGAGCTCCTGGGCGATCTGGGCGGCCATCAAGTACGTCGGCACGTAGTCCGGGAAGGACTTCTCGACGTCCTCGAGGGCCCGCAGCGCGTCCTCGGTGCGTCCGAGCGAGCGGAGCTCCATGCCGCGCGCGTAGTGGTGGAAGGGGTCCTTCGAGCCCTTCTGGATCATCGCCTCGATCACCTCGAGGCGCTTGGACGTCTCAGCCATGTCGCGCTCATCCTTCTCCCAGCACACCGAGGTAAGGCAGGTTCCGGTACTTCTCTCCGAAGTCGAGGCCGTACCCGATCACGAACACGTCCTCGATCGTGAAGCCCAGGTGGTCGATGGGGACCTCGACCCGCGTGCGCGCCGGCTTGTGAAGCAGGGAGCAGAGCTCGAGCCGACGCGGCTTCCGGGTCTTCAGGTTGTCGAGCAGGTAGCTCATCGTCAGCCCCGTATCGACGATGTCCTCGACGATGATCACGTCTTTGCCCTCGATGGGCTTGGTCAGGTCGTACGTGATCTGGACGACGCCCGTCGTCTGCGTGCCGCCTTCGTAGCTTCGGCAGCCGAGGAAATCGATCGAGAGAGGAAGATCGATCTCGCGCATCAGGTCCGCTGCGAAGACCAGGCTGCCCTTCAGCACCGGGACCAGCACGAGCTCGCGACCGCGGTGCTCCTCGGTGATCTTGGCGCCGAGCTCCTTGACGCGCTTTGCGATGGTCTCGGCGTCGATCAGCGTGCGGATGGATTCCATTCGACTTCACTCCAGAAGGGCAGAGGTGCGGGGGACGATCAGAGAAGGCCGGCGCGTCGCCGGATGTCGAGGGCGACGTCCGAGGTCCAGAAGCGCGCGAGGTCGGACACGAGCGGCGCGGTGGCGGCGAGCTGCGGCGCGTCGGCCGATGCGTAGTCGCGCTCCGTGCGGCGCAGCGCCTCGACGGACTCGCGGAGGTCATCCGACAGGAGCGCCCCGGCGCGCGCGGCGCCGAAGGAGACGCTGCGGGCGAGACCGGACAGGTCCGTCGCCGCGGCCTTCACGTAGAGCGGTGCGATCTCGTCGAGCGCCCGTCGCGCCTTGCGCGAGATCGCCTTCTGGATACGTCGGCTCTGCTCGTCGAGCACCTCTTCGCTCGTGAGCCCCGCCCCGAAGCGCGGGACGGCGATCCGCGCGGCCGCGGCGAGCATGACCTCGAGCTCACGCGGGGTGAGCTTGTCGAACACGGAGAGCCCGAGGCTCGCGTTCGCGAGCACGCGTCCGAGCAGGAAGATCTGTCCGGCCTCGGAGAGCTCCGTGATCGACGCGGGCACGAGGATCGAGACGGGCTGCGAGAGCTCGACGGCGACGCCGCGACCACGCACGTGGTGCGTGTACAGCTCGAACTCGCCGGCGGAGAGCAGCGCCGCCACGCGGCTGCCGAGCGAGCGGAGCGGGTGCCCGCTCTTCTGGGTGAGCCGATCGGAGCGCCCGACGCCGAGACCGTCGAGGTCGGGCGGGTAGAGCCGGACCAGCGCCTCGGGGAGCGCCGCGATCATCGCGAGCGCCGGCGAGTTGAAGTCGATCCGATAGAGCAGCGCCAGGCTCTCGTGGCCGAAGCTCTCGCGATGGATCCGCCCGAGCGGTGGAACGCGCGCATGCAGGCGCTGGTCCTCCTCCGGCGTGGTCGCGGACAGCAACGCGAGGGGGCCGAGCACGACCGTCGCGGCGTCTGGATGGAGCGTCGCGATGGCGGCGCCGAGATCACGCTGGAGATCCGCGAGCGCAGGCTGGATGTCGACGAGCTTGCGGAGCGCTTCGACGCCCTCGGCCGCCCGATCGGCCCGGAGCGCCTGCTGGGCGAAGCGCCGTGCGAGCTCCGAGTCGTCCGCATGCGAGCGCATCGCCTCGCGCAGGACCTCGAGCGCGTCCAGAGGTCTGCCCAACGTCTCGTCGAGCACGTCCGCGAGGCTCACGTAGACCCCCGAAGGGACGATCTGTCCACGCGGGCCCTCCGCGGGTGCGCGCCGCACGTGGTCGTAGAGCGCTTGCGCGTACCGGGTCCAGCCTGCGCGGTCCGAGCCGGCGAGCGAGATCCGGAACGCCTGCGCCGAGGCGCCGTAGGGACCCTCGATCGCCACCGCCTCGTGCAGCGCGTCGCGCGCCCGCTCGGCATCGCCGCGCCCCTGCTCGACTTGCGAGAGCGCGACGAGCGCCGCGGCCTTCTCTGCGCGTCCGGTCGTCGCGTCGATGAGCCTTCGGAGCGCGTCGGCGGCCTTCTCGGGACGCTTGGCGCGCCGCTCCAGGCTCGCGAGCAAGGAGAGCGCGACCGTGTTCTGCGGCTCCAGCGCGAGCACGGCGGCGAGGCTCCCAGCGGCCTTCGGGAGGTCGCCGAGGCGCTCGAGCTCGATGGCCGCCACGTCGAGGTGCGCGTCGCGCAAGACCTCGCGGTTCG
>JBBSAT010000181.1:0-15429 GCA_038252025.1 Polyangiales bacterium | reverse complement strand
TCCAGTCGCGAGAGCTCATCGCTCGGGATCATCAGGCGTCGGGCTCGGCGACCGCTCGGCATGCCGCCACAACCGCCCACCCGAGTGTCGTATTTCCGTCATCCGCGAAAGCGGATCGAATTTACGGGCAGCGGTACTAGGCTTGCCGCCATGAGCGACACGGAACGCAAGACTGCGATCGTCACGGGCGCGACCTCCGGCCTCGGCCAGGCGGCCGCCATCTCTCTCGCCCGAGCGGGCTTTCACGTCGTCGTCGTCGGCCGCGACGCGGCCCGTGGCCGAGAGACGCTCGCCGAGATCGAGAGAGTGGGGACGGCAGAGCTCGAGATCGCCGATCTCTTTTCGCTGAAGGACGTGGCGGCGCTCGGCGCGCGGCTCGCGAAGAAGCATCCGAAGATCGAGCTCCTCGTGAACAACGCGGGAGGGACGTTCTCGAAGACCGAGCGCACGGTCGACGGCCTCGAGCGCACGTTCGCGCTGAACGTCGCGGCGCCCTTCGTGCTCACCGACGCCCTCCGTCCGTCGCTCGCCAACGCGAGGGGCCGCGTGGTGAACCTCGTCACGGGCCTGCCGAAGTCGGCGCGGGCCACCCTCGACGAGCTGAACGGCGCGAAGGCGTCGGCCGGCATGGGCTCGTACGTGCGCGCGAAGTTCGCGCTCCTCGCGCTGACGCTCGAGGAGCAGGCGCGTCACGGCGGTGAAGGCATCACGTTCGTCGCGCTCCATCCGGGGATCATCCCGGGCACGCGCTTCGGCGGCGAGATGCCGGAGATCCTGAAGCGCATGGGCCCGATCGTCGCGAAGCTCTTTCGGTTCGGCACGAGCCTCGATGACGCGGCCGCTCGCTACGTCGCCATCGGTACCGGCCCGGTAGAGGCGGGCGGCTTCTACTACGAGGGAAAGCTCCGCGCCGCTCCTGCGCATGCGGCGCTCGCCGACTTTCGTGGGGCGCTGTGGACCGAGCTCGAGGGGATCGCCGCGAAGGCCTGAATCGGTACCTCGCTGGCGCGAGGCGTGTGTCACGCAGCGCGTCTGTGTCACGTGGCCGACGCTGGCCGCGGAGCTGAGCTGCGACCTCTTCGGAGATGGAGCGGCTCTCTCGGAGGTCTGGCGGCGAGCGTTCCCACCGTCGTCTGCCTGTCGAGCCTTCATCTGACGCCCGCTCGAGCCGCCAGGCAGATATCGAGTCCGTGGACGGTGCTTCCGTGAGGCACAGAGGTCTCATCCGACGCGTCACTCACTCTGGCACTGGTGCTGCACCCCCACGACCAGAGCCGCTGGGCTCGAAGGAGAGAGCACCATGAAGGTCGTCCGCATTCACGAGTTCGGCGGGCCGAACGTCCTCGCGATCGAGGAAGCGCCGATGCCTGAGCCGCAGGCCGATGAAGTCCTCGTGCGCGTTCACGCCGCGAGCGTCAATCCCATCGACTACAAGATGCGCTCGGGCGTGTACGGCCATGCGTCCGCCGAGGAGCTACGGCTCGGCCGTGACGTCGCGGGCACGATCGAGGCGATGGGCAGCAACGTGCACGACTTCGAGCGGGGCGATCACGTCTTCGCGTTGTTGCCGCGTGACCGCGGGGGCTACGCCGAGTACGTCGCCCTCGATGCCGCGCTCTGCGTGCGCAGGCCCCAGAACCTGGACGACGCCGAGGCCGCCGCGGTCCCGCTGGCCGCGACGACGGCATGGCAAGGGCTCTTCGATCACGGCAACCTCGCGGCTGGACAGCACGTCCTGATCCACGGGGGAGCCGGCGGCGTCGGGCACTTCGCCGTGCAGCTCGCTCACGCCGCCGGAGCGCGCGTCTCCACCACGGTCTCCGCAGAGGACGTGGAGTTCGCGAAGAAGCTCGGTGCGGACCAGGTGATCGACTTCCGGCGCGAGCGCTTCGAGGACGAGGTGCACGACGTCGATCTCGTGCTCGATCTCGTGGCAGGCGACACGCAGACCCGCTCATGGAACGTGCTTCGCCCGGGCGGATCGCTCATCTCGACGCTCTCCGAGCCCTCGCAGATCCAGGCGAAGCAACATCAGGCGCGCGGCGAGAACTACCGAACGCAGTCGAACGCACGCGAGCTGCAGCAGATCGCGGCTTGGATCGAGGAGGGCAAGGTGCGCCCCGTCGTGCAGGAGACCGTGCCGTTCGAGGAGGTCGCCCGCGCGCAGGAGCTGCTCGAGAACGAGCACGTGCGCGGCAAGGTCGTGCTGCGCATGTCCAGCTGACCCGCGCGCTGCCGGGGCTATCGAGACGCGCGCTCTCCTGGCGTGGCGTCGCTCTCTGTGGCGCCCGGATCGAACGGCGGCCCTGGGAGCGACGACCCTGCCGGGACGACGTTGACGGGGACCTCGGTGGTCAGTGCTCCGATCGCGATCGTCGCGGTAGCCGTGCCGACCGCGGTGCCGCGCAGGCCGATGCAGCCATGGATAGGCATGCCGTCGAGCAGCGGCATTGCGCGCCGAGCACTGCTCGCCGTCGGGGCATCCGGCGCGGGAAGGGTCGATCGATGTCGCGCACGACACGACGCACAGAACGAGGAGGACCGAAGCTGCGCTCGGGCGAAGGCTCACGAGGAAAGGATACTCGCTGCGCTCTGTGGAGCGCTGCCTCGTGCGGGCGGCTACTGCGCGCGGACGTGGATGGTCTGACCGACGTTGTCGAGCATGCGCTTCAGCTCGTCGTAGTCCGGGTGCTTCAGGCGGAGCCAGGCGTTCGCCATGTAGCCCGCCTCCACGGGCTGCGTCGCCGTGCCCGGGGAGGGGAAGTGCGCGTCGATCATCCACTTGCCGTACGCGCGCTCGATCGCCTGGATGCCGTCATAGCCCGTGATGCGCCCGTCGCGATCGGGCCGGAGCGCGATGATGCCCGCGGCGTACTTCCGGCTCGGCGGCTGCGCGGGGTGGCCGTGCACGACGGCCATCGCCCACTCCTTGTAGATGTCCATCTCGTTGCCCGCGGCGTAGAGATCCCACGCGCGCACCCCGGGCGGACGACAGCCGATCTCGCTGAACTTCAGACCCTTCGGACCGAAGAACCACTCCATGTGCGTCGCGCTCGTCCCGACGCCGAGGAGCGAGATGACCTTGCGGCCCATCGCCTTGATCTCGTCGTAGCCAGGCGCCGAGTCGATGCGGTTCGTCGCGATGAACTGCGGGCTGATCCAGCGCGTGCGCATCGCCTCGAGCACGTTGGGGAAGTAGTGACACGCGAACTCGTGCACGACGCGGCCGCCGATCGAGATCGTGTCGTAGAAGCCCTCGTGCCCCTCGATGAACTCCTCGACGGCGATCGACGCGCCGCGATCGACGCGCAGCGCCGCGAGGCCCGCGTCGAGCTCTCCGAAGTTCTCGACCTTCACCGTGCCGGATGCGCCGGCTCCATCGCGCGGCTTCAGGATCAACGGAAAACCGACTCGCTTCGCGAACGCGCGGATCTCGCTCACGTCGCTCGACCCGAGCGAGGCCGCCGTCGGGACGCCGCCCTCGCGAAGCACGTCTTTCATCGTCGGCTTGTCGCGACAGAGCCAGGTCGTCTTCACGCTCGTGCCGGTGATGCCGCACTTCTCGCGGACCTTCGCGGCGTTCATCACGTGCGCTTCGACCACGGCCTCGAGCCGGTCGACGCGGACCCGGCCCTGCAGCCAGCGAACGACGCGCTCGACCTCGGTCTCGCTGCAGACGTTCGAGACCTGCTCGTAGTGCGTGAGCCAGCCGCGCATCTCGGGATCGAGCGACTCCTTCGGGCGCTCGCCGATGCCGGTGACGCGCGCGCCCACCGCATGGAGCGCGCGCACGAACTCCCGCTGGTTCGCAGGGAAACAAGGTTCGATGAAGACGACGTCGACGGCCATCGGTCACTCCCCGGCGGAAGATATCAGAGGCGCCGGGCACGGGGCCGCCCGATCTCTGGGCCGGTGCGCGCTCAGCGACGCCTGCGTCGCGCGAACGTCACGCCGAGCGCCAGCACCGCGAGACCGAGGCCCGCGAGCCCGCCGCGATCGCCGCCCGCCGCGCTGCAGCGACAGCCGCCTCCGCCGGTGAAGCTTCCGCCGCTCGCGTCGTTGTCGGTCACGCCCGCGTCGAACGCTTGGGTGCCGGAGTCGCTCGTCGTGCCCGAGTCGTCCGTGGTCAGGCTTCCGTCCGGGCTCGGCTCGCCGCCCGCGTCGGGCATCGTGTCGCCCGCGTCCGTGGTCGAGCCGCCCGCGTCCACGATGCCGGCGTCCGGCATCGCCAGCGTGGCCGCGCAGCCGTCGCCAGGCACGGGCACGCAACCGTCGGCCGCGCTTCCCGGTACGCATCGCATCGAGTCGCAGCCGTTCGGGATGCCGTCTCCGTCGCAGTCGCCCAGGAAGAAGTTGGTCGTCACGGTCGAGGTGCCCGGGAGCAGGAAGCACGTCGCGCTCGGAGTGCTCGCCGAGCAGGTCGCGTCGACGAACGACGGCACGTAGACGCAAGCGCCGTCGTACCCGGGATATCCCGCGATCG
Organism: Polyangiales bacterium; assembly: GCA_038252025.1. Classification (GTDB taxonomy): domain Bacteria; phylum Myxococcota_A; class Polyangia; order Polyangiales; family Sandaracinaceae; genus JBBSAT01. The sequence continues at coordinate 10,946 of JBBSAT010000181.1, read as the reverse complement.
ACACCGGCGACGGGACACAGAAGCCCGCGCTCCCGTCGAACTCTGGGCACGGCTCGGGCATCCGCCCCGTGGCAGCGCTCTGACATAGGATGAGCGTGCTGCAGGACGGGCGGCAGCGCGGTCCGTCGCTCCAGCCGTCCTCGCAGATCGAGACCGCGCCACACGCGCTCCCCACGCCGGCGCACGGTCGCGCGTCCTCGCAGACGAGCCCCCCCGAGCCGGGAGCGCACGCCAAGGGCTGAAGCGGAGGACAGAACGGGCTGCGGGCCGGCTCGGTCGAGATCGCGCAGCTCGCGCCCGTCGCGGGGAGGGCGCAGGGATCGGTGTCAGCGCCGTTGGGGCAGCCGTCGCCGTCGCAGTCGCCCTCGAAGTAGTCCTGCGTGTAGACGGGCGGATCGCCGGCGGCGCGCGGGAGCGTCTGGCAGGCGCTGAGGTAGTGCGTGAGGATCGTGGCGCCGCCGTCCGCGCAGTAGGTGATCCGCTGGTTCGGCGGCGCGGTGCCGTGGTACGTGCAGATGCTGGTCCCGTCGCTCGCGTCCTGACAGAAGGGCGCGAGCGTACTGCCGACCGGCCCGATGACCGGGCAGTCGGAGGCGGAGCCGCAGCCGAACATCGTCGTGCACGGCAGCATGCACTCTCGCTGGTCCGGCCTCGTCGGGTTCGGCGCGAGGCAGAAGAGGTTCTCCGTGCCCGGGTCGCCGATGCAGTCACGCCGATCGCTGCACGTCGTCACGCCGTCGCAGACCCAGCTGCCGTCCGTCGTGATCGCGCAGGAGACACGCTCCGCCTGGGCCGACGACGCGGCGAGCGTGGACGCGACGAAGGACACGAGGACGAACCCAGAGAGCCGAAATGAAGTCATATAAGCGATCCTCCCCGCGGGTTTTTGCCGGCGGTCTTGATCATCGTGGGCACGAAGCGCTCCCGCTGTAAATGGGGGTGCGGGACCTACGCGGAGCGAAACGGGCTTCCCAGCCAGCGCGGGCTCGCGTACGTCTCTGGCGTCGCAGAAGGCCTTGGGGCCCCATTTGACCTCGTTTGACGTGAGGCCCGCAACGCGGGGCCGTACGTCTGAGGGGTCGTGCTCGACGCGACCTCTCACCACCACAAGGAACGAAACCTCATGTCCACGCTCTCTTTCTCGCTCCGGCATCTCGTGCTCGGGACCAGCATCGCCATGGCGATCGGAACCGCGGGCTGCTGCATGGGCGGCGGCTCGTCGACGCCTTCCGCGCCGATCCTCCCGCCCATCGCGCCCATCGCGCCCGTCGCGCCGGCGATGGCTCCGGCGGCCATGCAGGCCGTCACGCTCGCGGCGGGCTTCATGCCCGATCCGAACGTCGTCACCACCACCGCCGGCGGCCCGATCTCGGCGTCGACGCTCGCTCCGCCCGACGGCTATTGCGCCGGCTCGATCGGCGTCACGCCGAACGTGACGCTCACCACCACCACGCCCATCACGGGCCTCCGCGTGCTCGTCCGCTCGACGGAGGACACGACGCTCATGGTCCGCCTCTCGGACGGGCGCGTGCTCTGCGACGACGACGGCGGCGGCTACCCGAACCCGATGGTGCAGGCGGACTTCCCGGCCGGCGTCCACCAGATCTACGTCGGCTCGTTCCACACGGACGAGACCCCGGCGGCGACCCTCGGCTTCACGGAGCTCGCGACGCTCACGAACGACCAGCTTCCCTGAACGCTCAGCCGTTCTCCGAGAGTCGAACGAGCGTGGTCCAGTCGGGCCACGCTCTTTCTCTTTTTCGCGCTCGGCCTCTCTCAGCGCTCGGGCTCGAAGACGAAGCGTGCGACGTCGTTCCACATCGCCTCGAACTCGGGGCGCCCGAAGTCGCTCATCGTCCGCATCCAGTCCACATGCAGCGGCGACCGATCGGGCGCGTGGAAGTGCCCGATGACGTCGAGGTGATCGGCCCAGGCCGCGTGCACCACCTCGCCCCAGACCTGCGAGCGCGAGGGCACCATCGCGTCGTTTCCCTTGGCGCTCGGCAGCCTCCCGTAGGCGGCGACGAGCGCCCTGGCCTGCGCATCATCCGGGCTCGGCAAGAGGTGCTCGGGCAGCGTCGTCGCGATGGCGTAGAGCGCGCGATACACGTTGTACATCGCCTGGTGCGAGGGGCTCACGCCCACGCGGAGCTGACGACGGATCGAGGGCGGCTGGGCCTGCGAGACCACGCATCCGCGTCGCACGCCGTCTCGCTCCGTCGCGAGCGCGTTGAAGAGATCGAGCCCCTCGGGCGTGAGCTGCACGAGCAGCGTCTGATCGTTCTGCACCTCCGAGAACACGCGCTCGATCTGCTGCCGCCGCTCGGGCGTGAAGTCCTTCAGGACGAGATCGTAGATCTGCTCGATCATCCCGCCGGACACGAACCGCCCCGCGCCCGTCGCGCCGAGCGCGCTCGCGAGCAGCACGAGCGCCGGGAGCGGGATCGTCCCGAGGCGGATCGCGTGGATCGTGATGAGCGAGAGCAGCAGCAGGAGCCGCTGTCCCATCAGGCTCGCGAAGAACGCCGCGGTCGGCGCGCCGTAGTGCGGGGTGCTCACCGCGACGATGCTCCGCACACGCCGCGCGAGCGGCTCCGGATCGACCGCGCATCGCAACGAAGCGCGCGGCGCCACGGCGAGCCGCGCATCGAGCCCACCCGTCGAGTGGCCGATGAAGTGGATCGGCGCATCGTCTGCGCCGGCCGTCTCGGCGACGATCTCCATCAGCCGCCCCGCCCGCCGCCGCAGGGACGCGGTCGGCGCCGTCGGCGCGTAGTGGATCTGCACATCGAGCCCGCGCGCGCTCGTCCAGGCCTCGAGGTGCTCGCGCACGTGCGCGAAGTACCGAAAGTCTCCGAAGTTCGCGAACCCGAAGAAGCCGGGCACCAGATACACGTGGGCGCGCCCTGTCGTCATGCGAGGGCCATCGTCCGCCATGCGGACGCGCGCGTCGATCTCCGCGCGAGGCCTACCGCTCGACGGCCGCCGCGAGCACGCGCCGGGCGATCGCTCCCAGATCGGGCTCGCCGCACTTCGTCACGACCTTGCGGACCTGGCTCTTCAGGGTGTTCTCGGCCACCTCGAGGCGCGCGCGCATCTCCGCGCGAGAGAGGCCGGCGACCGTGAGCTCGACGATCTCGATCTCGCGCGGCGAGAGCTGTGCCGCCCCGGCCAGCGCAGCGATCGCCACGGCCAGCTTGTGCTCGGGAAGCGCCTTCAGCGGCCAGCGGGGTCAGTCGTTCTTCGCGTTGCGCTCGCGCAGCCATCTCCTGAAGGGCGGGACAGCGATGAATACTGCGGCTCCCGCGAGCGCCCACGGCCAGACGCCCCTTGCGAGCAGGAGGCCGCACACCGCCGCGCCGAACAGCATCGCGCTCGTCATGGACATCTCGATGTCGATCACGCGCAGCCGGCTGAGCCCTCGGTCGCGCGACAGGTACACGCGCGTCGCGCGCTGCACCATGCTCGCGCTCTCCGCCTCCGGCGTGTGGCCGTCGAGCACGTGATCCACGTCCTCGCGGAGCGCCTCGACGTTCGGATATCTCGCGGCGGGATCGAGCGACATCGCGCGCGCGACCACGGCGACCAGCGAGGGCGACACGCCGGGCACCGAGGCCAGCGGCTTCACCTCGCCCGCCGTGATGCGCGCCAGCAGCTGGGGCAACGTCGTCGCGTCGTAGGGGCGCGAGAGCGAGGCGAGCTCGTAGAGCATCACGCCGAGCGCGTAGACGTCCGAGCGCTCGTCGAGCGGCGTTCCGCACGCTTGCTCGGGCGACATGTAGAGCGGCGTGCCGGAGGAGCCGAAGCTGTCTTCGCCCGCCGGGCGCAGCGCACGCAGCGCATCGCCGCGCTCGCCGGGGAGCGGCACCGCGAGCCCCCAGTCCATCACGAGCACCTCGCCGTGTTCGCCGATCATCACGTTCGCAGGCTTGAGGTCGCGGTGCAGCACGCCGCGCGCGTGGGCGAACGAGATCGCATGGCAGATCTGCACGAAGGTCCGCAGCCGCCGCGGGAGCGAGAACGGCTCGCCGTCGCTCTCGGGCTTCGCGTCCGCGATGCAGGTCTCGAGCGTGCGGCCGCGCGCGCGCTTCATCGTGAAGAAGAGGCTCCCGCCGTCGCCGAGCGCGAGGTCGTGGATCGGGACGACGTTCGGGTGATCGAGGTGGGCGGTGACGCGCGCCTCCCACAGGAACTGCCGGACCATGCGCGCATCTTCTCGTAGCTCGGGGCGCAGGCGCTTCACGGCGAGGTGACGCATGAGGTCGGCGTCCCAGACCGCGTCGACGGTGCCCATGCCGCCCTGACCGAGGTGCCCGTGGCTCTCGTACCGCGCCTGGCTGCAGGTCCCACGGACGAGCGGTGCGACCGGTGCGTCGCTCGACGTCGGCCGAAGCGCGACGGCCGTTGCGTCGAGCGCGTGGATCGTGCTGGCCACTCCGAGCCCGGAAGAGGGCGCTACCTCGCTCATGCACAGGACGATATCGCGTTCTCGCCGCCGTAGCGCCGGCCCGATCGAACGGGCGAGCGCGCGACGACTTGCGCCGGGCCTTGCCCTAGTTGCGCGCCTTCGGCGATCGGTGAGTCGAGCGCGCGCGGATTTGGCGGCGCTTCTGCGCGGCACGCTCCTTGGTTAGAGGCCGGGTGGGGAGGGATCGACGGGCGCCGCTCGGCTTGGTAGAGCGTCTCGGTGCGTGTCGTCGCGATCGATCCCGGAGAGCGCCGCGTCGGAGTCGCCGTGTCGGACGACGAGGCGAGCATCGCGCTGCCGCGCCCGGCCATTCTCGTCCGCACGCACGCCGAGGCCCTCGCCGGGATCGTGGAGGTGGCGCGCGCCGCCGAGGCGAAGACCATCGTGCTCGGTCTGCCGATCGACATGAGCGGGCGGGAAGGGCTGGCCGCGCGAAAGAGCCGGGTCCTCGCCGCGAAGCTCGAGGCGCGCGGGCTGAGCGTCGTGCTCTGGGACGAGCGCGGGAGCTCCGTCGCAGCGTCGCGCGATCTCAGGCGCTCCGGGCTCAACGCGAAGGAGCAGCGCGGGAAGGTCGACTCGGCCGCCGCGTGTCTCCTTCTTCAGAGCTACCTCGACGCGGGCGAGGCCGCGCGCAAGGGATGCTGACGTGGCGAAGAGAAGAAAGCAGCGATCCTCGGCCGAGCGCGCGTTGACGGTCGGCGTCTCGAGCCTGGTCCTCGTGGCGCTGGTGCTCGTCGGGTGGATCTTCGTGGTCTACCCGGAGCGCGCGCCGGAGCGGCGAGAGCGCGAGCGCGTCGTGTCGATCCCGGCTGGCGCGAGCGTGGACGAGGTGGCAGCGATCCTCGCGCGCGAGAGCGTGATCGACGAGCCCTTCGTCTTCGCAGCGTACGCTCGGCTGCTGGGTGCCGGAAGCCGGCTGCGCGAGGGCGAGATCGCGCTGCGCGACGACATGACGCCGCACACGGTGCTGATGCGCATCGCGCGCGGGCTGGGCTTCGCGTCCGTGGAGGTGCTCATCCCGGAGGGCTTCTCGCGCTTCGAGATCGCGGCGCGGCTCGATCACTGGGGCGTCTGCTCGCCGGACGCGTTCCTCGCGGCGACCAGAGACCCGGAGCTCCTCGCCGAGCTGGAGATCCCGGCGCCGACCGCCGAGGGATATCTGTTTCCGGACACCTATCTGTTTCACGAGGGCGACGAGCCCGAGGCCGTGATCCGCACGCTCGTCCAGGCGTTCCGACGCAACGCAGGTCCTCTGCTGGACGCGCGTGGTCATGCGCTCGACGACCTCGGGCTCGACGCGCACGGGATCCTGACGCTCGCATCGATCGTGGAGGAGGAGGCTGCGGTCGAGGAGGAACGGCCCGTGATCGCGGGCGTGTTCTTGAACCGGCTACGCAGCGATACGTTCCTGCCGCTGCACCGTCTGCAGGCGGACCCGACCGTGTCCTATGGCTGTCGCGCCTTGCCCGCGCTCGCGCCGTCGTGCGCCTCCTTCGATGGGCGCATCACCACGGCGATGCTCGAGGACACGGCGAACCCATACAACACCTACCGGCACGGCGGCCTCCCGCCCGGGCCGATCACGAACCCGGGCCTCGCGTCGATCCGCGCCGTGCTCGCGCCGGACGCGCACCGCTACCTCTACTTCGTCGCGCGCGGGCATCGCCGACACGCGTTCAGCGAGACCTTCGAGCGGCACCTCGACGGAGTCGACGCGCTGCGCGATCGCGAGGCCGCGGCGGCGCCGTGACGACCGCGTGAAGAGGCAGCTCGATCTCTTCGGAGCGGAGGCGGCCCTCGGCGGTGAGGAGCCCCTCGCGCCGGCCGTCTCACCGCCGGAGCCAGGCGAGGGCGCGAGAAAAGCCTTCGTCGAGCTCGCGGCGCGCCTTCCTTCGCACGTGCGTCTCGGGACCTCGAGCTGGACCTTTCCGGGCTGGGCGGGGCTCGTCTATCACCGCCGGTATCCGAGCCAGAAGGCGTTCGTCCAGGAGTCGCTCCTCGAGTACGCGCGCGTGCCGCTCTTCCGCACCGTCGGGATCGACCGCAGCTACTACGGGCCCATCCCCGCGCCCGAGCTCGCCGCGATGCGCGCACAGCTGTCGGAGGGCTTTCTCGCGGTGATGAAGGTCTGGGAAGGCATCACCGCGCTCCAGTTCGCGAACCATCCGGACCGCGGCGAGAAGCGACGCGCGCAGAACCCGGCCTTTCTCGATCCGGAGCTCTTCGAGTCCACCGTGGGGGAGCCCGTGCGCGCGAGCCACTTCACGGATCGGCTCGGCGCGTTCGTCGTCGAGATCCCGTCCACGCCCGATCGCCCGGACCAGACCGTCTTTCTCGCCAAGATCGAGCGCTTCCTCGAGCGCTCGAGAGGGCCCTTCGCCGTCGAGCTGCGCGACAGGCGGCTCTTCACCGCGAAGTACCTCGACGTGCTGCGCGCGCACGGCGCGAGCCACTGCTTCAACTTCTGGTCGCGGATGCCGTCCCTCGCCGAGCAGCTCGAGCGCGTGGGCTCGCTCGCGTCGTCTCCGAGGATCGTCGTGCGTCTCATGCTGCCGCCCGGCACGCGCTACGAGAAGCGACGTGAGGCGCTCGCGCCCTTCGACCGGCTCGTCGATCCGCAGCCCGCGATGCGCGAGGACGTGGCGTCGATCGTCCAGGCCACGGGCGAGCTCGGCATCCCGACGTTCATCATCGCCAACAACAAGGCCGAAGGGTCGGCGCCCCACACGCTCATCGCGCTCGCGGCGCGGCTCGGGCTGCTCGATCGCTGACGACCGGAGAGCCGGCCGGCGCGACTGCTATCCTCGCCGCGTGGCGAACGGCGACGACGACGGGACCGATCCGGAGCTGACCCGGGCGCTCCTCTACGTGCACGAGAAGCTCGGCCTCGGGCTGCTCAAGAACCAGGAGCTCGCCGCGCACGTCTACGCGCTGACCGAGAGCCTCATCGCGTCGGGTCACGTGTCGCTCGCGGACATCGAGGCGCGCCGAGCGTACGCGCGAGAGCAGATGACGGAGAGCGCGCGCACGAGCTGGGAGGGCGCGGAGGTCCTTCACGACATCAGCGACAAGTACGCGGCGAAGAGCCTGGACATCGACTGCGCCGCGCGCGCTCACCTCTGCAAGGCGGCGTGCTGTCGGCTGGACTTCACGCTGTCCAAGCAGGACCTCGCCGAGGGCGTCGTGCGCTGGGACGTGGGCCGGCCGTATCGCATCCGTCAGCGCGAGGACGGCTGGTGCGGCCACTGCGACGCGACCACGAAAGCATGCGGCGTACACGCGCAGAGGCCGCTCGTGTGCCGACAGTACGACTGTCGCAAGGACGCGCGCATCTGGGAGGACTTCGAGAATCGGATCCCCAACCCGAAGCTCGCCGTTCTCCCATGAGCTCGCCCGAGGCGTGGCGCGCCAAGGGAGCGTTCTTCGACTTCCGAGGCCATCGCATCTTCTACCGCCGCGAGGGCAGCGGCCGGGCTCTGCTCCTCATCCACGGCTATCCGACCTCGAGCTTCGACTGGAGCGAGATCTGGCCCGAGCTGACGGCGCGGTTCGACGTCATCGCGGCCGACATGCTCGGCTACGGCTTCACCGACAAGCCGCTCGGTCATTCCTATTCGATCATCGAGCAGGCCGAGCTGCAGCTCGTGCTCCTCGCGAAGCTCGGTGTCACTTCACTGCACGTGCTCGCGCACGACTACGGGGACACCGTCGCGCAGGAGCTGCTCGCGCGTCATCGCGAGGGCGCGCTCCCAGGGCTCCTCTCGATGTGTCTCCTGAACGGCGGCCTCTTCCCGGAGACGCACCGTCCGCGCCCGATCCAGCGTCTGCTCGCCTCCCCGCTCGGCCCGCTCGTCGCGCGTCTCTCGAGCGAGCGGACCTTTGCGCGCTCGATGCGCGCGATCTTCGGGCCACGCACGCAGCCCGACGCCGCGCTCCTCCATCGCTTCTGGGAGCTGGCCTCGCGGGACCACGGCATGCGCGCTCTCGCCGGGCTCATTCGCTACATGGACGAGCGCGTCCTGCACCGCGAGCGCTGGGTCTCGGCGGTGGTCGAGACGCGCGTGCCGCTGCGCCTGATCAACGGCGTGCTCGACCCGGTGAGCGGCGCGCACATGGTCGCGCGCCTCCTCGAGCTGCGGCCTGGGGCCGACGTCGTCCGCCTCGACGTGGGTCACTACCCGCAGGTGGAAGCGCCACGCGAAGTGCTCGCGGCGTTCCTCGAGCACGTCGAGCGAGCCGAGCGAGAGTGAGCGAGGGCTCGCTCAGCGCGACACCGCGGGCTTGGCGAGCGCGCGCTGGAGCGGGCAGGCCGCCGCGTCTCGAGCGAGCCCGCGCCGGTACGCCTCGAGGAGGGCGCGCGAGCGCTCGGCGAGCATCCGCCTCACGCGGCGACGCTCGCCCTTCACGCGCGCGATGACGAGGTCGTCGTACGCGGTGGTCTGGTGCCGCATCCAGGCGACCACGGCGGCCTCGGCGCGCTCTCCGACCGGGATGCGCTCCGTGCGCGCGACGGTCCCGCTCCCCACCGGCGTCGCGTGCGTGGTCACTGCGTCCGCGAACGACGCTGCGAGCGCGGCGTGGCACGGATCGAACGCGAGGAACGCGAGCACCGCCTCACGGAAGTCGCCGACGTAGGCCACCTGCTTCTTCTCGCGGCGCCCTCGCGAGGCCTCGAGCTTGCGCGCGTACGCCGGATCGGCCCGCTCTGCCTCGAGCGCGCTGCGCAACGTGTCGACGACATCGGCCCGCGTCCACACGCCGCGCGAGAACGTGCGTCGTCCCACCTTCTCCTCGACCGTCCACGTCGGACCGGCGGCCTTCACGCGCCGGGTCAGGCCGGCGTCGCCGGGCGGGAGAAGGATCCATCCAACCGGGACGGCGAGCGTCTCGCCACGCGCGGTGAGGACGGTGCGGGGCGCGACGCCGGCGCGGACGACTCGGTTCTCGTTCGGCATTCGGCGCGAAGCTACACCGCGTGGCGCGGTCCGGGAATGCACAGTCGCTGCGCCACGCTGTGCAAGAATCCACGGGCCTCCTCTGGGCCGGAGACGACGATGAACTGGGACGACCTGCGCTTCGTGCTCGCGCTCTCTCGCGCCGGCTCTCTCTCTCGCGCAGCGAAGGCGCTGAAGGTGGACCACACCACGGTCGGCCGGCGAATCGAGGCCGCCGAGGCGTCGCTGGGGGTGCGGCTCTTCACGCGCACCTCGACGGGCTACGTGCCCACGGCGGAGGCCGAGCGGCTCCTCGCGCAGCTCCAGCAGGTCGAGGACGGCGTGCTCGCGCTCGAGCGCGGAGCGCACGCGCAGCAAGGGGCCCTCGAAGGAACGGTTCGGGTCACTTCGCCCGAGACCTTCGGGGCGCGCTACCTCGCGCCGCGTCTCGCGAGCTTCGGACGTCAGCACCCCGGGCTCACGATCGAGCTCGTCACCGGCGCCGCGATCCTCGATCTCGCTCGACGCGAGGCCGACATCGCGGTGCGCATGTTTCGATCGAAGCACGAGAACCTCGTCGTGCGGCGCGTCGCCGACGTCGCGTACGGGCTCTATGCGTCGGAGACCTACCTGGCGCGGCGCCCGCTGAAGAAGGCGAGCGAGCTCTGCGCCCACCCGATCCTCACGAGCGCCCCCGGCCCGAACGTGGTCGAGGCGGCGTGGGTCAAGCGCATCACCGCGGGTGCGCGGCCGGCGTTCGTGAGCGACCTGACGCTCGCGCTGCTCGAGGCGGCGCGCGCCGACGCAGGCATCGCCGTGCTCCCGCGCTACGTAGGCGACGCCGAGCCGTCCTTGCGCCACCTGAAGATGGAGGGCGAGCCGCGCGAGCCGGTCTGGATCACCGTGCACCGAGATCTCAAGGCGGCTCCGCGCGTTCGCGTCATCCTCGACCATCTCGCGACCTGCTTGAAGAGCGACCGCGCGCTGCTGCTCGGTGCGTAGGGCGCCTCACAGCGCAACACATCGCAACAGAATCGCCGCCGAGATCGCGCCGTCTCGTGGGGGATGGCACGTCCTCTCCTCGCGGCCCTCGTGGCCTTCGTCTCGATCCACCCGGCGGGCGTCGCGCTCGCGCAGTCGACCACGGTGGACGTCCTCGTCGTCGACGTGGTCACGACCTCGGCGGCCTCCGTCGAGGTCGTCGTGGTCCAGCCACCTCCACCCGAGCCGAGCCCTCCGTCCGAGACCCGGCCGGACGCGATCGCGCCCATCCTCCGCGCGCGCGGCGAGCTTCTGATGGCGGGCGGGGACTACGACTTCGCGGCGGTCGGTGGCTCGGCCCTCCTCGGCGCGCACCTCGTGCACGGTCTCTCCGCAGGGCTCGTCGTGGGCTACTTGAGTCAGCTCGGCGACGGGCCGGCCGAGGTCGACTTCGGGCTCGAGCTCGAGAAGGACTTCTCTCCCCTCGACGGCATCGGCCTCCTGTTGCTGGGGCGCTTCGGCACTGCGTTCATGCTCAGCGACGAGAACCCCACTCACGAAGG
>JBBSAT010000180.1:0-15430 GCA_038252025.1 Polyangiales bacterium | reverse complement strand
GTCGCCCGGGACGCGACCGATGGACACTGCGCCTGGGACACGACGCTCGATCCGCTCGCGCAGGGGCGCGCGTTCGCCGGCGTTCCGTACGTCAACTCGCGCATCGCCTTCGAGATCACCGCTCCCGTCGTCGGCAACCCGGACCTGCGGATCGTGATGACCACGACGGAGAACCCGCTCGGCATCGATCTGACTCTCTCGAGCAACGGCGTCCGCCAGATCTCGCTTCCGACGTTCCTCTCGTGGAACGAGCCCCTCGCGCGGCTCTACGCCGTCGACATCGAGCGTCGCGGTCTCGTCGAGATGACGATGCTGCCGGTCGGCGTCTCCGCGACGCGCTTCGAGTAGAGGATGGCGCGTGCACCGCGCGGCACCGCCGGGCAGGCCGACACGAGCCCGCGTCCGGCGAAGAAGGAGAAGGGTGAGCGCTCGCCCGCGATGCTCCAGTTCTTCCGCGCGAAGGAGCAGTACCCCGACGCGCTTCTCTTCTTCCGGATGGGCGACTTCTACGAGCTCTTCCATGACGACGCGATCGTCGCGGCGAAGGCCCTCGACCTCGCGCTGACCTCGCGGCAGAAGAGCGCCGACGGCGAGGACATTCCCATGGCGGGCGTGCCGCACCATGCGGCGACCGGCTACCTCGCGCGGCTGCTGGAGAAGGGCTTCAAGGTCGCGATCTGCGAGCAGATGGCCGACCCGAAGACCGTGAAGGGCATCGTGCCGCGCGAGGTCGTCCGCGTCGTGACGCCCGGGCTGGCGCTCGATCCGGATGCGCTCGACGCCCAGCGCGACAACCTCCTGGTCGTCCTCGTGACCGGCGGCGCCGAGAGCGCGCTCGCATCGCTCGAGCTCACGCGCGCCGATCTGCGTGTCTGCACCGTGCGCACCCCGGCCGAGCTGCTCGGCGAGCTCGTGCGGCTCGACCCGCGCGAGGTCCTCGTGGTGGGCGATGCGCAGGAGATCGTCCAGCGCACGCTGCCGCGCGCTCGCGTGGTCACGATCAGTCCGCTCGTCGACCCGCTGGCCCGGATCCGCGAGCTCCTCGGTGACCCCGAGGCAGAGCGTGCAGAGCGCCTTCTCGACGAGCGCGCACGTCAGGCCGTCGCGCTCGCGCTCGCAGCGGCGAAGGAGAGCCAGCCGCGGGCGTCGCTCGGCGTTCGCACCCTCTCGACGTACGACCCGGCCGCGTTCCTCGCGCTCGACGACGCAGCGATCCGCAACCTCGAGCTCGTGACGACGCTCGCGGGCGACCGGCCGGGCTCGCTGCTCGCCCTCGTGGACGAGACCCGCACTTCGATGGGCGCGCGCCTCCTGAGGCGCCGCCTGCTCGCGCCGCTCGCGGAGGTCGCGTCCATCCGGCGCCGCCACGACGCAGTGGAAGCGCTCGCTCTCGATCCGCCCGCCCGCCGCGAGTTGCGTCGAGTCCTCGGGGACGTCCCGGATCTCGAGCGCCTCGCCACGCGCGCCGAGCTCGGTGTCGCGAGCCCTCGTGATCTCGGCGCGATCCGCGCCGGGCTCGACGCGGCGGAGCTCTTGCGCGCGCACGTCTTCGCGTCGAGCGTGGCCGGCGACCTGGTCTCGATGGCGGCGATCGACGGCTGCGCCGACGTGCGAGACGAGCTCTCACGATGCCTCGTCCTCGAGCTGCCGCTCGTGGCGACGCTCGGCGGGATCGTACGGCCGGGCGTCGACGCGTCCCTCGACGAGCTCCGGACGCTCGAAGCCTCGAGCAAGGACGTTCTGCTCGCGCTCGAAGCGAGCGAGCGCGACGCCTCGGGGATCGGCTCCCTCAAGATCCGCTACACGCGCGTGTTCGGGTACTACATCGAGATCACGCGAACGAACCTGGGCCTCGTCCCGAAGCACTTCCGGCGCAAGCAGACCGTCGCGAACGGGGAGCGCTTCACGACGGATGCGCTCGAGGATCTTCAGGAGAAGATCCTGCACGCCGAAGAGCGCGCGCGGACGATCGAACAAGGCCTCTTCGAGGAGCTGAGGACGCGCGTCGGGAAGCAGGCTGGCCGCATCCGGGCGCTCGCGAACGCGGTGGCCGACGTGGACGTCCACGCGGCCTTGGCGGAGCTCGCGCAGGCCCGAGGGTACGTGCGTCCGCTCGTCGACGACTCGCTCATCCTCGAGATCGAGGATGGGCGGCATCCCATCGTCGAGTCGCTCTCGCCGGCCGGCACGTTCGTTCCGAACGACGTTCGCGTCGATGCAGAGGGCGAGCGGATGCTCGTGATCACCGGCCCGAACATGGCCGGGAAGTCGACCTTGATGCGGCAGACGGCTCTCGCGGCGATCCTCGCGCAGGCCGGCTCGTTCGTGCCCGCGAAGTCGGCGCGCATCGGCCTCGTGGATCGCATCTACACGCGCGTCGGCGCGAGCGACAACCTCGGCGGCGGGCAGAGCACGTTCATGGTCGAGATGCGCGAGACGGCGGCGATCTGCGCGGGCGCGACGCGGCGCTCGCTCGTCATCCTCGACGAGATCGGACGCGGAACGAGCACCTACGACGGGCTCTCGATCGCGTGGGCCGTCGCCGAGCACCTCGAGGGCGTCATCGGCTGTCGTGCGCTCTTCGCCACGCACTATCACGAGCTCTGCGAGCTCGAGCGCCAGCGTCCCGGCAGGGTGGCGAACTTCAACGTGACCGCGCGCGAGCGCAGCGTGGACGGGCAGGGCGACGACGTCGTGTTCCTCCACCGGCTCGTTCGCGGCGGCTCGAACCGAAGCTATGGGATCGCGGTCGCCCGCCTCGCCGGCCTCCCCGAGCCCGTGCTCGCCAGGGCGCGCCGAGTCCTCGGGGATCTGGAGCGCGGCGCCGGACGGGGTGGGGCAGAGCCCGTACAGACCGAGCTCTTCGCCGGCCCGCGCGCGGTCGAGCCATCGCCGATCGAGGAGGAGCTTAGAGGCGTCGAGGTCGACCGCCTCACTCCGATCGATGCGCTGAACCTCGTGGCGCGCTGGCGCGAGATGGTCCGGGCCCGGCGTTGATGACGAGGGGCGGCTCCTCGCCCCCGTGGAGAGACCCCGGGATGGTTGCCCTTTCGAAGGACCCTGCGGCGAGCAGGTTCCGGAGGTGAGACCAAGAGAGCTACGCCGGCCGCGTCCGGACCGAGCCGCCCCACGACCGGGTGATTGTATGCCTCGCCGATCGATCCTGTCCTCCACGGTCGCTTGTGCGGTGCTGCTCGCCGCTGCGTTCGCCCCAGCCCCGTCGCGCGGTCAGCGCTCGGCGCCGGACGCGCCGGCCGTGATCGTGGTCATGCGCGGTCTCCATAGTGATCGAGGCATGGCCAGCGCGGGGCTCTACGCGTCCGCCGAGACCTGGACCCACGCGGGACGAGAGGTCGCGACGTGCCACGCGGCGGTGGCGAACGGTGTCTCCCGCTGCCGCCTCGAGAACGTGCCGCCTGGCCGCTATGCGATCGGCGTGATGCACGACGAGAACAGCAACGGCCGCTTCGATACCGGCTTCCTCGGAATCCCCAACGAGGGCTATGGCTTCTCGCGCGATGCGCGCGGCACGCTCGGGTCGCCTTCGTTCGACTCGGCAGCGTTCGAGTACGACGGCGGCCGGCTCATCGTGCCGATCACGATGCACTACGGCATCTGAGGGATCTCGGGCTTTCGGGGGAGAGCGGCAGCGTCGGTCTCGCCGAGCCGCCCTGCAGCATCGAGCGCGTAGCTGCGGCCGCGCCAGACGACGCTCTTCGCGAACCGCGCGCGCACGAACCACGCAGGCACCATCGCGAGGCAGACGAACGGCGCCCACCAGAGCCCGAACGGAAGCGGTGCCCCACCTTGCTGTCCGCGCAACACCTCGAGCGACACGACGACCGACACGCTCGTCGCGAGGAAGAGCGCGAGCGAGGGGACGTCGCCGAGCCCGACCGAGACCAGTCCCCCCAGGAGGCCGATGAAGAACAGCGCGAGCCACGATGCCGTCGGGACGTCGAACGGCCAGAACGGGATGCCTGTGCGTCCGAACAGGATCCACCGTCGCGCCGTCGCGTCGAGCTCGCTGAACGTGAGGCCGGCTTGCACGATCGCGATCGGGCTCGACAGGACGTTGCGGTAGCCCGCCGCCGCAAGCCGTGCGCCGATGTGCATGTCGTCGACGAGCTCGCCCTGACTTCCCTCGAGCCCGCCGACCGCATCGAGCGCACTGCGGCGCAGGACCATCGTCTGACCCATCACGAAGGGGAGCCTGTCGCGCATGCGGCTCGCGAGCACCACCTGCGGGCCATAGAGACCGTCGAGCAAGAGCGCGTAGCCCACGTCGCCCAGCGTACGCGGCGTCTCGGTGCCGATCGCGCGTGCGAACGCTGCGCCCACGTCGGGCGAGGAGGCGACGGTGCGCGCGAGGCTCTCGATCAGCCCGGGGCTCGGCCGCGTGTCGGAGTCCGCGAAGCACACGAGGGGCGTGCACACGCTCGCCGCCGCGAGGCCGCGGATCATCGCGTGGAGCTTTCCCGTGCGGCCGCGCGGAGTCACGTCCGCGATGAGGACCCTCGCGCTCGCTCGCTCGCGCGCGATCACGCGCGCGATCACTGGAAGCGCAGGATCGTTCGCATCGTCGAGCACGAAGAGAGTCTCGATCGGCGCGGCGTAGCGCACGCGGAGGGCCGCTTGCGTGTTCTCTTCGAGCCCGGGGTCGAGGCCGCGCACGGGCCTTATCACCGTCATCGGCGGGAGCGCGCCGCGCGGAGGCGCCTCGGCGTCGAAGGCACGCAGAGATCGCGAGAGCACCGAGAACCCCGTGATCGAGGCCACCACCGCCGTCGTTGCGAAGAGGAACAGCATCGCCCGCAGCGCTTCGTGTGCACGTCCGAAGCCACCGCTGCCGTGCACGCGAGATGAGACGTGGCGCCGGGCGACGAACCTCTGGCTCGCGGCCTGCAGCCGCGGAGACCGATGACGCAGAGCTCGAACGAGCGAGAGCGCAGGTTGAGACAGAAGCTCGGCGTTCCCGAGGACGCACGCCACGTCCTCATCCTCGGCGAGAGCAGTCACTGGGATCCGAACTGGCTGTTCACCTCGGAGGAGTACTACCGGCACCGGATCGAGCGGATCCTCGACGAGGTGATGAGCGAGCTCGAGCACGAGCCGCGGCGCGTGTTCTCGCTCGAGGCGATCTTCTTCGTCCGTCTCTACTGGGAGCGTCGGCCCGATCGGCGCGAGCTCCTCCTGCGCCTCGTGTCGGAGCGCAGGCTGCAGCTCACTGGCACTGGCATCACGACGCCCGATACGGTGATCCCGTCGACGGAGTCGATCCTCAGAGACTTTCTCCTCGGTCAGGAGTGGTTGCGCGAAACGGGCTTCGACGCCGAGCCGCGGCTCGCCTATTTCCCGGACGACTTCGGGTGCACTCCCGCGCTCCCCGCGATCCTCGCGGCGCTCGGGTTCGATCGCACCGCGCTGAGCCGCATCGACGGCATGTACTTCGTCGGTGCCGACTATCGCCTGCCCTCGGCGTACCCGCTTCCGGGATCGAGCGCGCGCTTGCTCGAGAAGGAGCTCCGCACGCAGGACTTCGTGTGGCGCGCGCCCGACGGGTCCGAGGTGCTCACGCACTGGAACGCCTTCACCTACTTCCAGGGCGACATGCTCGCGCACCTCGGCGTGATCCGCTGGATGGGCATGACCCTCGGCGTGCCCTGGCGCACCGGTGGGCACATCGCCTCTCGCATCACCGCGTTGGTGAAGCAGCTCGCGCCTCTCTCGCGCACCCCCTACCTCTTCTGTCCGATCGGCTGCGACTTCAACGGTCCGATCCCTCGACTGGTCGAGCTCCTCGATCGATACGACCGAACGCACTACGGCGAGACGGGCACGTGGGTCGTCAGCGCCGGCATGGACGACTATCTCGACCTCGTGGACTGCATGCGGGATCGGCTCCCCGTGCTGGAGCTCGACCCCAACCCGTACTGGATGGGGTTCTACGCCTCGCGCCCGAACGTGAAGCGGCTCGCGAACCGCATCGCGCGGAAGCTGGTCCTCGCGGAGAAGCTCGCGTTCGATCCCGACGCTCGCCCGACGCCGCACGACGCCGAGCTCGACGAAGCGTGGAACCTCGTCGCGCTCACGAATCACCACGACCTCGTGACCGGCACGTCGCCAGAGCGCGTCTACCGGTGCGAGCAGCTTCCGTGGCTACGCCGCGCAGAGTCGCTTGCGGACGCCGCGCTGGACCGCGCGCGACCCGGGACCCAGGGCGCTGTCCCGACGCTTCCGCCGATCGAGTGGAGCCTGCACGACGGGGCGCTCGAGGTGCGCACGGAGCACGACGAGATCGTGATCTCGGAGGCCGCTGGCGGCTGCTTCACCAGCTGGCGCGACGCGAACGGCGGCGACCGCCTCGCGGGGCCGGGCAACGATCTCGTGGTCTACGAAGACTCGGGCGGCCTCTGGCGGATGGGCCACGAATTCCTCGGCGGCCGCTTCCGCGAGATCACCCGCGCGAGCGACCACCCGGCACGCCTCGAGGTGCGCGAGGCCCACGGCATGCTCGAGGTCAAGGCGCGCTCGGTGCTCGATGGACACGAGATCGTGAGGACGGCGTGGCTCGGCGGCGGCTCGCCGGTCCTCCGGCTCCACGTCGACGGCGCGGCGGCGCGACGGCGCACGATCACCTGTCGCTTCCCGATGACGTCGGCCGCCACCGAGCTCTCGATGAACGTGCCCGGCGGTGTGGTGAGAAGGCCGATGCGCAAGCTCTACGACCCGACGTTCTGGCCCGCGCGCTCGTTCGCGCACCTCGAGGACCCCGCAGGGTTCGGCCTCGCGGTCTTCCTCGGCGGACCCGCGTGCGTCTCGCTCACGCGGCCGGGCGTCGTCGAGTGGGTGCTGCTGCGTCACGCGCCGATCGAGACGGCTTTCGGCATCCTCCCTCTTCCCGCGCATCCGGCCTCGGGGATCGGCACCGCCGAGGACGGTGTCGAGTACGCGGTGTGGATCACGGGGCCGGGCGATCACCGCGTGCATCAGCTCGCGTGCGAGGTGCGGAAGTCGCTGCGCGCCGGGCTCTCGCCGCCGGGATCGGTCGATCTCGATGCGCTCGCCAGTGAAGTGATCACCGTCGACGAGAAGGGCGTGCTGGTCACTGCGATCAAGGTCGCGAGCCGGAGCGAAGGTCACGTCGTGCGCATCCGAAGCTACCGCCCCGGCGAGCGGCTGGAGCTGCGCCTCCGCTGCCCGCGCCGCGCCATCCGGGCGGCCTGGCTATGTGACGCGCGTGAGCGGGATCTGGCGCCGCTAGCGATCGAAGGGGGCGCCGTTCGCGTACCGATCGAGCGCTCGATCACGAGCGTGCGCGTACTGTTCTGATCCGAGCAGAGTGCTCAGAACTCAGAACACGCCGAGCACCTGCACGCCGTAGGTGGAGCTGTCGACCATCGGAGCGATCGTCGCCTGAACGCCATCGAGGCCCGCCGCTGCGGCGACGTCGAAGTGGAGCAGCTGCGGCACGAGCCATCCGGAGAGCAAGCCGACGCCGGCGCCGATCAGGACGTCGCTCGCGTAGTGGCGATCGGCGACGATGCGCAACAGGCCGACCGTCGTCGCCAGCGCCAGGCCGGTCGCGCACATCGCCGCGTCGCCTGCCTCGCCGAGGAGCCCGAGCTGCGTGTGCTCGTAGCAGATGAGGGCCGCGCTCGTGAACGCGAGCGAGGCGTGCCCACTGAAGAAGCTCGCGGGCTCCTGGTCGCTCTGGCAGAGCGGATCGGACGCGGCCGCGACGGGGTCCTCGCGACAGGCGCGCGCGTTCGGGCGCTCGCGCCCGACTGCGTTCTTGAAGATGGCGGTGATGCCCTGCGCGATCGCTTGGGCCTGGAGGTTCATCAGCAGCATGCGGCCCATCAGCTCGGGATCTCCGCGCACGAGCCAAGCCGTCAGCACCGCGTCGATGAGCGCCGGCGCGAGCACGAGCGCGCCCACGAGGGCGTCCGAGACGCTCGACGCAGCCGCGCGATCGGACGCGGAGTCGAGACGCAGCGCGCCGCGGATCGAATCGTCGAGGCCGATGCCGCCGCGCCATTCGGCCGAAGACCGAAGATGGTAAGGGACGAACGCAGCGGCGAGCACGGCCGCGCTGATCACGCTCGAGACGACCGCCTCTTCCGTCGAGACGTGCCGCATCGCGCGCCGACGAGGATGCGGACGAGCCGGGTCGGGACGAGGCGGGTCGCCGCTCGCGCCGCGCTCGGGCGCGGCCTGTGGCCCCGGGGCCGGATCGTCCGCGCGGGTGCGGAGCGGGACGAGGAAGGCGATGACCCAGGCGAGCACCAAGACGCGACGCAATGACGACTCCCTCGTAGATCCGCACCCCCTGGGACCGGGGCGTCGGCCGCGAGGCTATCTGACACGAGCGCGCGCGCGACCCGCTCGAGCGGAGGGGCGCCTGCACGTTCTCCCGGGGACGCGCAGTCGCAGCTTCACCATGTGTCCTGGCCACACCCAGCCATCCAGGGCTGGCAGGTGCCTTGCTGCGCATCGACGCGGTGTTGCGAGCAGACTCGAAAGTCGGCCGAGCGGTGAGCCTGCGCGACCGGGCGCGGCTCGCATGCGCCAGCGCGTCCGCCGTGGCGCTGCTGGTGTGCGCACGGCCTGCGCGCGCTGACGATCCAGCCCCTGAGGCACAGCGGGACGAGGGCGAGGCGCCGCCGCCGCAACGTCCGCCCGATCGCGCGGTGCCCGACTACGACGGCCTCCCCGAGCCGGGGGACGACGCCGGGGACGTAGGGCTGTGGACGGCGCGCGTGTTGACGAGCCCGCTCTACCTCCTGACCGAGTACGGGCTTCGGATACCGACCGTCTGGGGGCTCACGGAGGGCGAACGCACGAATGGCTTCCAGGTCCTGCACGACTTCTTCACGTTCGGGCCCGACGATCACATCCTCGTCCTCCCGACTGTCTTCTACGAGTTCGGGTTCCAGCCGAGCATCGGCGTGTTCGCGCAGTGGGACGAGTTTCTCTTCCCCAGCAATCACATCACGGCGCAGGTCGGGTGGGGCGGCGACAACTGGCGCAGCGGGGTGTTCAACGATCGGATCGAGCTGCGTGATGGGTGGAACGTGGGCGCGCGCTTCCTCGCGCGGGAGAGACCGGACTACGTCTTCGGCGGGATCGGCGTGGACGCTACCGTCCTCCCCCGCGCGCGCTTCGGCGCGAGGCGAATCGAGCCCTCCCTGTGGAGCGCGACGCGCTTCTGGCAGAGCAGCGATCTCGAGCTCGGCGTCACCTACCGGAGCATCAGCTTCTTCGACCAGGCGTGGGGTAGCGATCCATCGGTCGTCGCGCGCGCCATGGCGAACGGGGACGCGCTGCCCTACGGCTACGCGACGGGGTACGACGCGCTCTCCGCGGAGGTGCACTTGGACGTGGACACGCGCACACCGTACGCGCCGCCCGAAGGTGGAGTCCGCATCGCAGTGCACGCCGGCATGCACGGAGCGTTCGGCGGCCTGCCCGAGCTCGATCGATGGCTGAGCTGGGGCGGGACGGCGACCTTCGCGGCCGACTTGCTGGGTGGCCATCGCGTGCTCGGCATCACCGCCGACGCGCATCTCATCACGCAGCTCTCGGGATCGAACGTGCCCTTCGTCGAGCTCATCGAGCTCGGTGGAGCTCGCGGGCTTCTTCCTGGGTATTGGCCGGGTCACATCCAGGGCTTCTCCGCGGCCGGACTGACCGCCCACTACACGTGGCCGATCTGGGCGTTCCTCGACGCGCGGCTCTACTTCGGCACTGCCAACGCGTTCGGGTACCACTTCCAGGACTTCGACGTCGCGCAGCTGCGGATGACGTTCGGCATCGAGATCTCGCCGCGCATCCAGGACGTGGCTCTGCCCTTCACGTTCAACTTCGCGTTCGCGACCGACACGTTCGAGCGGGGCGCGGACATGAACTCGTTCTCGCTCGCGGTCGGAGCGCGGGAGGTGCTGTGATGACGTTCGAGGAAGGAGCGCTCGCCGCGCAGAGAGCGTCACGGCTCCTCGCGATCCTCGCGCTCGCTGGCTGTGGCGGCGCCACTCCGCATCGCTTTCCGGTGCGCGATCCGCTCTGGATCGACGACGATCAGAGCGCGTTCGCGCCGCGTCCCGCCGACCAATACAACGCGTTCGCCGCGGACGCTGCCGACAACACGGTGTTTCGCCCGCTCGGCGAGCTCTTCCGCTACGAGGAGGCTCGCGAGGCGATCGACGTGAACTCGCTCGACGAAGTGCCGAGCTCGAGCTGGTTCGAGAACCGGGTCGGACGGACCCCCATGTCGATCGAGGCTGTCGCCGAGGGCGCATGTGGAGGCTCGCCGGTGCCGGAGCCGCCGTGGACGATCCACCAGCTGAAGTCGGCGGGCGAGACTCCGGGCTTCGTCCTGGACGCGGGCGGGCACCGCTACCTCTTCAAGACCGACATTCGCGTGCCGGAGCTGACGACGGCGGCGGACGCGATCGCGACGCGGATCTTCCACGCGATCGGCTACGCGACACCGTGCAATCACGTGGTCTTCTACACGCCCGACTTCTTCCGCATCGCGAGCGACGCGACGCGCGACGACGACGATCACACGCCGTTGACCGAGGCCGACGTCAGGGAGGTGCTCGCGAGCGCGCTCGTCGCGAGCGACGGCCGGCTGCGCGGGAGCCTGAGCCAGTACATCGACGGCGCGCCGCTCGGCGGCTGGCGCTTCGAGGGGCGCCGCGACGACGACCCCAACGACGTGGTCCCGCATCAGCACCGGCGCGAGCTGCGCGCGATGGAGGTCGCTGCCGCGTGGGTGAACCACATCGACGCGCGCGCCGGGAGCAACTTCGACGCGTGGGTGTCGACCGACGGGACCCACGGGTACGTGCGCCACTACGTCCTCGACGTCGGCGACTCGTTCGGGCTCGTCTTCGACGGCTCGGACGAGCTCATGCGCCGCTTCGGGCACTCGTACTACTTCGACGCCGAGCAGATCGTGGTCGACCTGTTCAGCCTCGGCCTCGTCGATCGTCCCTACCGCGAGCACGACGGAGAGCGCGTGCACCCCGTCTTCACCTACTACGACACCGAGCACTTCACGCCCGACGAGTGGCACAGCGGATATCCGCTTCCCGCGTTCGAGCGCCGCACGGAGCACGACGCCGCGTGGATGGCGCGCATCCTCAGCCAGATCTCTGCCGACCATCTGCGAGCGATGGTGGCGACCGGGATGTTCTCGGACCCCAGCGTAGCGGGCGATCTGGTGCGCATCCTGCGCGGCCGGCAGCGTCTGATCCTCGAGCGCTACCTCACTCGGCTCTCCCCGCTCGCGTTCCCCGAGGTAGTCGCCGAGCGCGGTCGCAGCTGGCTCTGTCTTCGCGATCTCGCGATCGAGGCGGGCATCCGATCGCAGCCGACGCGGGAGTACCGCATCACGGCGTCGGTCGACTGGCCGGACGGCGGCGATCCGATCGAGCTCGAGCACGGACGTGCCGATGGCCGCGTCTGCGCGGTGCTCCCCGAGATCGAACGGGCCTCTGCGCGCTCGCCTCGCTACCTGGTCGTCGACGTCGTCGCGGGAACGCCCGAGCGCGAGACGACGGGTGCCGCGAGCGTGCACCTCTACCAGACGGGCCCGAGCCGCTACCGGATCGTCGGGCTGCGGCGCGCCGAGCCGAGCTGACGGCCGCTGCCCTCGGCTGGCGCGGCTCGTCTCCCGGGACAGAGCGACGTTCGATCACGTTGCCCTTTCGGAGGTCGCCTGTGGCGCGCAGGTCGCCTAGGATGGAGACCGCATGAGCGACTCGAAAGGCCGCATCGCCGCCATCCGCGCCGCTCTCGAGAGCGCGGACGCGGATCTCGTTCGAGCGCTCGACGCTCGTGCGCGGGCCACGCTGGACTTCGTGGCCCTCAAGGCCGCGGATCCAGCAGGGTTCTTCGCTCTGCCGTCGAGCGCCGAGGTCGTCGCGCGAGCGCGGGAGCTCCGCTCGGACTTCCCCCGGCCCGGGCTCGAGAGCGTCCTGCGCGAGGTGCTGTCCGTGTGTGCGGAGATGGTCGCGCCCGTCCGGGTGGCGGTCGTCGGGGCCGAGGGCGGTCTCGCGCACGGCGCAGGTCGCAAGCTGTTCGGCTCGCGCGCCACCTTCGAGGCCTTCGCGACGGTCGCGGAGGTCTTCGCGGGGATCGAGCGCGGAGCCGCGATCTACGGCGTCGTGCCCTTCGAGAACTCGACCGACGGTGCCGTCTCCGCGACGCTCGGCGGCCTCGCGACGGGCAACGCACGGATCACGTCCGAGCTCACCGTCGACGGCGCGTACCACCTCTACTCCGGGACCGGGAACGCCGCGGACGTGGAGAAGGTCTATGGCGCGGGTGCCGCGTTCACCGCGTGCGCCGGCGTCCTCAAGGCGGACTATCCGCGCGCGACGCAGCTCGACGTGCGCTCGGGCATGGTCGCCGCGCAGTTCGCGAAAGAGGATCACGGAGCGGCCGCGCTCGGGCCGGAGCTCCTCGCCGAAGTGGAGGGGCTCCGCATCGTCCGGCGGAACCTGGAGGACCAGCCCGTCCGAATCCGGTTCGTCGTCATCGGCCGCGAGGCGCCGCGACGAACGGGGCACGACCGAAGCGTGCTCGCGCTCTCGCTGAGCGAGGTCCCCGGCTCGCTCTACGCCGCCCTGCAGCCTTTCGCAGAGCGCGGGATCAACCTCACGCGGCTCGAGTCGCGCCGCGTCACGGGCGGAACCGAGCTCGACCTCTTCTTCGTGGAGCTCGACGGTCACGTCAGCGACCGCGCCGTCCTCACGGCGATCGAGGAGGTGAAGGCGAAGAGCCGACACGTCCGCGTGCTCGGCAGCTATCCGCGCCCCGCCGACGAATAGCGGGACGGCATGCTGCGCTATCGCATCCGGCCTTCTGGGCCTCTCCGCGGCCGAGCCCGAGTTCCTGGCGACAAGTCGATCGGGCACCGGGCGCTCCTCTTCGCCGCGCTCGCCGACGGTCGCTCTCACATCCGTGGGCTCTCTGGTGGGCTCGACAACCAGGCGACGCTCGAAGCGTTCTCTCGGATGGGAGCTCGCTACGATGTGCGGAGCGAGCCGGACGGCCTCGCCGCGATCGTCGACGGCGTGGGCTTGAACGGGCTGACCATGCCGCGCGGCGTGATCGACTGTGGCAACTCCGGAACCACGATGCGGCTCGTCGCCGGCGTGCTCGTGGCGCAGCGCTTCGGGACGCGCCTCGTCGGCGACGCGAGCCTGAGCGCACGGCCGATGCGACGCATCGTGGAGCCGCTTCGGGCACGCGGAGCGCACATCGCGGGCGTCCGGGGAAAGAAAGAGGGAGAGCACTACGCCCCGCTCTCCGTCGCGCCCCTCGTCGAAGGCGAGCGCCTCCAGGGCATCGAGCTGGTCAGCGAGGTCGCGAGCGCGCAGGTGAAGAGCGCGATGCTCCTGTCCGGCCTCTGGGCCGACGGTCCGACGGCCGTCGCGGAGCCGACGCTCTCGCGGGATCACACCGAGCGCATGCTCATCGCGCTCGGCGTGCCGCTCGAGCAGACGGGCCCGATGGTGGTGCTCGACCCATCCGGCTGGGAGCGGAGGCTGCCGCCGTTCGACTGGGTGGTGCCGGGCGATCTCTCGAGCGCTGCGTTCCTCCTCGCCGCGGCCTGCATGGTGCCCGGCAGTGAGATCGAGATCGAAGGCGTGGGCGTGAACCCGACCCGCACGGGCTTCCTCGATGCGCTCCGTCTCGTGAGGGCGCACACCGAGGTGGTCCCGCGCGGGGACGGCGCAGGTGATGAGCCCATCGCGACGATCCTCGCTCGCTCCGGGGCCATCGCGCCGTCGAAGCTCGGGGGCGAGCTGGTGACCCGGATGATCGACGAGGTGCCGATCTTCGCGGCGCTCGCCACCTGCGCGCGTGGGCGCACGGACGTGCACGATGCCGAGGAGCTTCGCGCCAAGGAGAGCGATCGGCTCCGTGCGATGGCCGAGACGCTCCGCGCATTCGACGCGGACTGCGTCGAGCTTCAGGACGGACTGACCATCCATGGCGGGCGCGCGCTTCGCGGGGCGCACGTGGAGAGCCACGGCGATCACCGGATCGCGATGAGCGCGGTGGTGCTCGGTCTCGTCGCGGAAGGAGAGACGCTGGTCGACGACGTCGCCTGCGTCGACACGTCGTTCCCGGGCTTCCTGAAGCTCATGCGGTCGCTCGGCGCGGATCTGGTCCAAGAAGAGGTGTGAGAGTGACGCGCGCGAACGGTTTGGTCGTTGCGATCGACGGCCCCGCGGGGGCAGGCAAGAGCACCGTGAGCTTCGCGCTCGCGACGCGGCTCGGGTACGTGCGCATCGACACGGGCGCGCTCTATCGAGCCGTCGCGCTGGTCGGGCATGGCCGGGGCGTCTCGTGGGAGGACGGCCCGGGGCTGGCCGGGCTGGCGCGCTCCCTACCGCTCGAGTTCCGGCGCGTCGGTGCCGAGACGCATCTCTTCGTCGACGGAGTCGATCGCGAGGCGGACCTTCGTTCGCCGCACGTCTCTCAGGGCGCCAGCAAGGTGGCCGTGCTGGCGGAGCTGCGGGATGCGCTCCTCGGCGTCCAGCAGGCGATGGGACAGGCCGGCGGCGTCGTGATGGAGGGGCGAGACATCGGGACGGTCGTGTTCCCGGACGCGGACGTGAAGTTCTACCTGACCGCCAGCGACGAGGAGCGCGCGCGGCGTCGGCTGCGTGAGCTGCTCCAGAAGGGCTCGACCACGACCCTCGACGAGGTGCTCTCGGAGATCCGGGAGCGCGATCGCCGCGACAGCACCCGCGTGACCGCGCCCCTCAAGCGGGCGGACGACGCCGTCTACGTGGACAGCACCGATATCGGCTTCGATGGCGTCGTCTCGCGGATGGAATCGGAAGTGCGGGCTCGCGCGGCGTCCGCGCCAAGCTCGCGCGGTTGACACGACTTTCCAGCGCTGCTACCCATCCTGCCCTTCGAAGGGGGCTTCTCCCTTTCGATTTCCGATCAACCCCAGCCTCCAGCCCTGTGTTTGCCGCTGCGGCATCGCGCACCACTCCGAGTGGGCACGTGCCGAGCTCGCAATCCCGTGATTGAGCTCGCGCCGGCCTGTACGTGCCGGTGACGAGCATCGAGAGAAAGGTTCCGCCCCACCGATGCCCCAGCCCGAGCTCCGCAACTTGGCCAACCCTGGCCCCGCGCCTGCCGCCGGCAGCTTCGCCGCGCTCTTCGAAGCGTCCGTTTCCAAGGCAGATTCGCTGAAAGAAGGGGACATCGTCTCCGGAACGGTCATCGCCTTCGGCAAAGACAACGTCGTGGTGGACATCGGATACAAGTCCGAGGGCGTAATCCCGATGTACGAGTTCATCGGCCCGGGCGGCGAAGTTCAGGTCAAGGTCGGCGACACGGTCGACGTCCTCGTCGAGTCGAAGGAGACCGACGACGGCCTCGTGCTCCTCTC
>JBBSAT010000179.1:0-15440 GCA_038252025.1 Polyangiales bacterium | reverse complement strand
CGAGCGGATCCGGCGCCGAGACCGTCCTGGTCCCGTCGGCTCCGCCGCGCATCGCGGAGCCCGCCTCGGTCGCTGCGGTCGGCACCACGGCGCCAGAGGCGGACCCGATCCCCGTGCCGCCGGAGGTGGAGCCGCCCATCCCGACGCTGCTGATCTCGCTGAGCTCGACGCCGAGCGGCGCGATGGTCGCGCTCGGCGACCGGAGCTACGGCCCGACGCCGGCGCAGGTCGAGCTCACGGACGAGCTGGCCCTCTCGGGCTCGTCGCTCCACTTCGTCTTCACGCGCGCCGGCTTTCGCGACACGCCCGTCGACGTCACGGTCGACTCGAGCGCGACCGAGGCCGGC
Organism: Polyangiales bacterium; assembly: GCA_038252025.1. Taxonomy (GTDB): domain Bacteria; phylum Myxococcota_A; class Polyangia; order Polyangiales; family Sandaracinaceae; genus JBBSAT01. The sequence goes on along the minus strand of JBBSAT010000179.1, from coordinate 15,093 downwards.
ACGCTCGACGTCGACGCACGACTGCTCTGGGCGCCTCGCGCGACGGCGCGCCCGCACCCGACAGGCGGAGAGGTCCGCGTCGAGGGCTACCGCGACTCGCCCTACTGACCGCTCCGCGAGGGCTCGATGAGCCGACCGCGGACGGATGAGTCAGTCGTGGTCGTGGCCGCCGGGGCCGTGGTCGTGGCCCTCGTGGTCGTGGTCGTGGCCCTCGTGGTCGTGGCCCTCGTGGTCGTCGTGGTGATGGTCGTGGCCGTCCGCCCCGTGCGGGTGACCGTGCTCCGTCTCCTCCGCCGTCGCGTCACGGATGGCGGCGATCTCGACCGAGAAGTGAAGGCACTGACCGGCGAGCGGATGGTTCGCGTCGCAGGTGACCGAGTCGCCCTCGAGCTTCGTGATCCAGAGCTGCATCGGCTGGCCGTCGGGCGTCTCGACGACGAACGAGGCGCCGACCTCGATCGGTGCGTCGGGCGGGAACGCCTCGCGCGGCACGTCCTGCACGCCGCGCGGGTCGCGCGTGCCGTAGCCGTCCTCCGGCTCGACCACGACGTCGAGCTTGTCACCCACCTTGCGGCCGCTCAGCTTTCGCTCGAGCCCGGGGACGATGTTGTCCCCGCCGTGGAGATAGACGAGCGGCTCGCCTTCCGACTTGTCGAGCGTCTCGCCCGCGTCGTTCTTGAGGGTGTAGTGAAGGCTCACGACCTTGCCAGCGGCGATCATCTTCCGGCTCCTTGAGGAAAATCGGCTCGCGACCTACCACCGAACGCCCCCGGTGGCCACCGACCGTCCCGTCAGGCGGGCGAGAGCAGCGTGGCGAGCCCGACCGTCTCGTCCTCGAGCGCCGCGCGGGTCACCGAGACGTCGGCCGCGATCAGCTTCTTCGCGCCCGCGATCTCCTTGAGCCGGTTCACGCCGATCGCGAACTGGAGCTTTCCCTCGAGCAGGTGGAACGCGATGAACGCCCGTGCCGAGACCGACCCGCGATAGACCACCGTATCGAACGGGCCCACGTGGCCGACGCTCTGGAGCTTCAGGTCGAACTGGTCCGACCAGAAGAACGGAACGGTCTCGTGCTCCTCGCTCTTGCCGAGCAGGTTGTGCACGGCGGTGGTGCCCTGGGTCTGCGCGTTGTCGACGGACTCGACGATGACGTGCCGGCCGAGCTTCTTCGAGGGCCCGCGCGCGACGTCGCCCGCCGCGAAGATCCCCGGGACGCTCGTCTCGCACCGAGCGTCGACGAGCACGCCGCGATCGATCTGCACCCCGGACCCCTCGAGCCAGCCGGTGCACGGCTCGACGCCGATCCCGACGACGACGAGGTCACAGCCGATGCGCGTCCCGTCGCTCGTGACGACCTCTTGGACGCGCCCCTTCCCGCGCAGCTCGGTGACCATCACGCCGAGGCGAAGGTCCACGCCGCGCGAGCGATGGATCTCGGCGTAGAGCGCGCCGATCTCGGGACCGAAGGCGCGCGAAAGCGGCGTGTGCAGAGCCTCGAGCATGACGACCTCGAGCCCCTCGTCGCGGCACGACGCGGCGACCTCGGCGCCGATCACGCCCGCACCGATCACCACCAGGCGCCGGCCCGGCGCGAGCTCCGCACGGATCGCGCGCGCGTCGGCCATCGTGCGGAGCGGATACACACCAGCGAGATCGATGCCCGGGATCGCCGGCATGCGCGGCGCGGCGCCGGTCGCGATGAGGAGCTTCTCGAACGGGAGGACCTGCCCGTCGTCGAGCGTCACCTCGCGCGCCGTCGTCGAGAGCGAGACCGCGCGGCGCCCGAGCACGGTCTCGATCGTCTGCGCCGCGTACCAGTCCTCGCCGCGGAAGAAGAGCTTCTCCGCGTCGATCTGACCGCGCATGAACTTCTTCGAGAGCGGCGGGCGATCGTAGGGGCGCTCGAGCTCCTCGCCCACGAGCACGATCCGCCCCGCGTGGCCTCCGCGGCGCAGCTGTTCGGCCGCGCGTCCACCTGCGAGGCTCGCCCCGACGATCACGACCGTGCCGTTCGACATGGGCTGGTTCATAGCAGGGCATGGGGGCGCACCACGCTCCCGGGGGAGATCGCGCACATGCCGACCATCTATCGGATCGAGACGCCTCGGCTCGTCCTGCGTCCCGTCGGGCCGATGGACGAAGCGATGAACGACGACGCCGTCCGCTCGAGCCTCGAGCACCTCCGCGCCTGGATGCCGTGGGCGCGCGAAGAGCCGAGCGAGCGCCTCGTCCGCATCGAGCGCCTCCGCCAGCACCGCGCGAACTTCGATCTCGGGATCGACTTCATCTACGGCGTGTTCGATCGCGAGGAGCGCGTACAGCTCGGCGCCGCGGGGCTTCACCCGCGCATCGGCCCGGGCGCGCTGGAGATCGGATACTGGATACGCCAGTCACACGTGCGCCGCGGGATGGCGACGGAGGCGGCGGGCGCGCTCGTCTGCGTGGCGCTCCAGACTCAGCACGCGCGCCACGTGGAGATCCACTGCGACCCCGACAACGTCGGCTCGGCCGCCGTGGCCCGTCGTCTCGGCTTCACGCACGACGCAACGCTCCGCAGGCGAGACACGAAGGTCGACGGAAAGCCGCGGGGAACCATGATCTGGTCGCTCTTCCCCGACGAGCTCGGCAAGAGCCCGGCGCGAGAGATCGAGCTCTCGATGTACGACGCGGGCGGCGCGCCGATCCTCGTGCGGCCGGACGGCAGCCTCGACCTCACGGCCTGCATGGAAGAGCCGACGGTTCTCCCACCGGCGGAGCACGATGGGTGATGGCAGCCAACGATCGCGCTCGTCGTCATCGTGAGCTCGACCTCCTCGACTGGATGAGGCAGGAGCGCATCGAGCTGCCGACGCTCGTCATGACGGGCCACTCCGCCCGGTGAGGAGCAAGAGCCCAGCGACTCCTGATCGCTCCTGACGTAGTCGGCGACGAACCCGAGCATCGCGAGCGCGGCGCGCGTCACGGCGAGCCCGAAGATCGTGGTGGCTCAAGGCGTGACCAACAATTGTCGCGCCTTGTCCTTTCCCAGCGTGAAGCGCTGGGAATTTCTCTCAGTCGAAGGGATCTGACCAAAGTACTTGGTCAGACCTTCACTCGTCGATGAGGTCGGCGCTCACGCCGTGCGCATCGGTGAGCTCGCACTGGGAGACGACCCGCCGGCCCGTTGCGCGGGCAGCGCGGGCCCAGTACGGTCGCGCCCGCCAAGGAGGCTCGATGCGAGCGAAACATTCGTGGGTCTGGGGAGCGTCTATCGCGCTGTGGCTCGTCGCAGGCTGCGGCTTCGGGACCGTCATCGCGGACCTCAGCCAGAACTCCGTGCACCCGCCGACGCTCATGGTAGCGGCGCCCATCCCGCGCGCGCTCTACGTCGTCATGACGCCCGACAACGTGGCGGACGCGTTCCAGATCCGGCACTCGGGGCACTCCGTCACATCGTTCCGTTCGTTCTGGGGTGACACGCTGCGCAACACGCTTCGGCCCTACTTCACGTCCGTCGAGATCGTCTCGGAGCCGCCGCCGCCCAGCGTCGGCCCGTGCATGATCGCGGACGTGCGCGTCGACGGCGTCGAAGCTCGTGACCTGCCGATCGGCTCGCTCGTCTACACGACGCTCTACGTCCAGTGGGCGTTCGCGGTCCGTGCCTCCGAGTCGACCGAGTACGTCTTCTCGTACGCGGGCAACGGCGTGAGCGACCACGCGTACGGCTCGCTCGGAGAGGGCTTCGAGCAGATGACGCTCTCCGCGATGAACGGCTTCATGCAGCGCTGGACCGAGGACGACGTGTTCTCGGCCCTGCGCGCGGCCTCGATGCAGACCGCGGGCGGAGAGACCGACATCACGCCCTGACCGGTCGGTGGCGGCGCCAGACGGCGAGCTGGGTAACGAAGTCGCGAAGCGTCTCGTGACGCCGAGGCGAAGAGATCTCGGCGATGAGCGCTTCGCTGCACCCGCTTCGACCGCGGTGCTCGGGTAGCCTCCGACAGACGATCCGGGAGACAGAGGATGACCGAGAAACGACAGCTCGATCTGATCGGCGACGGGCTCGAGCCCGAGAACGACGTGGCCCGCGACGATCGCGAGGCGGACGACGACCTGCCCTCCGAGGACGACCTCGGCCCCGAAGGCCAGGTTTCTCTCGACGAGGAAGAACACGCGCGCGGCGACGCCCGGCCCGACTCGATGGAGAGGCCCCTCGTTCCTCGAGCTCGCCTCTCGCCGCGCGCCGATGCGCGTGCGGGCGCCGTGCTCGGAGGTGCGATCGGGGATGCGATGGGTCATCCGACCGAGTTTCTTCCGCTCTCCGAGATCAAGCGGCGCTGGCCGCCGAACGGCGTGACGGGCTTCGAGCTCTGGCGCGGCAAGGGCGCGGACCGACACGCGCCGTACACGGACGACACGCAGATGGCCGAAGCCGTGCTCCGTGCGCTCCTCGAAGGCCGCGAGGCGCGCGAGGATCTCGACGGGACGATGCAGCGCATGGCGCGTCACTTCGTCTCCTGGTCACGCGACCCGCAGGGCGGGCACCGTGCGCCGGGCAATGCGTGCCTCGCCGGATGCCGTGCCCTCGAGCGCGGCGTCGCCTGGCAATCTGCGGGCGGCTCGGAAGCGGGCGGCTGCGGCTCGGTCATGCGCGCGTATCCGTTCGGCCTCCTCTTCGATCAGGATCTCTCACGCTGCGAAGAGTGGGCGGTCGCGCACAGCAAGCTGACGCATCGCGATCCGATCGCGCTCGCCGCGTCGGCCGCGATGGCCGTGGGCGTCGCGCTGGTGCTGCAGGGCGCGACGAACGCCCGCGTCTTGTCCGAGATGATCGCGGCGGCGTGTCGTCACAGCCCGCGGACCGGCGTGATGATGGCGCAGGCGCTGACCGACGCGGAGGGCGGCGTGCCCCCGGAAGACACGCTCGATCGCCTGAGAGGCTGGGCAGCGCACGAGGCGATCGCCGCCGCGGTGTACATCGTCGCGCGTCATCCGGACGACGCGGAAGGCGCTATCCTCGAGGGCGCCAACACACCCGGCGACAGCGACAGCCTCGCGACGCTCGCCGGCGCGCTGGTCGGTGCTCGCGTCGGCCTCGCAGGTCTTCCGGCGGCCTGGGTGCGAGACGTGGAGCGCTCGGAGGAGCTGATCGAGCTCGCCGTCCGGATCTGAGCGGCCGAGAGCGAGAGCGAAGATCCGAGCTCCTCTCCCGCATCGAACCAACACGTTCTGCTCGGGGCTCGGCGATCGTGGCCGCGCTCCGAACGTCAGCGCGATCGGGAGGCACGGCCGGAACCACGCAGACCAGCTGCGGCGAAGGCAAAGGCGCGCGCAGCTCAGCCCAGCGCCAATCTCAGCGCCTCGCTCCAGCTCTCCTTCAGCGCGGGCTCGACCATGCACGCGTAAGCGACGCGCCCCTTCAGGTACGCGCGGAAGTCCGGACGGTTCGCTCGGTTCTGCGCGTCGAGGCCGTGCTTCTGCGCGTTGTGGAGGATCGCGCGGAGCTCGCGCTTCTCCTCGCGCGGGATGCCGAGCCCGCGGTTGACCACGATGCCCGTCACCTCCTGGCGGCTGCCCTTGCTCATCACCCGCGTCTTGTCCTCGTGCTCCTCGAAGCCTTCGCTGACGAGGATGCGCCGCACGCGACCGAGCAAGCGTCCGACCGCACCGCGATCGTCGCCGCTGAACGTGAGGTCGTCCGCGTAGCGCGTGTACGAGAACTCGAAGCGCTTCGCGAGACCAGCGAGCCGACGATCCAGGCCGACGCAGATCGCGTTCGTGATCGCGGGGCTCGTGCATGCGCCCTGCGGAAGCCGGCGGTCGCCGAGCGCGATGTAGTAGAGCGCGCCGTCGAGCTGCGCGGCGAGCCGCGGCGGCTCCGTCGTCAGGAGCGCGAGGACGGTCGACACGCTCTCCGCGTAGCCCAGCTTCGAGAACAGCCCCTTCACGCGCCGGAACGTGACGGTCGGAAAGAAGTCGCGCAGGTCGAGGTTGATGACGACGCGTCGCCCCACGTGCGGGCGCGCGTTGGTCACCGTCGAGCGCTCCGTCACGAAGCCGTGCGCGTGCTCCGTCGGCACGAGCCGCGCGAGGACGTGCTCGAAGACCCAGCGCTGCGCGCGCCCGAGCTCGCGCTTGGGTGCGGAGATGCCGCGGACGCCGCCTGTCTTCTTCGGGATCGTGAAGCGGTGGTAGTGGACGACCGTCGCCCCGCGCCGGTGGAACGTCAGGAAACGCAGCCGCGAGATCGGCATCTCGAGGAGCGCCGCGAGCGCGTGCGGGTCCGCGATCTGCGGCAGCCCGTTCTTCGCGAGCAGCGTGGGATCGCCCTTCGGCTCCTCGCCCGTCCCAGGCACGGCCCCGAGGCCTGCGCTGACGCCGTGACCGAGGAAGACGATCTGCTCCTTTCGGGTCGCGTCCCACGCGGCACGTCGCGCCTTCGCGAGGACGTCACGCTCCTTCTTCTTCGCGCTGCGCCGCGCCTTGCTCTCCTCCCAGCGCCGCTTTCGCTCGGCATGGAGCGCCTTCTCGACGTCGGCCGACTTCAGCGCAGTGCCGCGGAGCTTCGCGGCCTCCTGCTCGAGCGCCACGCGCTCCTTCACCTCGGCGATCGGATCGGGCGGGAGGCCCTCCTCTTCGGGCCAGAGCCCCAGCGCCTGAAGGCGCGCGAGCACGACGTGGTCATCCAGCTTCGCGAGCTGTTTCGCGAGCTTCTTTTTCGGGCTCTCGTCCGTCACGTGCGCACCGAGAGGAGAGAACAGCGATCGATCGAGGACGGGCCACCGAGGCGCCTACGTGGAAGCCTCGGACGGGACCGGTCCACTGCGGCGGCCCCGGCCCCTGCCGTAGCCCGCGGGGACCGGAGGTCCCCGTACAGCAGCGGGCGGGCAGGGGCTGGGGCCGCGAGTGCCGACCGAGCCCGTGACGAATGCGGGGCACGAGGGCCTGTACGGCGTAGCGCCGGACGATTGGCTAGGCGGAGAACGCACGAGATCGTGCGCCCCGGCTCCCCGGTGACCCGTCCTCCATCGATCGCTGTGTCTCTGTTCTCCACGCGCTCCTTTCTTCTCTCGGTCGTCAGTGCTTGGCGTCCTCGCCAGCCAGCCGCTCCATGTGCGCGAGGCGCAGCGCGAGCACGTGCTCGCACGCGCCCTTCGTCATCCCGTGCCGTGTCATCGCTTCGCAGGTGCAGCTCGCCTCGAGGATCGCGCCGTCCCGGTCCACGCCGAGCTGTGGACGCACGCGCGTTCCGCCCGGTCCGCGACAGTTGCCGCTCAGCTTGTATCCGACCGACGTCGGGCGACGCGCGATGATCCGGATGTCGCCCGCGTCGAAGAGCGCCTTCGCTTCCTTCGCGCGCGGATCGCTGCTCGCGACGGCTCCCGTCGCGCGCGCCTTCGCCATCGCGAGCGCGCGCTTCGCCTCGAAGGGCTCGAGCAAGAGATCCCGATGCCGATGCAGCCCGCTCGCGAGGTCGAGCATCGCGCGCCCGGACTGACACAGGATCGAGAGCGCGCTCCTCGCGTGCTCCACGCCGATCCCGAGGGATGCGGCGAGCGCGTCGACGCGTGCCTTCTTCTCCTTCTGGAGCGCCGTGTACACCCGCGAGAGCGTGGCCTCGTCGACGTCGAGGCGACGCGTGAGCAGGTCGAACCGCGCTTCGCCCTCGACCCAGTCGTTGTCGGTCCAGCCGGAGAGCGCGAGCGTGAACGTCACCTCGTGCCCGAGGTCGAGCACCCAGACGCTCGGAAGGCCGGTTCCCGCCAGGTAGACGTCGACGCGCTCGGCCGTCGGCAAGAGACGCGAGAGCACGCGGAGGCGATCGCGCCCCCAGACGCGGATCGACGCCGGCTTCGCGCCTGTGAACAGGTGCTTCGGCGACGTCGTCAGCGTCCACGACCAGGGCTCGACGACCAGCTTCACCGGCGCACCCGGCGTGAGCTCGAAGCGCAGCGCGCGCGGCGAGGTCTTCGCGCGGTGCTGGGCGAGGAAGCGAAGCAGCGAGTGCAGGTCGACCGGCGCGAGCGACACGCGCGTGAGCCCCATCGACGTGAGCCCGTGCACCTCTAGGAAGCCCTCGAGCCAGCCATCCGGCAGCGCGATCCGCTTCTCGCGCACGATCGAGCCGGGCGCAGCGCCCGTGGTGAGCTGCGTGCTGGTCAGCCCCGACGACGCGATCTCGAAGCGCGTCTGCCGGTAGCTGCGCATCCGATCGAGCTGCGTGGCGAGCTGCCCCGAGAAGTCGACGTTCGTGGTGCCGCACTCGAACGCGTCGACCTTCTTGAACACGTCGTAGGCGACGGCGAGCCGCGCGTAGCTCGACTGGTCCTTGGAGAACCCCTCGAACGAGAGCTCGTCCGGATGAACCGTCACGACCGGATCGAGGACCTCCGAGAGCTCGAGCGCGTCCTCGATCGCCCACGAGATCCACTCGCTGCGCGCCGCCTCGAAGGGGCGCCGCCGCACGCGCCGCGCCTGATCGAGCTCGGCACGACGTGCCTCGACGAGCTCGAGCTTCGCGCGCTCTTCCTTGCTCTTCTGCCCGAGCCGCTGGACGAACAGCCGGTCCTGCTCCGCCAGCCAGGCTTCGAACGAGACGCGATCGCGCGGCCGATACTTCAGGTCGCTCGTGACGACGGCGTGCAGCGCAGCGAGCGCGTCTCGCACGACGAGCGGGCGCTCGAGCTCACCGTCGAAGAACACCGCTTCGCGCAGCACGTTGGTCGCGAGCCCGACGCGCGCGCCGCCGAGCCCAGCGAGGACCTGACTTCGCCCGGCGTAGCGGAACTCCATCAGCACGCGCCGTCCTCCGTCACCGCGACCGGCCGCAGGTCGCTCTCGAGCCCCGGCCAGCGCGCCGCCAGCACGGCGAGCAGGCCGATCGCGCGCTCGAAGTCGCGCACCGTGCGCGTGCGAACCACCCGGGAGACCAGCGCGCCGATCGCACGCCCCTGCACCTCATCGGCGAGCCCGCGCTTCTCCAGGAACGCGTAGAGACGCGTCTTCGCCTTCGCGTCCGGTCTCGCATCGAGGAGCGTGGCGCGCACGAAGCCTTCGATACGCAGGAGCGGGACGAGCCCGGGCCTCAGCTGCGTCTCGATCAGCGCGAGCGCCCAGCTCCGCACGTCGCCGCGCGGATGCTCCGAGAGACGAAAGAGCAGCTCCTCCGGGGGCGTGTCGCCGAAGAGGCGCTGGGCGATCTCCTTCGCGAGCGCACGGACGTCGGCGTGGGTCGCATCGGCGAGCGCGGTGACGCCGTCGAGCCCGAGCGCGCCGAGGTCCATCCGCCCGAGCAGCTCGATCGCGAGCGCCCGGGTGTCGTCGTGGACGCTGTCGGCCAGCGCGAAGAGCGCGCTCGGATCCGCCGCGAGCGACGCCCCGCTGGCGCGGACGACGAGGTGCGCGAGCGAGCGGACGTGGACGAGATCGGCGCTCGCGAGCGAGACGAGCCGCGGCAGGCCCAGGAACGCGAGCGCATCTTCACGTCGCGCGACGATCGCTGCGGCGATCAGGCGCTCCGCCGGCGAGCCGACGTCGAGCATCGCAACGAGCTCGCCCTCTCTGACCAGGACCGCGGCCTCCGAAGCGAGCCCGGCGACGCAGAGACGCGCGAGCGCGAGGGCGCGATCGGGATCGCTGTTCGAGCGCGCCCGTGCGACCAGCAACGCAGCGAGCGCGCGTCGCTGCTCGGGGGTGCTCGTCGCGAGCGCACCGAGGAAGAGCCCTGCGAGCGCAGCACGGACCTCCGCGCGCGGTCGGTCGATGAACGCCACGAGGGCTTCCGGGCGCGCGACCAAGGTCTCGATCGCCCGAGCCGCGAGCGTGAGCCCGAGCGTGCGCGCCTCGCTGCGATCGGCGTCGACGAGCGCGGTGAGCAGCGCGAGGTCCGGCGCGCGCGGATCGAAGCGTCGCTCGATCTCCACCTGCGCCAGCGCGGCCCGACCGACGTGCTCGGCGCCCGCCATCGAAGCGAGATCGGTCGCGCCGAGCCTCTGCTCGATCCCCGGATGCCGCATCACGCCCGAGAGCGCGAAGTCGACCACCTCGTCGAGCCTTCCGCGTGCGAGAGGCCTCAAGTAGGCATCCGGCGTCGCGTCCCAGAGCGCGGCGAAAGACTCCTCGCGCGGCGCCGCCGCTCGCAAGACCGACTTCGCGTCTCGCCACGCGACGCGGAGCGAGGTCGACAGCACGCGATGACGATCGCTCTCACCGTGAAGGATCCTGTGAAGTAGGTGCGCGTACGCCAGCTCGCCGAGGAGCCCGCGCGGCTGCGACCGGTCTTCTGGTCCATACAGCGCGAGGACCTCGGCCGCGTGCGGCGCGTAGCGATCCTTCCGCCACGAGGCGAGCTTCCGGAGGTGTCGATACGACGCGCGCATCGCCCAGCGCTGCGTGCGCTTTCCGAAGATGCGCATCTTCTTCTGCTCGCCGTCGAGCCCGGACTTCACCGTCGCGACCACGCCGGCGCTGGTTCGAGCCGTTCGCTCGATCCGGAGGGCGAGGATCGCGAACGTTCGCGCGTCGTCCCGCAGCATCGTGCGCTTGAGGATGCTCTTCGCGTAGCGCCAGACGTGCGGGCGACCGATCTCGATGCTGCGCAGAACGTGGCGCGCCGCTGCAACGCAGGCGGGTGTGCCGATCTCGTAGAGAGAGTCGATCGCCGCCGCGCGCGGTCCGAGCGCGAGCGCATCGAGCAGCGTCGAGATCGCGGCGCCGTTGCCGCGGTCACCATCATCGAGCGTGCCGAGCAGCGTCTGGATCTCGCTCGGGAGCCGTCCCATCGCTGCGTTGCGCGCTGTGGCGAGACCCTCGAGGTCGCCGAGCGCGCGGAGCGCCTCCACCCCCGACCTGCGACGCGAGAGGAGCTTCTTCGTCGCGAGAGCGCGCGCGAGAGGAACCGCGCGCGCGTCGCCGATCCGTCCGAGCGCATCGATGATCACCGGGAGCTCGGAGCCCGCCTTCTCTGCTGCGGCCAGGAGCGCTGGCACCGCAGCGCGATCCCGCCTCCAGCCGAGGCCTTGCGCCGCGCGCGCACGAGCGCCCCGATCCTTGCTCGAGAGCTGCGCTATCAGATCCTCGTACGCGAGCTCGGCGAAGCCTTCCGCCCTGAGCGACGCGATGGCCGCGTCGAACGCCGCGTGCACTTCGTCGGCCGCATACGGCCCATAGACGGCGCCGCCCGTCAGCGCAGCGAGCGACGCTCCCCTCGCCACCCGTACGAGCCACCGGCCCTCGCCGGACGCGGGCACGACGGAGACGACTGCCCGTAGGTCGCCGCCGGTCGTCCGTGAGAGCCGTACCGCGGGCAGCACTCCTTCGCTCAGCCTTCCGCGTCGTCGAAGTCTTCGTCGCCCTCGTCGCCCTCGTCGCCCTCGTCGTCGAGGTCCGAGTCGTCGAAGTCTTCCTGCGAGCCGCCGAGCGTCGGCTTGTTGGGTGCGATGCCCATCTTCTCGAGCCCGTGCACTGCCTTCTGCTTGAACGTCGACGTCGGCCCGAGCGGCCCGAGGATGGCTTCGAGCGCGGCGCGGACCTGCGCGAAGTCCTCGAACGCGTGCTCACGAAAAAGGTCGTACGCGGTCCACATCAGGTCGGCGCAGATCTCGGGAGGAACGCGGCCCGTCGCCGCGCCGAGGCCCGGCATCGCGACCGAGCGGATCGTCCCCGGCTCCGCCGTGTTCTGCATGTGCACCGCCTGGAACGCCCCCGCGCAGGCGAGCGCGACGTTCATCGTGGCGCTGATGTCTTCGGACGACGTGACCATCGTCGGAGTCGAGATGAGGAAGCGAGGCTGGACGCGCTCGGTCGCGATCGCGAGCGCATGCCCCACCGGGAGCGAGCCGCCGTACTTCTGCTTGATCTGCGCCTCGAGCTTCTTCTCGATCGCGACGCCGAGGTTGTTCTTGATGACGAGGTCGAGGCCGCCGTCCATCCGCCCGGCCGAGTTCGTCGGCGAGCACCAGGCGCTCGTCGTCTGATCGAGCATCGAGCCGTGGACGACGTCCACCTCGGGGCTCTCTTCGAACGTCGCGCGCCACGCCGCGATCATCTTGGGGTTCACGTCACACAGGACGACCTTCACGAGCATGGCGATGGGCTCCCTTTCGTCAACGGCCGGCTGCGCCGGCGCTCCTCGCCTCGATCAGGCGGTGAACTCCACCAGGTACTCGAGCCGCTGCTGCTCGGAGCGATAGACGACGTACTCGTCGTCCGCAAACTGCGAAGGCTTGCCGCTCTGGTTGCGGACGCCCCAGCACGAGTCGAAGCCGTCGGGCGCCTTCTCGATGCCGTACGTGATCTTCGTGTACTCGGCCTGCTTGCCGAGCGCGACGCGCGCCACCGCCATCAAGCGCGTCTTCTTCTGGCCCGGCGTCGTGTAGAACGAGCTCGTGCAGGAGCGATCGCCGAAGTAGAGGCCGTTCCCGAGCCAGCCCGCGTCCGTCCTGTTCACGCCCATCGAGACGACGATCTTCGGCATCAGGATCCCGCGCGACAGGATCCCCACCCAGTTCTTGATCCGCGAGCCGTGGAAGAGGTGTCGCTGGTTCCCGATGCTCGACATGAACGCCTCGTGCTCGCCCTGCCGCGCGAGCGCCCACACGCGCTGCACGCGGAGGTTCTTCACCTTGATCTGCGAGCCCTCGACGAGGCTCTTGATCTCCGTGAACGCCGGGCTCGCGGGCGCGAGGTGGACCACGTTGCAGCGGAGCGCCTCGTACTTCGCATCGGCCGCGTCCGCGAACAGCACGTCGCCAGCCTCGCCGTTGACCTGCAGCATGTCCTTCATCAGCTGGAGGGTCTCCTGCTTCGCCTCGAAGTCGGCCATCGAGTCGATCACCGACTCCCGGATCGCGCCGCGCGTGCGCCCGACCCTGTGCGGTATACAGCTGTAGAACTCGCCCGAGAGCCTCTCCAGCTCGCCCTGCCGAGTCTTCTTCGAGAAGATCCCGTAGAGCTCCGCCAGGATCGCCTCGCCGCGCTCGATCTGTCCGATGGTGAGCACGCCGAGCGGCGTCTCGATCCCGTTCGCGGTGATCTTCGCCGCGACCGTGGTCGTGAGCGCGTTCGTCGCCTCCGAGTAGATGTAGCGAACGAGATCGGCGACCTCCGGCGTGAGGGTCGAGACCGGCCTCGTGACCGCTCCCTTCTCGCGCTTCTCTTTCTCGCCAGTGATCTTCTCGAGCGTCTTGCCGTCGACGTGGCCGCTGGCCTGCCCGCGCGCCTTGTCGGAGCCGATCTTCGACGACGCGAGGTTGACCTCCTTGTAGCCCTTCGCCGTCTTCTCCTTGTAGATGCTCTGGTAGCAGCCGCTCGCCGACGGCTCGTCGTCGAAGTACCGCGACTCCTTCGCGCCCGCGTTCGGGTTCGTCTCGAGATCGTCGGTGCGACCGTAGTGGGTGAAGACACGAAAGCGCGCGCCGCCCTTCGTCGCCGGAACAGACGAGCGGTGCATCTCGACGCCGTAGTACTTGTTGTGGTTCGACACGATGTCGGTCCACTGCAGCACCGCGCGCGCGCCGATCTCGTACTCGGACGCAAACGCGGGCTCGCCCGCTGCTCCCTGCCTCCACGCCTTCGGTTTCGCCATCGCCGACGCTCCCTGGCCGACAGCTTCTCCGGGAAGCGCCGACGCTACAAGAGTAGAAGCATGCGAGGGTCTGCTGAGCGCGACCGCCGCGCGCGTGCTGCGCAAGATCGAAGCGCCTCGAGTCTCGTGCACACGCTCGGCTGGATGAGTCTCGTCGCGCCTCGCTCGCGGGCGCTCTCACCGTGGGTGACACGAGGCCGGCTGTCCGCTGCCGCTCGTCACGCCGCCCTGGGCGAGCCATGCGGGCGCCTCGCGAACGACGACCACGTCGCGAGCCTCGCGCTCCTCGCGGACGAGCACGACGCGATCGCCTCGAGCTGCGTCGCCCTCGCCTGCTGTGCCCTGGCTGGGGCCGCGAGGCCGAGGAGCGCCATCGCGGCGCAGAACGACCATGTTTGCACGCTCGAGGGACAGCAGAGGCGAGAGAGATTTCCGTGGTGTGGTGCGCGGACGGGCGAGCGCGCTCGAAGACACCGTCCGCCTGCTCTGAGCTACGTTGCGTGCATGTCAGCCGCCAGAGCAACGTTGTGCTTCCTCCTGTCGATGACGACGAGCGCGTGCGGGGTCGAGGCGCCTGTCGATGTCGCGACCCAGGCCGAACCGCCGCCGGAGCCACCCGTGCATCCGCCCGCGCTCGGGCCGCCGCGAGGGCGCACGATCTACGTGCCCGCGTACTCGTGGCTCCCGGCGGGAGACGGCCGCACCCTGCTTCGCATCGTCCTCAGCGTGCGGAACATCGATCCATCGGCCACCGTGAACCTGACTCAGATCGACTACTACGACACGAACGGTCACCGCGTGAGGAGCTACCTCGACGCGCCGCGCCCGCTGGGCCCGCTCGAGACCGCGGACTTCTCGGTCGAGACCCTGGACGAGACGGGCGGTTCGGGCGCGAACTTCCTCGTGTACTGGGAAGGCGCGTCGGACGCGCACACGTTGCTGACCGAGACGATCATGACGGGGCACGTCGGCGCGGGCTACCTCTCGTTCACGTCACGCGGAGTCGAGATCGAGCGAGGCCCCGGGCCCACCGAGCCGCCGGCCAGCACGGACGCACCGCCTGCGCCGTGAGCGTTCGCGCCGGGCACGTGTCGCGTGACACCTGATGTGGTGTCCGATGGGACGGGTTAGCCTATCGCGGGGGCGCTGGGATGAGCGAAGACAGGAACCGACGGCTCGCGTCGCTGCGGCGAGAGCTGCGCGAGCTCGAAGCGGAGCTCGACGTGGTCGACCACGAGGAGGCCAGCGCTTCGAGCGATCCCCGCACGCTCACTGCGCGCGAGCAAGCGCTCAGCGAGGCGGAGCGGATCGCGAAGGTCGGCAGCTGGGTCTGGCACGTCGCCTCGGGCAACGTGGACTGGTCGAGCGAGATGTATCGTATCGTCGGCGTCGACGAGGCCGAGCGCACCGGTCTGATGCAGCTCTTCTTCGCGCGCGTTCACCCGGACGACATCGAGCGCGTGAGAGAGGCCCAGTCGCGGCTGATCGAGGCGGGCTCGATCGATCCCGTGGAGTTCCGGCTGCTCGTG
>JBBSAT010000178.1:0-15773 GCA_038252025.1 Polyangiales bacterium | reverse complement strand
GTACGGCGCGCGCGAACGGCTTCACGTCGCGCAGCACGTGCGCGCGCTGAGGCTTCACGTGCTGGAGCGCGAGCTCGAACGCGAGATCGCTCGTTCGCTCGCCCACCGTCCGGAAGACCAGCTCGACCTTCCGTGATCCAGGTGGTGCCCAGTCTCCATCGATCGTCTCGACGGTCCCTTCGTCCGAGAGTCCGCTCATGCGCTCGCCTCCTCGTTCCACGCATGGGGTGCGTTCGTCTCGTGCGCGACGCTCTCGAATTCCGCGAGGGCTTCCGCCGAGAGCTCGCGCTGCCAGCGGAGATCGAGGACGAAGCCGCGCGGATGCTCCTGGTAGTACCCGCGCTTGTCGCCGGAGATCGCCAGCGCACCGCCCACCCGTGTCTGCGCGCCTTCGAGCAAAGACTGGGTCCCCGCGTTCCCGCCGAGCGGGTGCTGCTCGCTCGTCCAGGGCTCGAGCATCTGAGGGACGAAGTCGATCCCGAGCGCCGCCGAGAGCATCTCGATCGTCTCTCTCGGGCGCGTCGCGAGCGATTCGTACCTCACGCGCGTGACCGGCCCGGGGAACCGCGCCGCGAGCGCTTCGGTCGCCTCGATCTGCGACACCCAGCGCAGAGCGTGCTCGCGCGCGCTCGTCTCGGGGTACTTCCGGACGCCCGAGCCGACGACCGCCCGCCCGTCCCGCCCGATGAAGATCAGGTGGAGCCCGACGCCTGCGGGACGAAGCACGTCGATCTGCGCGTCGATCCAGTCGATCGACTTGGTCGAGTCGAGCGCGATCGGACGTCCCGTGCGTCGCGAGAGCGCTTCGTAGAGATCCTCTCCTGGTGCGCGATCGAGGTGGCCCCACACCGCGCAGCTCGGTCCGCACACCTTGCACATGCGCTTTCGGAGAGCCTTTCGCTCGTTCCCGAAGAACAAGCTCTTGCGCGCTTCTCCCGCGTAGAAGACGCGCGGGTGCGAGCCGAGCACGAGCCCGAGCAAGGTCGAGCCGGAGTGGCCCGCGCCGGCGATGAAGCAGACCTGCTCGTTCGCGCGCATCGCTACCCGACCGCGCGTTTCTTCTGCTGGTGAGAGAGCCACCACGAAGCGATCTCGCGGCTCTTCATGAAGCGGTACTTCGCCCGCGCCGCGAGCTGGGTCGCGCGCGGAAGCGATCGCGCATAGCCGTGTCGGTCGAGCTCATCGCCCGTGATCCCCTCGACGATCTCGATCTGCTCGGGGCGGAGGTGCGTCTTCCACTCCTCGATCATCGAGGTCGTGATCGCCTCGTACGTCTCGTGGTGGGTCGTGTCGGTGCGATGCCGGATCGCGTCGTTCGTCCGGTAGTTCGCGAGCATCGCATCCGAGTAGTCGAGCTCGAGGAAGCGACAGAGCTCGTGGCACGTCGCCACGGGGTCTTTGACGAGCGACTCGTACCGCACGACGAACACGTCGCGGCCGAGCTCCTTCTGGAGCTCGCGGATGCGGCGCGCCTTGATCATCCAGGTGAGGCTCGCCGAGTAGATGTCGTGCTCCGGCTGCGTCTCGAGCATCGAGGACACCGCGCCCCTTCCGTCGCGCACGATGAAGACGAGCTTCGCGCGCGGAAAGACGCGCTTCACGAGGTCGCCCTCCTTGCAGTAGCAGCCCTTCTTGTTGCCGACGTAGCGGGCGCCAGGCTTCGTCTGGTCGCGAAAGAAGGCCATCAGGTCTTCGACGACGTCTCTCGTCGTGAGGCTGCCAGGCCGGTACTCGGCCACGCGCTGCTGGTAGACGCGGTGATCCACACGCCACGCCTTGAACTTCCGGTCCTTCTGGAGCGTGCGCCGCAGCTCGCGCAGCTGCTCGGCGTCGAGCGGTCGATCGCGCCGCATCCCGTACAGCACCTTGGCGATGACGTTCGTGCCCGGGCTGATCGTGATCTCGGGGTGGCTGCAGAGGATCAGCTGAAGGAGCGTCTTGCCGGAGCGCTGGTTCCCCGAAAGAAAGAGGTGCTCCATGGGGCGCAGACTCTACACGAGGGCGCGCCTGCCACGTCCTCCGACCTACCCATCCGGAGGGCTACGCGGCGCGCATCCGTCGCCGACGGAATCGCCGGACGAGGAGGGCGATGCCGAGCGCCGCGAGCGAGGGCCCGCCGTAGACGAGCAACGGCGCGATCCACTCCCGCGCGACCCCCAGATGGATCCGCGGCGCGAGCGGCGCGACGGGCAGCGGCGGCGCGGGAAGGCTCTCATCGAGGGGAGAGTCGAAGGCGCGGACGGGAACGGCCTCGGGCGGCGGGGCGATGATCCCGAGGTGGTTCACCACCTCCTGTTCGCGGCCGCGGGTGAACACCTCGCGCCCTCGCGGTGTCTCGCGCACCGTCCTCTCGCGCCCGAGCAGCTCGTCGACGGCGACCTCCCACCGCCCGCTGCTCGGCACGCTGACCACGCCGCCGAGCCGCTCCACGAACATCTCGCTCGACGCGCCTCCGTCGAGGTTCATCGCCTCGTGCGCCCCGAGCTCCATCATCAGCCGGCCGAGCTCGTAGAGCGTCATGCCCCGGCTCTCGGCCTGGCGTCCGTCGACCACCGCGAGGAAGAGGGTGCTCCCGTCCTCCGACAGCCCCACCGCGGTTCGCGGCGCACGGTCGTTGGCCGTCTCGAACGCGTCGAGCGTGTCCGTGACGAGCTCGCGATCGTGCACGAGCCAGGGCCGGCCGCTGATCGCGTCCGACATCCCGAGGAGCTCGTCGTCCGTCAGCACCACGCCGGGCTCGTGCATGTACGCGTGGCCCTCGGCGTCGACGGCGAGGAGGCCGAAGTCCGGGTCGGGCGCGCTGCGGGGCCAGACGGTCCCACCGCCGGCGGCGATCCCGCGTGCGCCCTGCATGAAGGCCCAGAACCCCCCGTTCACCGCGACCTGCACCTCCGCGTCGTGCGCGTACTCGCCCACCGTCCGCCACCGCAGCCGATGCGGCGTGGCGACGACCCGGACGCCGGGATGGCCGAGATCGACGATCACGGCGTGGATGCGACATGGAAGGGTCGTGCGCCGATCCAGATAGCGAACGCCCGGGTTGGGATCCGACCAGAGGTCGGACGCCACCTGAGACTCGCGCACGATCTCCTGTGCACGAGCGCTCGAGGTCGCGAAGGCGGACGCGAGCAGCGCTCCCGCGACCAAGATCGATCCCCCTCGTCCCATCGTTTGGCATCCCATGGCTGTGCTGCGCGACGACTGCAACCCCGCGCCCAGCCTCATCGGCGTGTTTTCCCGCGGAATTCAGCTGCTCGACGCGGACCGCCAGCCACGCCCGCGTGGAAACCGAGCCGCGTCTACGCTGGACCCCACCGTTTGGGCTGATCGCGCCGTTCCGTCGCGGTCCGGTGGGGACGACGTTCCCCATGCGTCGGGGTCTCGCGCCCGGATCATGGGCGAACCACGCCACGCTTGACGCCACTTCGCCGGGGCACGCAACATGCTGAGAGCACGCCGCCGGGGTCCCCGATCCCAGTAGTCGAAGGAGGTGCCGATGACCCCGAGGCCGCGAGACGAGTCGGTTCCGCCGAAGCGACCGAAGAAGAACGCGAAGCCTGCGGCCGAGCCCGGCGAGGCGCGGACCGTCGTCGTCATCGAGAAGAACCTGCTCTCGGATCAGTCCGGCGCGACGATGGTCCTCGGTGTCTTCATGGCGATGATCATCGTCGGGATGATCTATTACGTGTGGGGTCTCGGCGGGACGATCCTCCACCGCGAGCGCCTCCAGGACGCGACCGACACGGCCATGTTCAGCGCGGCCGTGATCCACGCGCGCGGCATGAACATCATCGTTCTGCTGAACGTGATCATGCAGGTGCTGGCCATCCTCGGCACCGCGATGCGCGTCATCCAGGACTGTCTGACGGCCGCCGCGGTCGCCGCGGGTCTCACCGCGCTCGGCTGCGGCCCCTGGTGCGCCTTCTGTTGCGAGGCGATTCCGTACATCCCGATCTACACGGCAGAGGCGCTCGAAGTCAGCAGCGACGCCGGCGACGTCGAGGACTACGTCGATCCGATGATCAACGGGATCAACCAGGCGCAGCGGGCCGTGGCTCGCGTCACGCCCTGGGTTGCCCAAGGCCTCGTTGCCACGGACTGGCCGGGACGCTACGCGCCGACCACCGGTGGCATCGGAACGTCGCTGTTCTACGCGGATGGTCTCATCCACGGCCTCCAAATGGAGGACGACGACAGCGACTGGGCCTGCCACAACAAGGTCGCTCTCTGGGCCGGCATCTCGGGCGCAGCCGGCGCGGCCGTCACGGGATCGCAGAGCGTCTGGCTCTATGCCGGCATCGCGACCGCGACGGTTCCGAGTGCCTACTTCCGCTCGGAGCGCTACTGCAGCGGCGACGACGGGCGGAACTTCCAGCGCGTTCCCGAGGACTCGCACCTCGGCGAGGAAGAGTTCCAGATTCGCGGCGGCGTCTGGAGCGTCACCCCTCCGCACCAGTGGGTCACGAACGGCGTGGCCACTGCCCAATGGGGAAGCCAGGCAGGCTCGAACCCGAGCATCCTCGGGCTGGACATCAGCTTCGCGCAGCACCTCCACCAGCTCGGCGTCGCGCAGTCCGAGTACTACTACGAGACCCGCTCGTCCGATACCGACCACGAGGAGTGGGCCTGGCATCCGTACTGGCGGGCTCGAATGCGCCGCTTCTACATCCGTCCCGGCGGCGCCGCCGGGGGTGTCTTCAACAGTGTCCTCAATGGGGTGCAAAGTGTCATCGTCCACTGAAGGGCAGCGAGAGGGCCTCCCCATGAAGAGGGGCTTCGTCCGTCGGCTTCTGGCCGATACGAAGGGAACCGCGACGACCGAGACGGTCATCATGATCCCCATGTTCGCGATCGTCTGGGGGTCGATCTTCTTCGTCTTCACGTTCTTCCAGCGGACGATCGAGATGCGGTCTCTGACGCGTCGCGATACCTGGATGTACGCGTACACGGCTTGTCAGACGCGGCCGTCCTTCAGCGGAGTCGCGACCGGGCTCCAGTGTGACAACGACTCGAATTTCGGTGGTGACGAGTCGACCTCCGGGGCCGGCAGCCTCGTGAGCACGCTGATGCGCTTCATCCCCGGCTTCTCGCTGAAGATGACGACGGGCGACCGCACCTCGACGGTGACGCGGCCCACGATCCTGGGAGGCGGTCAGCTGAACCTGCGAGACAGGTTGTGGATCCTCAGAAACGAGCAGCCTCAGAGCGTCACATCGTTCCTGGCGAGTCTCATCACCGAATTCGTTGGATTCTGAGGAGGCTGACGATGCCGAGCGAACGTGCTCCCGTGTCCATCCCCAGCCGCGGTCCGCTCGCGCGCAAGGGTCGTCTGGTCCCGCCGGGCTTCCGCCACCGAGCCGGGCAGGTGCTGCGCGTCTGCGGCTTCCTCGCCGTGCTCACCACCATCGGTGTGTTCGCCGAGTACCAGCACGTCTCTGGACAGGTGGGAGAACAGCTCGTCTCGCTCGGCGATCGTCTGATGGACTACGAGGGTGCGACGTCGCGCGACGAGACGCGCGAGGTCGTCTTCAACGGTCAGAGCCTTCTGTTCTCCACGGGGCGCGCCGGAGATCCGGTATCCACGGTGCTCGATCACTTCGAGACCGCGTGCGCGGGTCACGATGGCGGCCTCACCGAGCGGTACGAAGCCGCGCGTACGGCGCAGGGTCGGGCCGAGGGCCACTCACCGGTGTTCCGGTACGACGCGGACAACGCAGGTGTCGTGGCGTGCCTCGACTTCGGTGCAGACGACGTGTCCGTCACCGAGCTCGGCGAGCGCGTTCGACAGTACGGTCAGAGCCACGACCTCCACGACCTCGGCGACCTCCGCTACGTGTACGCCGAGGGCAATGACACCAACACGTCCACGCACTTCGTCACGTTCTGGACGGCAGGCAGCTTCCGGATGGACGCCATCTTCCCGGACGACGGCGACGGCGGCGGAAGCGACCTCCCGGACGTGGCCCGTCCGCCGGGCTCGCGACGCACGATCTCCGCGACGGAGACCGGGACGAACGACACCGTCGTGCAGTACGTCGGCTCCGAGATGACCGAGTGGGAGCTCGAGTCGTTCTACCAGCACCAGCTCGCCGCTTCGGGCTGGGCCGTGCAGGACCTGCCGGAGGAGGCCGAGGTCCCCGGTGTTCGGGTGGTCGCGGCGCGTCGTGACGACTCCGAGCTCTACGTCACGCTCGACACCGACCTTCGTGGCCGCGGTCAGGCTACCATCGTCCTGGGTCAGTAGGCGGATCGCCGCCCGGATGGTGTAGAACGTTGTTCGTGTCGACTCGACTTCGCCTCCCTGCGAGCCTCTGCATGGTCGCTCTGCTGGTTGCGTGTGGCAGTGATGCCCGCCCGCCTCCTCCGATCCCCCCGCCCGCTCCTCCCCCTCCCATGCCGAGCAGTGGCGGTGGAGGCGGTGGTGGCACGGGGATGGGGAGCTTCGGGAGCGGCACGAGCCCGCTGCCCGACGTGGGCGGCGGCGGCGCGGGCGCGATCGGCCGACAGGTGCTCGAAGCGCGGATGCGCGAGCGTGAAGCGGCCGAGCGGGCTGCCGGGCCCCAGCGGCTGACGAGCGAAGGAAGCCTCACGCGCGAGGCCACGGTCATGCGGCAGGCGGTGACGACGACGACGCCGGTCTTCGAGGACTCCGACGACACCCCCTGTGAGCGCGGCTGGCGGTCCTTCCAGGCGGCGCAGGAGGCGTACGCGGCCGAGATGGGTGGCACGACGCGGACGGCTCCGCTCGACGCCGAGAGCCGACGGAGCTTCCTCCGCCAGTGTCAGGCGCTGCCGCGCGCGCAGCAGGACTGCTTCGACGCGGAGTTCCGCCGCGCTCACGTGGCCGACTGCGAAGAGTTCTCCGAGGCGCAGCAGCACCGCGGGGAGCGCGTGGCTCGCGGCGCGCGTCGCCACGACACGTCGACGATCACGATGCCAGCGGATCCGCCGTCTGCATCGCATCGGTCCTCTCCCGAGCCCGACTGATCAAATCGGCCTCGATCAGTCTTCGGGGATCGCGAGGTTCCCGAACACCAGCCGGAAGCCGCCGGGGGTTCGTAGCTCCGCCGAGAGCCTTCCCCCGCTCCAGGTCGCTGGGATGAGCTCCCATCCCGAGCAGAGGCTCGTGCTCCCCGGCACGTGGCTCATACCTTCCGCGCAGATCGTCGCCTGCTCCATCGCGAGCACCAGGTGCTGCCCGGCGCGCGCGGGGTCACGCGGCTGGTGGATGGACACCACGACGGGCGCCGACGTCGCGTTGATCGCTCCGTCGAACGAGAGCACCGGGCCGATGCGCGTGAAGCGGCTGCCGGCCATCGAGCCGTGCACCTCCGCCGGCGCGAACCGATCGCTGCTCTCCGCGAAGCGCATCCGGCGCGCCGATCCGATCGGAAGGCCCGGCGGGATGAAGAGCCGCACCTTGTTGTGCAGGTCGAACGTCATCCCGTCCTGACCGACCGCGGCGATGACCTCGCGCGCGCCAGCTCGGGTGGGCGGGCCCGTAGGAGCCGGTGGCGCCGCCGGAGCCTCCTCCTCTTCTTCGTCGTCCTCGTCGTCCTGCGCGGCGAGCGAGTGCACCAGAGCCGCCTGCAGCGTGAGCGCCGAGACCAGGAGGAGGAGGTAGCGCGTGCGGGTCATCCCCCTTTCATAGCGGCAAGCACCGCCAGATCAACGGGACGCCCACGGCCATCACATCGCTGCTCGCGCGACGCTCACCTCCAGCGCGGCGAGGTCGACCGAGCCGGTGATCCGCACCGCGGTCGAGCCCACGTCGATTCCGGTCAAGACCAGGAGGTCGTCAGCGTCGTGCGGTCCGGCCGTGCGCACTTCGGTCATCACGATCCTCGTCTGGTGTCGTCACCATCCTCCGCCGAGGTCCCTCCGCAAGCGGGTGCCGCGCGGATCTCTGCAGGATCACGCGCCGAAGCCCGTCCCCAGACGGCTCGTGTGGCGAAGGAGCCACGCTTTTCTTGACGCCTTGCCCGAGAGCGTGAAGACCAGCGCCGTCGCGATCGTCCGTCGCTTCTGCTACACCGGCGGGGCGCATGTTCGGTATTGGTTTCTGGGAAATGCTCATGATCGGCGGCCTCGTGCTGATCGCGGTCGGTCCGGAGCGCCTTCCCGCCATGATCAAGAGCACGTCTCGGCTGTATCGACAGATGCGGCGCGCCGCGCTCGACATCCGGCAGTCGACGGGCATCGACGACATCCTGCGCGACGAGGAGCTGAAGGAGCTGGCCAGCCTTCGGAACCAGAAGATCCAGCTCATGGGCTCCGCCAAGAAGGCGCCGCTCGCAGCGGGCAAGGCCGGCTTGCCTCCCACGAAGCCGATGGCGCCCGAAGGCGTCGTCGCCAAGGGGAGCCTCGACAAGCCCGGCTTCGACAAGCCCGCCTACGACAAGTCGATCGCGCTCGGGAAGCCCATCGTTCCGCAGCTCGGCACGGCCCAGCGCCCAGAGCCCCTCCGCGGGCTCTCGCTCGAGGAGCGCCATCGCGAGATGCCGCTCGAAGGCGTCGACGTCGCGCACGCGCGGGCGCGCCTCGCTCCTCTGTCGGCGGTCCCGGCGACACGCGACGGCGCAGAGAGCGCGGCCTGAGTGGGCAAGCCGCAGCCCACGGGCTCGCTCGAGAAGGAGCTTCCCATCGAGGCGAAGCTCGCCGCGCAGAAGGCGCTGGCGGCCGAGAAGAAGCTGGCCGCAGACAAAGAGCTCGGCGGCGCCGCTGCCAAGAAGCCCGACGAGGCTGGCAAGAGCACCGAGGCCGGGGACGTCGACCCCGAAGACGACGTCGAGATGACGTTCATCGACCACCTTCGCGACCTTCGGAAGTACATCGTCCGCGGGCTCTGGGGCTTCATCCCGGGCATCGCGGTCGCGTGGATCTATCGCGAAGAGATCCTCGAATTCCTGACGCTGCCGTACGTGCACGCCTACCGCGAGCTCGACATCGGCGACCCACAGCTCCACTTCTCGAACCCGGCCGACCTCTTCGTCGCCTACATGATGATCGCCGTGGTCTGCGGCGGGATCATCGGCAGCCCCTGGGCGTTCGCTCAGATCTGGTCGTTCATCGCTCCGGGTCTCTACCGAAAAGAGAAGCGGCTCGCGCTCCCGTTCGTGCTGCTCTCCACGCTCTTCTTCGTGGGCGGAGCCTTCTTTGGCTACGCGTTCGTCCTCCCGCCGGCGTTCAGCGCGCTCTTCAGCTTCGCGGGGCAGCTGCCGGGCTTCGATCTGCGCCTCCAGCCGACCATCATGGTCAACGAGTACCTCGACTTCTCGCTGCGCATGCTGCTCGCGCTCGGGATCACGTTCGAGGTGCCCATCGTGATCGGGTTCATCTCGTTCGCCGGGCTCGTGAACTGGCGCCAGCTGCTCTCGTTCAGCCGCTGGTGGGTCGTGATCTCCTCCGTGCTCGCCGCCGTCCTGACGCCCTCGGGCGATGCCGGGACGATGATGCTGGTGCTCGTGCCCCTCGTCGTCCTCTACTACATCGGTATCCTGTTCGCGTACCTCTTCGGTCCGAAGCCGCCCCCTGCAGCTGCGGTAGGGGCTGCTGCGGCCGGCGCCGCGAAGTCCGGAGAAGACGACGCATGACCAGCTCCAATCCACCGCCCGTCACGCACCGTCCGATCCTCGTCGTCGACGACGACCGCGAGCTCGCGACGATGATCAAGCGCTACCTCGAGCACCACGGCTGGCGGGTCGTCACGGTGACGGATCCTCGCTCGGCGATCACGCGCTGCATCGACGCGCAGCCGGCGCTCGTGCTCGTCGATCTGATGATGCCCTACCTCGACGGCGAGGAGCTCGTGCGCCAGCTGCGGGGCGTGCTCCACCGCGAGACGCCGGCCATCGTGCTCGTGAGCGCGGCCCACACGCGGGGCGAGGTGCAGAAGCGGCTCGCGCTGCCCGCCAGCCTCGGCAAGCCCTTCGCGATGGAGGACCTGCACGACCTCTGTGTCCGCTTCGCAGGCGACGAGCGCGACAAGCCCAGCATCCCGCCCGCCAGCGGACCGTGAGCGGTCGCTGACGCCCTCCGGGGACCTGCCACTTTTTCGACAAGCCCCCGGCTTCCTCCGACCATCTCTCCGACGACCACTCGGAGGAGAGACATGAAGCGGAGAATCACGAGCTCACTGGCGGCGGCGGCCCTCGCAGTCGCACTCTTGGCATCCCCTGGCACCGCGCTCGCGCGTGAGCAGACCGGCCTGGGCGTCGGTGCGAACCTGACGCTCGGCGGCATCAGCGGGCTCGCCATCAACTACTGGGTATCCCCGTCGATCATGCTCGAGTTCATGGTCGCGACAGGCCTGAACTTTCCGCGGAACGACGGCCTCGCGATCGGGTTCAACCTCGGTCTCTCGGCTGGCTTCTTCGGGGTCCTCGCGAGCGGCGACGACACGAACCTGATGCTCGGCGGGCGGCTCGCGATGCTGGGCGTGTTCAACACCACGAACGCGCCCGACACGGCCGACGACACGCTCGCGGTCGAGATCGACGTTCCGCTGCGGGTCGAGCACTGGTTCGACGACCACTTCGCGATCAACGCACAGGTGGGCCTCGCGCTCATCTTCAACGCCGACCTCAGTCCCGCGTCGCCGGGGACGACCGCCGCCGCGGGCGTCGGCGCGACGTCCGGGTTCTTCGGCGGTGCCGGGTTCACCTACTACCTCGACGGTGGCCGCCCGACGGCCGCGCCGCCGCCCCCGCCGCGCGAAGAGCACTACGCGGCGCCCCCGCCGCCCGCCACCACCACGACGACGGAGCCGGACCAGGAGTCCGGCGCGGGCTGGTAGAAGCGCTCAAATAGCGGAAATCAAACCTGAAATCGAAGGCCGTGCGGGCATGCTCGTGCGGCCTTCGTGCGTCCGTCGGACATGTTTCTTCACCGCGCTCCCGGATGCGCCTTCACAGAGGGATCGCATCTTCTCTCTCGAACGACGGGCACCGCGGGCGCGGCACCCAAGGAAGGACGAGAGACATGCTGGGATTCATCATCGGGTTTGCGAGTCTGTACGGCCTCGTGCGTGTGATCCGCGGTGGGCGCGGCGCGTGCGGCGGCGGAGGGTGCGGCGGCGGGCGATGGCACGGCGGCGGCTGGGGTGGACATCACCGCGGCTGGGGCGGGCATTCGCACGGAGAGCACGGTGGCCGAGGCGGCGGTGACTTCTGGCTGCGCGGCATCTCGCAGCGTCTCGACGCGACGCCGGGCCAGGAGAAGGTCATCCGCCAGGCGATGGACGAGCTGAAGGCGGCCGCGCAGACGGGCAAGGGCGAGCTCGACGCGACGCGTCGCGACGTCGCGAACGCCGTGCGCTCGGGCGCGGTCGACGAGGTGCAGCTCGGTGAGCTCTTCGCGCGCCACGACGAGAAGCTCCGCGAGATGCGGAAGACCTTCGTCGGCTCGCTCGCGAAGGTGAACGAGGCGCTCGACGAGGATCAGCGCAAGAAGCTCGCCGAGATCCTCGAGGGCAACTTCGGGCGGTTCGGCGGCGGCTTCGGCGGCCCGTACCGCGGCGGGCAGTGGGCTTGATCGGGGTCTGAAGAAACCAAGAACGAGAAACTGGAGAACACGAACATGCATCCGATCAAGCGCGGGGCTCTCATCGCCCTCTTCTCATTCGGCACCATCGCCGGCTTCGGCAGCGGCATCGCGAGCGTCGCGTGCCACGCAGGCTCCTGTCATCAGAGCCGGCGCGCAGAGTTCGAAGATCACGTCGCCGACGTGTGCACGCGCGCCGCAGAGCGCGTCCAATCCGAGCACGCCGCAGACCGTGATCGCGACTACGATCGCGATCGTGATCGCGGCCGCGACTTCGATCGCGGGCCGGACCCGCGGTTCATCCCGTACGGCGCCCCGCAGTGGGGCTGGGGCCCGCCCCCGTCGGGACCTGCGCAGTGGGGGCCGCCTGGCCCGTCGCACGCGCGAACGTCCGCTCCGGCGCCCTCGGCCGACGTGACCGTGGCGCCTTCGGACGCTCCCGTCGCGGAGTGACGTGACCTGCGAGAACGGGATCACAAGGCAGGAGTGCTCGCGGAGCTCTCAGTCGAAGGGATCTGACCAAAGTATTTGGTCAGACCTTCAGTGCCCGACCGAAAATATAGGTCCGGCACTTCGCCTTCTCATCGGGACCGATACGCGGCCCCCTCCATCCCGAGTGAATCGGGATGGAGCCACCCCCTCGTATCGCTGCGCGGGAAGGCGAGACCAGTTTCTGGTCACGCCTTCAGTCGGCGGTCCCGTTCTTTCTTCTGCTGCCATGTAGAATCGAGACGACCATGATCCGCGTTCTCCTCGTCGACGACGATCGCCGGCTCTTCGAGCTCCTCGAGGAGTACATGTCGCAGAACGGCGTCGCGCTGACCTATGCGCCCGATGGGCGCGCGGGCATCGACAAGCTCCGGCCGACCGCTGCCGGAGGCTCGGGAGGCGCGTTCGATGCCGTCCTGCTCGACGTCATGATGCCGCAGATCGACGGCCTCGAAGTGCTGCGCCGGATTCGCACGGACAGCACGGTTCCGATCCTGATGCTCACCGCGCGCGGTGACGAGACGGATCGCGTCGTGGGGCTCGAGCTCGGCGCGGACGACTACATCGCCAAGCCCTTCTCGCCGCGCGAGCTCCTCGCACGGCTTCGTGCGGTGCTTCGACGCGCTTCCCCGGATGCGACGGGAGAGCGCCTCGCGGCCGCCGGGATCACGGCGGACGTGGGCACGCGCGAGGTGACCGTGGAGGGAAAGTCGGTCGAGCTCACCGGCCTCGAGTTCGACATCCTCGTCGCGCTGCTCCGCCGTGCGGGCCGCGTCATCCCGCGCAACGCGCTCCTCGCCGAGGCGGGCCGCGACGACGTCGTCGTCGGTGAGCGGACGGTCGACGTCCACATCTCACGCTTGCGCAAGAAGATCGGCGACGACGGACAGGATCGCATCAAGACGGTGCGCGGCGTCGGCTACGTGCTCTCGAAGGATCCGGTACCCGGCGCCTGACGGCGAGCGGAGCTGGAAGGAAGGTACTTCGTGGGCCTCGGGCACTACGTTCGCGCGCGCCTCCACCGACGGATGTTCGTGTGGTTCGGCGCTTCGATCGTCATGACGGGCGCGACCGTCTGGGTCGTCCTCTCGCTGTTCTCGCCGGACACGCGCGAGTACCGAGACACGTGGGAGCGCTTCCGCTCGTTCGTCGGTCACCGGTTCGGCGAGGTCTGGGACGCGCCCGAGGACCGAGACGAGCTCGCGAGCAGCATCGCGAGCGATCTGCACGTCGGCGTCGTGCTGCGAGACTCCGAAGGATCGGTCGTGGGGCGCTTCGGGCCCGACTGCGATCAGGTCCAGTTCGAGACCGACGTACGGCGCGACACGGCTTCTTCGAGAGGGCTCGTCGTCGGACACGTCGAGATGTGCTCCGAGATGCACGACCGCTCGCGCGGCCTGATGATGCTCGCGATCGTCTTGATCGTCGCGTGCGGCACGCTCTGGGCGGCGTCGGGCCTCATCGCACGGCGGATCGGGCGCCCGCTCTGGCAGGTCGCGCGCGTGGCCTCCGACATCGGGCTCGGCCGGCTCGGGAGCCGCGTACGGCTCCATCGCCACCATCGCGTCGACGAGATCGGCATGCTCGCGGACGCGATCAACGAGATGGCGACCCGGATCGAGAAGCAGCTCAAGGATCAGCGCGAGCTGCTCGCCGCGGTCTCCCACGAGCTCCGAACGCCGCTCGGGCACGTCCGCGTGCTCGCCGAGATGCTCCGAGGGACGGGCGCGCCCGACAAGACGATCGACGAGCTCGAGCGCGAGGTGATGGAGCTCGACGACCTCGTCGGCGAGCTGCTCGCGAGCTCTCGCCTCTCGTTCGACACGCTGACCTATAGCAAGCTCGAAGCCCTCGACGTCGCCGGGCGCGCCCTCGAGCGCTCGGGCCTCCCGCTCGAGCTCCTCTCCAGCACGGAGGACTCGATCGCTTTCGAGGGCGACGCGACGCTCCTCGGTCGCGCCATCGCGAACCTCCTCGAGAACGCCAAGCGTCATGCAGGCGGTGTCGAAAGGCTGCGGATCGACGTGACGAAGGACGAGATCGCGTTCGTGATCGAGGATCGGGGCCCCGGCTTCACCGAAGCGGAGCGCGAGCGGGTGTTCGACGCGTTCTACCGAGGCAATCACCGAGCAGGCGCGAGCCACGGATCGCTCGGCCTCGGTCTCTCGCTCGTACGCCGTATCGCGCTCGCGCACGGCGGCCGCGCCTGGGCAGAGAACCGCGAGGGTGGAGGTGCCCGCGTCGGGATTCGCATCGCGCGCAACCAGCCCATCACGAGCGCCGACCGCTCGAGCGTCTGAGCTACCGATCGACGGCCGCTACTGCCGGTCGCGCACGGCGACACGATCGAAGCCAGTCCCCGCGAGCGCGTCGATGGCCTCGATGACGCCGGCGTAGCTCACGCCGTCGTCGGCCATCACGGCGACCTCGGTGCTCGGCGCTACGTGGGCTCGGCGCTCCGTCAGCGCCTGCCTCAGGCTCGCGAGCCCTTCATCGCGTGCGATGTCGCTGTGATCTCCGAGACTCGACCCGAGCTCGAAGCCCTCCGGCGTGAGGCGGAGATACAGCGTCTCGCGGTCGTCGGGCGTCGCCAGCGCGGAGGGGTTCCCCGGTGCGTCGAGAGGGGTCGAGATCTGCGCGAGCCGGTTCCAGACCGCCGTGACCAGCAAGAACATCACGCAGCAGAGCAACAGATCGATGAACGGAATCAGCGGAATCTCGTGGTCCACCGCCCGCTTCCCATGCCCACCGCCACCCACTTGCATCGTCGCCATGCCCACCTCCCTCCACCGCTGAGAGGCCGCTCACGGAGAGAAGTTCCGACTCACGTTGGCGGTTCGGGGGCCGCGTATCGCGCGTATCGCCCCCCGAATTACAGCGCGCTGACGAGGACCTCGCGTCGACCGCCGGCCTTGCCGCTCGCGGCGCCGACGACGCCTTCCTTCTCCATCTGCTCGACGAGCTTGGCGGCCTTGTTGTAGCCGACACCGAGCTGACGCTGGAGATGGCTGATCGAGCAGTAGCCGACGGCGACCACGGCCGCGACGGCCTTGTCGTAGAGCGGGTCGTCGGTCGAAGCGAGCCCACCACCGTTGCCCTCACCGTCGTCCTCGTCGCGCGGGGCGACGATGCGCTCGTCGTAGACGGGCTTGCCCTGCGCGCGCAGGTGGTCGGTGATCGCCTGCACCTCTTGCTCGCTGATGTAGGCGCTGTGCACGCGCTTCAGATCGCTCGCGCCGGGCGGGAGCATCAGCATGTCGCCGGCTCCGAGGAGGTGCTCGGCACCGTTCTGGTTGATGATCGTCTGGCTGTCCTGCCGCTGGCTGACCTTGAAGGCGATCCGGGCCGGGAAGTTCGCCTTGATCATGCCCGTGATGACGTCGACGCTCGGCCGCTGCGTCGCGAGGATCACATGAATGCCGGCTGCGCGCGCCTTCTGAGCGAGCCGCGCGATGGCGGTCTCGACGTCCTTCGCCGCGACCATCATCAGGTCCGCGAACTCGTCGACGACCACCACGATGTACGGAAGCTTCGTGGGCATCGGCAGTGCGTCCGCCAGCTCGTCGTCCGAAGGATTGAGCAAGACCTCTTCGCCATCCGCGCCGCGCGCGATCTGCTTGCCGGCCTTCTTTGGCGTGAGCTTCTCGACGGCGAGCTCGCCCTTCAGAACCTTCTCGACACGCTCGTTGTACGTCGTGATGTTGCGCGCGCCGGCATCGGCGAAGAGCTGATAGCGGCGCTCC
>JBBSAT010000177.1:0-15922 GCA_038252025.1 Polyangiales bacterium | reverse complement strand
CTCACGGCCTCGAGGAGACCTGGGTCTCCTTCGACCTCGTGCCGCTCCCGGAGCTCGTGCCCGAGCCTCTTCCCGTGGTGGAGGCGCCGCCGCTGCCGCCCACACCCGAGGTCCAGCGCGTCCGGCCCGAGCCGCGCGAGCGGATCGCCCCGGAGCCAGTGGCGCTCGCCCCCGAGCCGATCGCCCCGCCCTCGGTGGACGACGTCTTCGCGGAAGAGCCTCCCCCTCCCGCAGGCTCCCTGACCGTCGAGGGACCGGGAGCGTTCGCCGTCGCCGCAGGCGAGCCGGGCGGTGTCCCAGGTGGCGTTCCGGGTGGCCACGGCACGGCGCTGACGTCGACGCTTCGCAGCGCCGCAGCGACCCCGCCTCCTCCCGGGCCGAGCGACGCGGATCGGCGTCGCGCGCGTCGTAGCTACGTGCGCTCGCTCGAGGACCTGCTCCGCGCCCACACGCGCTACCCGCGCGCCGCTGCGCGCGCCGGGCTAGAGGGCCGCGTCGAGCTGGCGCTCCGCATCGGGCCGGACGGCCGCTTGATCGCGACGCGCGTCGCCGCCGGCTCGGGGCACGCCATGCTCGACCAGGCTGCGCTCGAGGCCGCCCACGAGCTCGCGCGGGTACCGCCGCCGCCGCTCGTCGCCGCGCTCGGGGACATGGACGAAGTGCGCGTCGGCGTCGTCTACGTCGTGCAGTAGACCGGTCGCGCGCAGTCGCGGGTCGTGCAGTGAGGCGTTGATCGTCCGGCAGCCCACACGCATCATCGCGCGCGATGTTCAAGAAAGTGCTGGTCGCCAACCGCGGAGAGATCGCGGTTCGCATCCTCCGAACCCTGCGTGAGATGGGGATCGCGTCGGTCGCGGTCTACTCCGAGGCGGATCGCGAAGCGCTCCACGTGCGCATGGCCGACGAAGCGGTCCCGATCGGGCCGGCGCCGAGCCGCGAGAGCTACCTGGTCGTCGAGAAGATCATCGACGCCGCGAAGCGAACCGGCGCGGAGGCGATCCACCCGGGCTACGGGTTCCTCTCCGAGAAGGCCGATCTGCCGCGCGCTTGCGTCGCCGCAGGCATCACCTTCATCGGCCCGGACGCGTCGGCGATGGACGCGATGGGATACAAGACCGCGGCCCGCGAGCGCATGATCGCCGCGGGCGTCCCGGTCGTTCCGGGCGCGAGCGCCGCGGACTTCGACGGCATCGCAGCCGCGGCAGAGAAGCTCGGCTACCCCGTCATGCTGAAGGCGGCGGGCGGCGGCGGCGGAAAAGGCATGCGGCTCGTCGGCTCGCCGGGCGACCTGCGCGCCGGCTGGGATCGCGCGAAGAGCGAAGCGAAGAGCGCTTTCGGCGACGACCACGTCTACGTCGAGAAGGCGATCCTCTCGCCCCGCCACGTCGAGATCCAGGTGCTCGGCGACAAGCACGGCAACGTCGTCCACCTCTTCGAGCGCGACTGCTCGATCCAGCGCCGGCACCAGAAGGTCGTCGAGGAGACGCCTTCGCCCTCCCCGGTCCGCTCGAAGGAGCTGATCGAGAAGATGGGCGCGGTCGCCGTCCGCGCGGCGAAGGCCGTCGACTACCACTCGGCCGGCACCATCGAGTTCCTCCTCGCCCCCGACGGCAGCTTCTACTTCCTCGAGATGAACACGCGCCTTCAGGTCGAGCACCCGATCACCGAGCTCGTCACGGGCCTCGATCTCGTTCGCGAGCAGGTGCGCATCGCCGACGGTGAGCCGCTCGGCTACGCGCAGGAAGATCTCGCCCAGCGCGGTCATGCGATCCAGTGCCGGATCTACGCGGAGGACCCGGCGACCGGATTCCTTCCGAGCCCGGGGCGCATCGAGGTGCTCCGGACGCCCGCAGGGCCTGGCGTGCGCGACGACTCGGGCGCGTACGAAGGCTGCGAGATCGCGAGCTTCTACGACCCTCTCGTGAGCAAGCTCTGCGTCTGGGCGCCGACTCGCGCGCTCGCGATCGCGCGGATGAGGCGCGCGCTCTCGGAGTACGTCGTCCTCGGGATCCGGACGAACCTCCCGTTCCACCTCGCGCTGGTCGAGAACGAGGACTTCGCCGCCGGCCACTACGACACGGGCTTCATCGGCCGCAACGAGTCGACCCTCCTCACGGCGGGAACGAGCGGCGACCATGCAGACGCGCTCGCCCTCGGCGCAGCCATCCTGCGCGCGGTGGAGGACGACAAGATCGCGCGAGACGCCGCGCGGACCACCGTGGCGCAAGGCGGCGCCGGCAGCACGATGAGCGCATGGCGCCTCGGAGCGCTCGGCTCGCTTCGCTGAGCCGCTCACCGGCAAGACGAAGGCCCCGATCGCTCTCGCAACCGGGGCCCACTTCTCACTCGGCTTCCGTGCTCGATAGGAGCACGGGATCGTGCCTACGGCTGCGCGCCCGCGCCGAGCTGCCAGGTCAGACGTCGAACGATGTCGAGGTTGTCGATGAAGCGGCGAAGCTCCACGTCCTCACCACGCGTCTGAAGCGTGTTCGCGCGCTCGATCATCTGGGCGCCGACGCCCGTCTCGTGCGCGCCCTCGGGATAGCTGACCGCGGCGTACGTGAGCCCGCTGCGCGGATCCGTGAACTCGACGATCGTGCGGCTCGGATCGATCGAGATCTCCTCGGCGCCGCCGCGCACGAAGATGCGCGAGCGATTGAGGAAGTCCTGGTCGTAGGTCTGCGGGATGTAGACCATCCCGAGCACTGATGCGTAGAGCTGGATGGAGAAGCCAGCGTCCGGATCCACGGGCGTGCCGCCCATGTCGCCGATCGCCTGCTGACCCGGGCTCGGGTACTGGAGCTGCCCGCCTGAATCGAAGCGCGGCGCGATCGACGACCAGTCCTCACCCATGACGCCGCCGAAGAAGGCCGTCGTGGCGGGGCCGAAGGAGCTCGCGAAGTTGATCTGGTAGCGACGAACGTCGACGTCGGTGTCGCGACCGATGAAGTGCGTCGTCGGATCGGTGAGCACGCCGAGCGCGATCACCTTGTCGTAGAAGTAGCCGACGCGGTTCAGCTGATCGAACCAGTAGTAGCCAGCATCGAAGTTCCACGTCGTCTCGATGTAGCGTCCATCGAAGGGGCTCACGTAGCCGCGCGAGCCCGGGGTCCCCGCGCCCGTCCGCGTGTACACCTCGGAGCCGTCACCGCGGAGCACGCGGGCATAGCCGCCCGGCTCGGGAGCCGCGACGACTCGCGTGAGCAGGCCGTACGCTGCGCCCGTCGCCGCCGTCCAGGCGCCCATTCCGTTCCGGCCTTCCCAGAAGGCGGGCGTCAGGCCGGTGCCGAAGACGTCCTCGAAGAAGCTGCGGTTGAGCACGTAGATCGAGTTCGCGTTCTGCAGCTTCTCGAAGTAGCGGTCGTGCACGCGACCGACGACGGAGCTCGGCGAGAAGCCGATGCGAGAGCGCCGGAAGTTCGTGTAGATGTAGTAGTTCCAGTAGTTGTCCGCGATGCTCTGGACCGACTCGTACGCATCGGCGCCGGCATCGTAGCGGAGGCAGTCCGGGTTGAGGTCGGCCTGCTCGTCACTGCAGAACATGTACGGGACCACCGGGCGATCCTGCGCATCCGCGAACGGATCCGTGATGCCCTGCGTGATCAGGTACGACTGCGCCTGAAGGCTCGTGTACGGCACGTCCGCGCGATGCTGGAGGTTCGCGATCCCGCCGACGACCGACGGCCAATCGGTGTACTCGAACGCCGAGACCGGCCCGGCGCCGAACGACTCGGGCCGCAGCGGGACCGACCAGCCGTAGCTCTGGATGGCGGCCCAGAAGGCCGCGTCGCCGGGGTTGGCGGCGCCGTCGAAGACCTCGACCATGTCGCCGTAGCCCATCTTGATCGCAGCGCGGTCGTAGTGACCGATGCCGTTCGCGTCCGTGACCACGAAGTTGTTCCCGTAGTCCATCACGGTCGAGTACTGGTACTCGCGGATGCGGCCCGTCGTCTCGGCGGCCGTCTCGGGATCCCAGAGGCGCGGCGCCATCGAGCCGTCGTCGCGAAGCGACCAGTAGCCCGGCAGGTAGTTCACCGCGTCGAAGCTGCCCGAGAAGTTGTGCCGGAGGCCGAGCGTGTGGCCGACCTCGTGGGCGGTGACCGCCTCGAAGATCGGGTGCCGCAGCATCTCGCGGACGAGCTCGTAGTCGAGCGAGCCGTCCTCCGCGCGGAGAGCGTACGTGTGGCCGTACCACTCGATGGACCCGTCGCCGGTGGTCGCGGCGGCCTGGATCTGCCGCGCGAGGCCGAGAAGCCCGTCGTCCGCGAAGTCCGTGTTGAGCACGCAGGCCTGCTGCTGGATGCGGTCACGCATCTGACGAACGGCCGTGATGCTCTCCATGCTCATGCCGCGGAGGATGGAGGAGGTCGAAACGACCTCGTCGTCGACCTGAACGTTCGGGTCGATGCCCGCCGCCATACGCATCTCGGGGCCCGCGAGCTGACGCTCGGTGTCGGTGCCGACGAGACGCGTCGCGCGCGCCTGGCTCGCCTCGGCGGAGCCGAAGCCGCCCGCCTCTGCGAGCCTCGAGAGCGAGTCCCGACGCTGCGCTTCGAACTCGGCCGCGCTGCGCGGCAGCTGCCGTGCGGACTCCGGTCGAACGTCGCGCGCCCAGCTGAAGTCCATGCCGGCGGTGATGTCGTCGAGGTGCAACGGATCGATGGAGACGACGTGCTCGATCGCACCGCCGCGCGCCGCCGCTTCCTCCGCGTTCGCCGTCTGGCGATCGATCCACGCCTGAACGACCGAGCCGTTCTCGAGGTCGACCGGGCCGAGATCGCCGTTCAGGAGGCGAACGACGTCACGCCCCTGCGCGCCGAGCGTCTCCATCGCGGCGCCGTACACGAAGGCGTTCGCCATGATGATCTCGCCCGTGAGCGGATCGGCGGACGACGGCCCGTAGCCGAGCGGGCTCGAGAGGTGGGGCTCGTTGACGTAGCCGATGATCGAGTAGCGGAGATCGCCGGGGCGAGCCTCCGTGCCGACCGGGCCGCACGCCGGGTCCGCGCCCTCGGGAACCGGGCTCTGACAGAGCATGTACATGCGCAGCGCGTCCTCGCGATTGCGCTGGTCCGCGCAGCTCGCCGCGTTGCCACCGTCCGCGAGACACTCGTTCTCGCGGAGCGAAGAGATCACGTCGACGAACGCACTGTTCCACTCGTCGGCGAAGTGCTGAGCGTCCGGGACGAGGCTCTCGGGGAAGTTGTTCGTCAGGTAGTAGACGATCGGCTGAGCGACACGGTCGCGGTACGGGATCGTGCAGACGCCCGAGAGGTGACCCTCGGAGTCGAGCTCGCGGCGCGCGCGCGCCCAGTCGAGATCGCAGACCGAGCCGTGGCCGCCACACGCGTCGTCGGTGGTGCAGCGAACGAGGGCAGACGCGCCGTTCATGTCGGCGATGCGACGGTGGCTCTGCTCCCAGAGGTTGTGGCGGTTCACGAAGTGGAAGCGCGCTGCCTCGACCACGCCGTAGAACTCGTCGTAGCCGGCGCGGAGCGTGTTGAAGTAGCCGAAGCGCTCCATGCGATCGCCCGTGTAGACCATCGGCTGATAATCCTCGGTCGGGTCGACGCGGCGGAACGAGTTCCGCACCGAGATCTGCGCGGCCGCGCAGTCGAGGTGATCCTGATAGAAGAGGAAGCAGCTCGGGACATCGCCGAAGCCGGGGATGTGAACCTGGGTCGGCCGGACGAACATCTGGTTGACGATGTCCATGTACCCGACGGTTCCGTCCGCATCGGGCTCGAACCGCGGACGGTTCGGATCGTTCTGATCCTGCACGTAGTACGCGACCGGCTCGGCCTGGAGCCCGTCGATGATGCGGGAGATGAGGAACAGATCCGTCTCGGCCGTCAGGTTCGTCGACCAGTCGACGCGCATGAACTGCCGCTCGTACCAGGGACGATCCGTCGAGTTCTCCTCGATGACGTTGAGCTCCTCGCCCGTCGTCGGGTTGTACTGACGTCGAATGTCGAAGTGCGAGAGGATCCGATACGTGGCGATCGGCGCGCCTTGCTCGTCGGAAGGTCCACCGATGCCCGACGGCTCGCTGTTCGCGATCCACTGGTAGCTCCGGCGCGCGATCAGGAAGTCCTCCTGGATCTCCCACCGAACGCGCTCGAGGCCGCCCTGCTCACCGACGAACGTGAAGCCTGCGCTGTACGGCGTGTCGATGACCGTCTGCTGGAAATACCACTCGCCGGCGAAGACCGACTTCTCGAGGGCGTTCGGCTGGACACGGTTGACCGCGGGCTGGGGATTTCCGCAACCTGGCAACCCGCCGACGAAGGCGAGCGAGAGGAGCGCGATACCGGCGAGCGCGAAGTGTGATTGGCGAGACATGAGCAAGGCTCCTTCGTGGGCCCTCGGTGGAGCCACAAGCCGCACGGCAACTTCCATGCGAGGCGGAGGGGTAGCGGATCCCGCGGCCTTTTCCAGTCGCAAGCGAGCCGAAAGCGTCCGCTCGTCAGGATCGTGACGAGCCGGCGTTCGCGATCCTCGCGTCGACCCCCCCCGGGTCGTCAGGGCGCCGTGACGGTCAGCCGGTACGCTCCGAACATCCCTGGCGAGTACGACGTGGCCACGACCTGGAACGTCCCGCTCTCCGTGAGCACGGTGTCGATCCGAGAGTTGAGCGTGCCCGAGACGGGGTCGTCGTCGTTGATGATCTCGCGTCCGGAAGGCGAGCGGAGGACGAGGTACGTGTCGAACTGGTTCGAGTCGAGCGCGATGACCACGTGGTCGCCAGCCGACCAGGTATAGGTGTAGCCGTCGCTCAGCTGGCCGAGCCGGTAGAACGAGTCGCCCATGTCGAGGCTGCCCGTGAGCACGTCGGTCCGTGGCCCGCCGAAGCCAGTGCCGCTCCCGTAGGTCCGGTAGGCCCAGACGCCCACCGCGAGCGTCGCGATCCCGAGCACGCCGAGCACGCCCAGGACGCCGACCACCACGAACGGCACCCAGCTCGCCATCCTGGACGGTGAGCGCGTGGGCGGCATCGGCGCGGGCGGCCGCGGATCCTGGCCGTGCGAGACGGGCGGAGACGGTGCGGCGGCAGCCGGGCTGGGCGACGCGAGCCGGGGGGCCGTCGGTATCGGCGAGACGAGGGGCGTCACGGCATCGACCGGCGAGGAACGCGTGGGGACCGCGGTCGCCGCGAGAGTCGGAAGAGAAGTGGAGAGGCCGCTCAGCGGGAGCGAGTCGAGCGGCCCCGTCGAGAGCCCAGGCGCGGACGTCGAGGCCCCCCTCGCCGAGGCCCCACGCGCAGCGCGAAGGAGGGCGCCCATCTCCCCCGCGTCCCCCGGTCGCCGGAGCGGGTCCTTGTCGAGACAGCGGTCGACGAGCGCGGCGATGGCCGGTGGCGTGCTCGGCGCCACC
This sequence comes from Polyangiales bacterium, assembly GCA_038252025.1. Taxonomy (GTDB): domain Bacteria; phylum Myxococcota_A; class Polyangia; order Polyangiales; family Sandaracinaceae; genus JBBSAT01. The sequence continues at coordinate 8,548 of JBBSAT010000177.1, read as the reverse complement.
TGCGCGAGCGGACGATGCGGCTTGGTGCACACCTCGACCACGAGGGTCGCGATCGTGTCGCCCACGAAAGGCGGCGCGCCCGTCAGCGCCTCGTACAGCATCACGGCGATGGCCCAGACGTCTGCCGTGAACCCCACGTCCCGGGCGCTCATCGCCTGCTCCGGAGACATGTAGTGCGGCGTGCCCATCGCCATGCCCGTCTGGGTGACGGTGTCGGAGCCACCGAGATCTCGTGCGATCCCGAAGTCGAGGATCTTCACGATCTCGGTACCGTCGCGCCGCTTCTGGAGAAACACGTTCTCCGGCTTCAGGTCTCTGTGGACGATGCCCGCCCGATGCGCGGCCGCGAGCGCCGAGAGCAGCTCCTCGAACACGTCCAGCACGGTCCGCTCGGTGAGGCCGCCCCGCGCGAGCCGATCGCGAAGAGTGACCCCGGAGAGCAGCTCCATGGCGACGAAGAGAACGCCCTCGCCGCTGTCGAACCCTGCGTCGTAGATCTCGACGATCCCCTCGTGCCCGATCTGCGCCGGCGCCGCGACCTCACGCAGGAAGCGCCCGCGGGTCGCGTCGTCACGTCCGACGAGCGGCGACAGGATCTTCAGCGCCACGATCTTCTTGCTGAGGAGGTGCGTCGCCTCGAAGACGGCGCCCATCCCGCCCTCGGCGATCTTGCGGCCGACTTCGTACCGCCCCCCGAGGATTCGCTGGCCGCTCACTGGCCGCAGGCTATCCAATTCCGCGCGCGGATTGGGGATCGGGGCAGCGCCATCTTTTCCCTTGCCGGGCTCGGGACCCTAAGACATTCTCCGCGCCCCTCGGAGCCCGGAGTCGCTTGCGACGCCGGAACCTGCGGGAAAACAGTGGCGGCCTCGCGCTGGTCTCTCACCGAGATCGAGCGTGCGGCGCGAAGAGGAAAACGGCCATGTACGCAGTGATCAGGACCGGCGGCAAACAGTACCGCGTCTCCGAGGGCGACCGCGTCCGCATCGAGAAGCTCCCGGGCGAGCTGGGTGCGAACATCACCTTCGACGAGGTGCTCATGATCGGTGGCGACAAGATCGCCGTCGGCAAGCCCCTCGTGACCGGCGCGAAGGTGACGGCGACGATCGTCACCCAGGACCGCGCGAAGAAAGTCATCGTCTTCAAGTTCCGCCGCCGGAAGAACATGCGCCGCAAGCGCGGTCACCGGCAGCCGTTCACCGAAGTCCAGATCACAGGCGTGAGCGCCTGAGCGCCGGAGGAGAAAGTCCATGGCACACAAAAAGGGACAGGGTTCTTCCCGCAACGGGCGCGACTCCAAGGCGCAGTACCGTGGCGTGAAGGTCTACGGCGGGCAGACCGTCGTCGCTGGCAACATCCTCGTTCGTCAGGTCGGCTCCGTGATTCACGCGGGCACGAACGTCGGCGTCGGGAGCGACTTCACGCTCTGGGCCCGAATCGATGGGATCGTGCGCTACGAGCGCCTCGGCAAGGATCGGCAGCGCGTCAGCGTCTACGCGAAGGACGACGCCCGGCTCGCTCCGGTCGCTGCAGCCCCCGCGAGCTGAGCCCTCTCGAGAGAGAGACGAGGACGGCCGGTCACCCGAGAGGGTGCCGGCCGTTTTCATGTGCGGCGCACGAGGGCCCGGCGAGCGAGGCCCCGGCGCGCGAAGGCCCGGCGAGCGAAGGCCCAGCGCTCAGAGGTGGTACGGGTACGTGACCTGGAAGTGCGGCTGCGCGAACGCCGGAAAGCGGGCGCCGCGGACCGCGCGGGCGATGCACGAGCCGATCGGCGTGCCGGCGAACGGTCCGTGGACCGTCGCCGTCGTCACGCGACCGGATGCGGCGATCACCACGTCGACGTCAGCCGTCCCGTGCTCGTCGCCACCGCACGCTTGGACTGCGGGCCCGACGGCCTCCAGCACAGCCTGGATGGTGGCCCGGTCGGGCGTCTCGGGCAGACCGTCGGCGGGCGCGCTCGGCCGGGCCGTCGTGACCGGCGGCGGCGCGCTCGGCGCCCTGGAGGGCGTCGGCGCGGCCGGGCGGGTCGCCGACGGGCTCGCGGACACTCCGGTCCGGGTGCGAACCGGCCCGGAGGCGCTCGACGTCGAGGTTGAGGGCGCGGCCGAGCGGTGCATCCGCGCCGGTGCCACGGGATCGGCCTGGTCGTAGAGGCTTCCTCCCACGCCGCGCGCCGAAGCGTGTGCAGCCGCGCTCGACCGCTGAGCATCGGCCTCCCGCTCCGGCTCGACGGCGGGGACCGGCGGGGCGAGCGGCACGATCGCTTCGCTCGGCGCGACGACGATCGGCGCCGCCATCGGAGCCTCAGCGGGCGGGCCCGATGGGGCCGATGGCACCGTCGCGGACTGTGCGGTCGGGGCGAGCGACGTCGTCGCGGTCACGATCTCCGCACCACCGGATGCCGACGGCGACGCAGCGCCGCTCTCGAACATCGTCGCGGCACCGAAGACCCCGAGCCCGACGCACGCGGCTGCGGCGAAGGCCCACCAGGCGCCCGACGGACGCTTCTCCTTCGCAGGCCGGAGCTCCGTGACGGGAGCGAGCGACCCGGCCGGCATCGGCGCGGCGGGCAGCGGGATGGACACGCGATCGCTCTTCGGTGCCTTCGGCGCCTTCGAGGTCTTGGACGGCGAGTTGGCGGCGCGAGGCGCCATCGAGGGCGACACCTCCGCAGATGTCCCGTCGCTCTCCAGCGCGTCCGGCACGGGCGGCGGCGACGCCTTCGCCTTCTTCTTCTTCTTCTTCTTCGGATCGCGAGACATCCGCTCCAGGAGATCAGCGGCGCTCAGCGGCTCGCCGCTCGAGTCGCCCGAGGCCTCTTCGACGGCACCGCGAGTTGCCTTCTTCTCCAGGAGGACACGCGCGATCGGCGAAGCCGGCTTCGAGGCCGCGCTCGGCTCCGGAATCGGCTCACTGGGCGCTTCGCCCAGCTCATACTCGCCGGACTGGAGGAGCCCCGCGGTCGCATCGCGCACCGCATCGTCGTCCTCGAAGATCGGCGGCGCCGTGACGTCGGCGATCGCCGGGAGCGCTTCGTCGATCCGCTGATCGATGCGCGACGCGAGCGCCTCGAAGGCGTCGTCGTCCGGCTCCGGAAGCGGCCACGTCGCGAGCCACTTGTTCACGCGAGTGAGATCCTTCGCGTACTTCGATGCGTCCACGTCCTCGTGCAGCTGCGCCTGGAGCTCCGGATCGGTCGCGAGGCCATCGCCGTCGAGCGCCGCGGAGATCCGGCGCATGAGATCTTCCCTCATGAGCCACCCCTCTCCCCGCCCGCGGCAGGCTTCGGTCCCGTCGAGAGCTCAGCCGGCGCCGACGGGGCTTCCTCGAGGAAGTCGCCGAGCTTCTCGCGGAGACGGCGGCGCGACTCGTGGACGCGCCACGCGATCGTTCCCTCGGAGCAGCCGAGCGCTTCGGCGGCGTCCTTCTGGGGGACACCGTCGATCAGCACCATGATCACCGTCGCTCGGAGCGATGGCGAGAGCTCGTCGAGCGCCTTGCTCAGCCGGCCGTAGAGCTCGATCGTCTGCACGGCGTTTCGCGGATCGTTCGCGCCTTGCGTCGCATCCGCCGCGGGCTCGGGCACCCGTGGATCGTGGATGTCGGACGCATCGACCCGCTTCCTTCGGCGAAGCGTGTTCAGCGAGACGTTGATGCAGATTCGATAGAGCCAGGTCGAAAGCTCCGCTCGACCGTCGAAACGATCGATGGCCCGGAACGCGCGCAAGAAGGTCTCCTGCACCGCATCCTCCGCCTCGCCGCGATCACCGAGCATCTGGATCGCGCACGCATACACGCGGCGCTGGTGCTGGCGCACGAGCGCGCTGAACGAGGCGCGGTCGCCCGTCTTCGCGCGCTCGATGAGATCGGCTTCCTTGGCGTCAGGCATTCGGGACAGGGCCCAGAGCCGGACGAGTCGACGCTCAGCGTACTCACGTCCCAGTCGGGTGGGCGCGATGGTAGGCGGAAGCGTCGGGCTGCACAACTGTAGGATCATGGTTCTGCGAGCGCGGATCCGTACCCAAAGCCGAGCACACGAGCGCCCATCGGCGCCGAGGCTCGCTTCCTGGCCCGGTCGCCACGCGCGGGGCGGCCGTATTGCATCGTCTCGGCATTCAACCGAGGGGCGGCCAGCCGCCTTGGGCGCACGTTCTTTCGATGCGTGAGCGCGCGCGGTGTATGGTTCCCCCGTGTCCTCCTCCGAGCGGCGCACGAATGAACGCGTGGCCATAGAGCTCAGCGTCGAATACAAGCGCGTCAACGCGTTCTTCGCGGACTACACGAAGAACATCAGCCGCGGCGGGACGTTCATCAAGACCGACCGCCCGCTCGGTATTGGGACGGAATTCGTCTTCAAGCTCCAGGTGCCGGGCTTGGACGAGCCGCTCGCGCTGAACGGGCGCGTCCAGTGGATCGTACATCCGCCCGAGGCGACGCCCGAACAGGAGGCCGGCATGGGCATCGGCTTCGTCTACGAGTCCGAAGCGGAGCGCGAGAAGATCGTCGCGATCGTCGAGAAGCTCATGGTCTCGAGCCTCGGCTCGGTGATCTACGACAAGCTCGTCGCGAAGCGCCGCCGAGACTGAAGGTCTGACCAAGTACTTTGGTCAGATCCCTTCGACTGAGAGAAATTCCCAGCGCTTCACGCTGGGACAGGACAAGGCGCGACCATTGTTGGTCACGCCTCGAGCTCCGCTAGATCGACGGCTCGCTCCGCCGCCGGCTCGCGTCAGTGGATCGTGACTTCGCGGAGCAGGTCGATGTGGTCGAGCGTCTTGCCCGAGCCGAGCACCACGGCGCTGACCGGATCGTCGCAGACCATGACCGGCAGACCAATCTCTTCGCGAAGCAACACGTCGAGGTTCTTCAGCATCGCGCCACCGCCGGTGAGGACGATGCCCTTGTCGACGATGTCGGCGCTGAGCTCGGGCGGCGTCTTCTCGAGCGCGGCCATCACTGCCTCGACGATCGTGTTGATCGGCTCGCTCAGCGCATCGCGGATCTCGTCGGAGTTCACGATGACGGTCTTCGGAACGCCGGCCACGAGATCGCGGCCCTTCACCTCGAGCGTCTCGACCTCGTCGCCCGGGTACGCGTTGCCGATCTGGCACTTCACGCGCTCGGCCGTCTGCTCGCCGATGAGCAGGTTGTACTTGCGCTTGAGGTACGCGACGATCGCGTCGTCCATCTTGTCGCCGCCGACGCGGACGCTCTGCGAATAGACGATGCCCGCGAGCGAGATGACGGCGACCTCGGTCGTCCCGCCGCCGATGTCGACCACCATGTTGCCGCTCGGCTCGGTGATGGGAAGGCCCGCGCCGATCGCGGCGGCCATGGGCTCCTCGATGAGGAAGACCTCGCGCGCGCCGGCGCTCTCGGCCGACTCCTTGACCGCGCGCTTCTCGACCTCGGTGATCCCGAAGGGAACGCAGATGATGATGCGGGGCTTCACGAGCGTGCCGCGCTGGGTCGCCTTCTGGATGAAGTAGCGGAGCATCGCCTCCGTCACCTCGAAGTCGGCGATCACGCCATCGCGGAGCGGCCGGACCGCCTGGATGTTGCCGGGGGTTCGCCCGAGCATCTCCTTGGCTTCCTTCCCGACGGCGAGGACCTTCTTGCCCCCGCGCGCATCGGTCTGGACGGCGACGACGGACGGCTCACACGAGACGATCCCGCGGCCCTTCACGTAGATGAGGGTCGTCGCGGTCCCGAGGTCGATCGCGAGATCGTTCGAGAAGAGTCCGTATGCCCAGTCGAACAACATGGGATCGTTCTAGACCTTCGGTCGCGCGCGTCGCGCAGCGGGGGTGGACGCCTCGATGGAGCCGAGGGCCGACGGTCATAGCGGATCGTCCGGGAGCGATCAAGGTTGCCCGGTACCAACGCGCCACGATGGCGCGATCCGGGCTCGTGAAGGTGGCTGGCTCAGACGCCAGGAGCGAGGAGCGCGAGCGCCATCTCGAGACTTGGCGGCGACTCGGGGATCTCGGCGTGAACCCGCGCGGGCTGCGGCAGACGCAGCGGCGTCGGATCCTTCAGCGCACCGTCGATGGCCTGGCGCATCTGCTTGCGGGCCTCGTGGATCCGCCAGGCGATCGTTCCCTCCGTCGTCTCGAGCACGACGGCCGCCTCCGGGTAGCTGAGCCCCTGCATCATCGTGAGGGCGATCGTGGTCCGGAGCAGCGGCGAGAGCCGGTCGAACGCCTTGACCAGGTGCACGTACGTCTCGCGGAGCTCGAGCGCGCGCTGCGGATTGCCGTGAGAGTCGACGGCCACGGCCACGGTCACGCGAGGGTCGTCGAGATCCGTGGTCCGACGGCGCTTGTTGTCTCGACGGGCGTTCAGCGCTCGGTTCAGTGCGATTCGATAGAGCCAGGTGAAGAACTCGCTCCGGCCCTCGAAGCGATGGATGTTCCGGAAGGCGCGAACGAACGCGTCCTGCGTGATGTCGTCGGCGTCGCTCGGGCTGCCGGTCATGTGAAGGGCGAGCGCGAAGATGCGGTGGCGATAGCGCTTCACCAGCATGTCGAAGGCGCGGGGGTCGCCGTTGCGGGCGGCCTCCACGAGCTGTTCGGCCTCTCGGGCGCGCCCCTCGGTGGTCGCATCGCTCGCCACGCGCTGGTGATCGCGGAGCGGCGGCGGCACGGCGCGCTCCTTCGCGGAGCGGCTCGCGGGCGTGGGTACACGCGGCGGGAGTGGACGCTGGGGCATGGGACGCGGCTTGGATACCTCGACGGCGTCGAGCTTTGGGTTGGAACCGCGATCCTGCCCGTTCTCGACCGCCACGTCACCTGATCGGACGTTCGCGGCCGGGAAAGGTTCCAGGCAGGCCCGAAGAGAGGCCCAGCGAGCGGTCGATCGGCTCGCTACCCCGCGAGCTGGCGCTCGACCAGTCGGTGGTACGCACCCCCCGTCGCCATGAGGTCGCCGTGCGTGCCGCTCTCGGCGATCTTGCCGCGATCCAGCACGATCACGCGGTCCGCGTCCCGTACGGTGGAGAGACGGTGCGCGATGACGAGGGTGGTCCGCCCGACCATCAACCGGTCGAGCGCCTCCTTCACGAGATGCTCGCTCTCTGCGTCGAGCGCGCTGGTCGCCTCGTCGAGCACGAGCACGCGTGGGTTCTTGAGCACCGCACGGGCGATCGCGATCCGCTGCTTCTGCCCGCCCGACAGCTGCACGCCGCGCTCGCCGACGTTCGTCGCATAGCCCTCGGGGAAGCGCGTGACGAACTCGTGAGCGTTCGCGACCGAGCACGCCTCCATGACCTCAGCGTCGCTCGCACCCCGCTTGCCGTAGCGGACGTTGTCCGCGATCGACGTCGAGAACAGCACGGGCTCCTGCGAGACGACGCCGACCTGTTGCCTCAGCCACTCGGGATCGAGCGTCTTGAGGTCGTGCCCGTCGAGCCGAACCTCGCCACGGCTCGGGTCGTAGAGGCGCGAGAGAAGCGCCGCGATCGTGCTCTTCCCGGCGCCCGAGGCACCGACGATCGCGATGAGCTGTCCCGGCGCGATGTCGATGTCGATGCCATCGAGCACGCGGGCGTCCGGGCGCGCCGGATATCGGAACTCGACGTCCTCGAACGTGATCGCTCCTCGGACCGCGTCGAGCTTCCTGCCCTCGCTCGGCATGGCGGGCGTGCGGTCGAGCAGCTCGAAGATCCGCTCCGCTGCGCCGCTCGCCTTCGTCAGCTCCGCGTAGAGATCCGTGAGGGCGCCCAGCGAGACGGCGACGAGGATCGTGTAGATGAGGAACGCGGTGAGGTCGCCGACGCTCATCGCCCCGTCGATCACGAGCCGGCCGCCATACCAGAGCACCAGTGTGGTCGCGGAGAAGCCGAAGAACGAAGCGACGCCCATGAAGAGCGCACCGAGACGGATGCGACGACGCGCGAGCTCGAAGCTCTTGGTGACGGAGGCGCCGTAGCGAGCGGCCTCGATGGGCTCGGCTGCGAAGGAGCGGACCGTCCGGATCCCGGCGAGGCTCTCTTCCGCGACCTCGCTCGCCGCGCCGACGGCCTCCTGAACTTCACGAGCGAGCGCTCGCAGACGCCGACCGTAGGTGACGGCCGCGAACGCGATCGGCGGAACGACCGCCAGCATGAGGAGCGTCAGACGCGGCGACGTGTAGAGGAGCAGCGCGAGCCCGCCGGCCGCCGTCGCCGCGTTCCGGAGCGCCATCGAGACGTTCACCGACACGGCGTTCTGAAGAACGGACGCGTCCGCGGACAAGCGACTGAGGAGATCCCCCGTTCGCCGTTCGTCGAAGAACGCGATCTCTTGCTTGAGGATGCTGCGATAGGCCTGCTCTCGGAGTCGAGCGACGATCCGCTCTCCGGCCGTGGTGAACAGCACGAACCGAAGGCTCGTCGCCACGGCCTGGATCGCGAGGACGACAGTCATCAGGAGGACCGTTCGATCGATGACGTCGGTCGATCGCGTCGTGATCGCGGTGTCGAGGAGCACGCGGATCGCCTGCGGGTACGCGAGGCTCGCGCTCGAGCCGAGCGCGAGGAACACCGAGCCGAGCGCGATCGAACACACCT
>JBBSAT010000176.1:0-16016 GCA_038252025.1 Polyangiales bacterium | reverse complement strand
CCCTCTCGAGCGATGGTGGTGTTCGTCGCCACGATGCCCGCGAGCTTCAGCGAGAGCGCGAGATCGGCGACGGCCAGCACGTCCTCGTCGGCGAGGTCGGGCGCGATCTTCACCAAGAGCGGCGGCGGCCTGCCGATGGACTCGGTGCTCTCGTCGATCGCGCGCGCGACCGCCGTCAGCAGCGGCGCGAGCTTCTCCACCGACTGCAGGTTGCGAAGGCCCGGCGTGTTCGGCGACGACACGTTCACCACGAGATAGTCCGCGTACGGCGCGAGCAGCCGTGTGCTCTTCACGTAGTCGTCGATGGCAGCGTCTTCCGGGACCGTCTTCGTCTTCCCGACGTTCACGCCGACGATGCCGCGCTCCCGCTCGCGCGCTCTGAGGCGCGGCAGCGCGCCGGCTGCGCCACCGTTGTTGAAGCCGAGCCGGTTCACGAGCGCGCGATCGTCCGGCAGGCGAAACATGCGCGGCTGCGGGTTGCCTGGCTGCGCGTCGCCGGTGAGGGTGCCGACCTCGACGAAGCCGAAGCCGAGCGCGAGCAGCGCTTCGAAGCCGACGGCGTCCTTGTCGAAGCCGGCGGCGAGCCCGACGGGCGTCGGGAAGCTGAGCCCGAGCGCTTCGATGCGCATCGCCGGATCGCGCGGCGCCGCGTAGAGCGAGGAGAGGATCGCCTTCCCGAACGGCAGGCTGGCGAGCAAGCGCAGCCCACCGAACGCGAGGTGATGGGCCCGCTCCGGTGGCAAGGAGAACAGTAGCGGTCGCGCGATCCGGTAGAGCACGGCGCGCGAGCGTGTGGGCTAGGGGGACGCGGCGCAAGAACGCGCTTCAGCGCTGGTCGAGCCAGAGTCGCCGGCTTGCCGCCGACGAGGTCCGCGCGATTCGCGCCGAGACCGATCGCGTTCTGTCGATCGAATAGGTCCACGCGCTCGATGCGATCGAGCTCGGCGCTGAGGAGCTCGCCGAGAACATCTCGCTGATCGACCGGTTCTGCCGCCGGTATCCGACCCCCGGAAGATCGGCTGCGTTGCGCGCGGCGCGCCTATCGGCGCTGGGCAGCGGGGGCGCCGCCGTTGGAGCAGCTCGACCTGAGCGCCGGTCGCTGCGCTCGTCCGGCCGGCTTGCGCGTGAGGGCTCCACTGCGATAGCTGTCGCGTCATGGATCAATCGTCGCTCGCAACCGCAGCGCAACACGCGGTGGAGCTGGCAGGCGCTGACGTGATGAAATGACGACGAGCGTCACCGCATCCGCGTTCTCCGCACCCGACGGAGCCCGTGCATGATGATGTTCGACACGTTCGACATCCTCGTTCCCGAGCTGCTCCCGTTCCCCTCTGCCGAGGTTCGCGGAGAGCAAACCGCCTTCGCTGGCGAGGGGCCGAAGTCTCTGTTCGTCGGGGAGGTCAAGATGGGCTGCGTCGTGCATGCCCGCGACGCATTCACCGACGTCGCGGCCTGGACGGGATCTGCAGACCGCGCGAACTGGATTGTCTTGCTGCTGAACACGGACGCAAGCGCAGCCGCCGAGCACGATCACACGTGGCAGGCGTATCTCGACGCCGTGCTCATGACGCTCACCGCACATTCGGTCTGGCGAGTGACGTGTGAGTCCGACTGCGATCAGAACCCCGTCGAGATGGTCAGCCTGGCGCCCGACGAGATCGTGAAACGGCTCGACGCTCACCGGGCCGCGAATCGGCGCCCCATCGCCTTCTGTTCGGAACAGCCCGGCTAGCGATCTTGGGGCCCTGCCAGGGACGAGAAGGTCCTGTCGAGCCGGTCGTCGTTTCGATATGACGAATATGACGAAGCGCGTCCCCGCGTCCCGGGCGCCTGACGCGATCTGCGGCGATCGCAAAGCCGGCGCACCCGGAGTACCCTGGTTCGATGCGCGCCGTCCGCTGGCTCGGGCTCGTGAGCATCGCGGTGACGACGGCGTGCACGGGAGCGATCGACCAAGGGCCCTCGGGCGCGACGAGGATCGGAGCCAGCACGGTGCCGAGCGGCGAGGTGAGACGGCTCTCGCAGGCCGAGCTCGACAACGCGCTTCGCGATCTCCTCGGCGACGACACGCGCCCCGCCTCCCGGATGATCGTCACCGATCGCTACACGCCGTTCGACAACGACACGACGACCCAGCGCGCGTCGGAGACGCTGATCGTCGGGCTCGAGGCGCTCGCAGAAGACGTGGGCAGGCGCGCCATCGCCACGCCGGAGTCTCGCGCCCGCGTCGTGCCTTGCACACCGAGCGGCCCGGGCGACGAGGCCTGTTATCGCCAGTTCCTCGGTGGCCTCTTGCGGAGCGCGTTCCGGCGCGAGGTCACCGCCGTGGACATCGACGCGTATCTCCCGCTCCTCGCCTTCGCGACGGAGGACAACGCGTTCGTCGACAACGACTTCTACACGGCGGTCGATCTCGCGATCCGCGCGGTCCTCCAGGATCCCGAGTTTCTCCATCGCATCGAGCGCGGCGATCCGAGCGACCAGCCTGGCGCGCTCGCGCTCGACGATCAGGAGATCGCGACGCGGATGGCGTTCCTCCTCTGGGGCACGCTGCCCGACGGCCCGCTCCTCGACGATGCCGCAGCGGGCAGGCTCGTCGATCCCGGGTCGAGGCGCGCCGTCGCCCAGCGGATGCTGCTCGACGGTCGGGCGCGCGATCAGCTCCACCGGTTCCACGCCATGTGGCTCGGGTATCGGACGATCCCGCACGACGCCGCGCTCGCGACCGCGTTCGGCACCGAGACGGCGGCGCTCATCGATCGCGTCGTGTTCGAGGAGCCGCAGAGCTACCTGAACGTCTTCACGATGGACGAGACCTGGGTGAACGCGATGCTCGCCGACCAGTACGGGCTCGTGCATCCGTCCGGGGCCGAGTGGGGCTGGGTTCCCTACGGCGCCACCGGTCGTGGCGGGATCCTCTCCCACGGCAGCGTGCTCTCGGCGTTCAGCAAGTTCACCGACACGAGCCCGACGCAGCGCGGCCTCCTCGTTCGGCGGCGCCTCATGTGCGAGGACCCCGGCCGGCCGCCGCCGACCGTCAACGTCGACGTTCCGCCGGGCACGGGCACGGACGCCGTGTGCAAGACGGATCGGTACGCGGTGCATCGCGAGATCGCGAGCTGCGCGACGTGCCACGCGCAGATCGATCCGATCGGCTTCGGGCTCGAGCGCTTCGACGTCGGCGGGCGCTACCGCGAGCACGACGACGGACACCCCGAGTGCGCGATCGACGGCGTCGGGCACATGCCCACCGGCGAGCCGTTCTCCGGGCCCGGTGAGCTCGGCCGCCTGGTCGTCGACGGCGGCTACGTGGAGGAGTGCGTGGTCGAGCAGTGGCTGACGTTCGCAGTCGGTCGTCCCCTCGCGGCAGCCGACACTCGTTCGATGGGCCGGATGGTCACGGAGTTCGCTGCCGACGATCACTCGTTCTTCGAGCTCATGCTCGACTACGTCGAGTCGGATCGCTTCGGCCTGATCGCGGAGGAGCCATGAGGAACAAGCTGTCTCGACGCGCGCTCCTCGCGGGCGCGGGCGGAGTGACCATCGGGCTGCCGTTCCTCGACGCGATGCTCGGCCGCGGCCGGACGCACGCGCAGGACACGACGCTGCCGAAGCGCTACGCGATCGTCTTCGCCGGACAGGCGCTCGGCGGAGACGGGTACCCGAACGATCAGTCGGTGATGGGCGGCGTCCGATCGACCGAGACGGGCCACTACATCGTGCCTCCGTCGACGGGCGCGGCCTGGGAGATGACGACGCCGCTGATCCCGCTCGCCGCTCAGCGTGATCAGTTCAGCATCGTCTCCGGCATGCGCATCCCGTACTCGACCTCGAGCACGGACCCGTCGGACGTTCCGGCCGGCGGTGCGTACCGGGACTTCCACGGCGGCGGCGCGAGCCCGCTGCTCTCGGGCGTACGCTCGCTCGAGGCGCGCTTCACTGCACGCGGGATCACGTCCGATCAGCTCGTCGCAGATCTCAACCTGGCCGAAGGTCTGCCCACGGCGTCGCTCGTCCTGCGCGCGCAGCCGGCGTGGTACCTGTCTGGCAGCGACTTCTCCGGGCGCGAGTACATCAGCTATCGCGGGGACGCCAACCCGATCGAGGCACAGACGAGCCCGCGCGTCGCGTTCGATGCGCTCTTTCGCGGCTTCGTTCCGCCGGACGACGAAGCGGCGCGACAGCGTGCAGACTTCGATCGCCGCAGCCGTCGCAGCGTGCTCGACGTCGTGCTCGCGCGTCGTGACCAGGTGCTGCGCGGCGTGTCGAGCGCCGACCGGATCCGTCTGGAGGAGCACTACGATCAGATCCGCGCGCTCGAGCTGCGCGTGGCGGCGATCCCCGATCCCCCGGCTGGGCTGTGTCAGTCGCCGAGCGATCCGGGCGCCGACCCCGGCATCGGCGGGAACAACACGGGCGCCGGTGCATCGGACATCGTGCCGGGCCTCGGCTACTCCGAGGAAGACACGCGGGCGCGCGTGATGGCCGACATCATCCACATGGCGTTCGTGTGCGACATGACGCGCGCGGCGACGCTCCAGATCACGAGCTTCCAGAGCCACATGAGCGTGCTGCCGGTCACGACGGCGATGGGCACGCCCATCCACGCCGACCTCCACGAGAACGGCCACAACGGCGACCCCGACAACAAGGGACAGCACGCCGTGAGCCTCATGCTCGGCTGGCACGTCGGTCACTACGCCTACCTCCTCGACAAGCTCGCGCGTACCGCGGAGGGCGACGGGGCCGTGCTCGACAATTCGTGCGTGGTGTTCATGGCCGAGGCCGGACACGGCCGGCAGCTCAACGACGCAGTGAGCGACTTCGCCACGCACTCGGTGGAGCGCATGGTCATGCTCGTCGGCGGACGCGCGGGCGGGCTCATGCCCGGGCGTCACATCGACGCGGCTGGCGCGCACCCGGCGGCGTGCCTCGTCTCCGCGATGCAGTCGGTGGGCCGCACCGAGGGCACGTTCGGCGAGGTCACCGGCGAGATCAGCGCGCTCTTCGGCTGACCGGCCGCGTGCGCTGATACTCTCGCGCTCATGGGCGAGCGCTTCGACGGCAAGGTCGCGATCATCACGGGCGGCGCGTCGGGCATCGGCGTGGCCCGCGGGTGCGCGCTGGCTCGTCAGGGCGCGCAGGTGATCCTCGCTGATCGTCAGGAGGCCCTGGCGGCCGACGTGGCGCGGCAGATCGGATCGCGCGCTCGCGGCGTGGCGCTCGACGTGCGCGACCTCGCGGCGACCCCGAGCGCTGTCATGGCGCTCCTCGCGCTGTCGGCTCTCTCTGCTTGCGGTGGCGCGCGGCCCATCCTCCCGAGCGCGCCCACCGAGCCCGCGAGCGCTGAGGTCGATCGAGACCTCCTCGGCGTCGCGCTCGAGGCGCTGCTCGCCGTCCGCTACTGCGAGCCGGACGTCTGCGTGGATCCGTTTCCGATCGCCGGCATCGAGCGATGGGCGCGCCACGGAGACCGAATCGCGATCGCCGGAGTCGGGGCGCTGGTCGGGTTGTACGAAGCAGGCGAGTGGCACATCGAGCGCGCGCCATCGGGGGCAGCCATCTACGACGTCGGCTTCGCGCCCGATGGAACGCTCTTCGCGGTCGGCGAGCTCGGTGGGCTCTTCGTACGCGAGGGGGCGTCCTGGCGTGCGCTCGTTCCGCCCACCGCTGCAGAGGATCGGTACAGCGAAGGTTTCTTCACCGCGGTGCTCCCGCTCGCGGCGAACGACGTGTGGCTCGCGACGTCCCTCGGCGACGTCCTGCGATGGAACGGTGAAGCGCTCGAAACGGTAGGGCACGGAGACCACGCCATCGATCGGCTCTGGACGCTCGCGCCCGATCGCCTCGCGGCAGCAGGGCTCTACTCGACCTCGATCTACGACGGATCCGCGTGGACCGAAGTGACCACGGGCGCGCAGAACACGCGGTACGAGGAAGCGAGCGGCTGCGTCGCGTGGGAAGACGAGGACGGCGAAGGCGAAGGCGAGTACGACGGCGAAGGCGAAGGCGAAGGCGAAGCAGAGCCACCGGCGAACGAGCCCCCGCGCTTTGCGGCGTCGGACCCGTCGCCGCCCTGGCCCGATCGCACCATGCGCGGGTGGATCGATGCGCTCGACGCGGACCGTATCGCGCGGTTCGCGCCCTGGCTCGAGACGCCACCGACACAGGTATCGGACCTCGCGAGCGACGGAGCGCAATGGATCGCAGCCGGTCGCGACGCCGGGGGCGTTCGATTCTGGAGCCGCATGGGCGAGCTCACGCAAGGCTCGCTCGGTGCGCTCGACGCCGGCCTCGCGCCCGCCGTCTCGCTCTCCGGAGACGTCGCGTTCGTCGCGATGGGCGATCGCGTCGTGCGGCTCGACGCTGCCTCGCGCGCTGCACCGGAGCTCGCGCGGACCCTGCGCATCGGCGGCGGCGGGCTTCTCGTGGACGTGCTCGCGGTCTCCCCCGACGACGCGTTCGTGCTCACCGACACCGGCGACGTGCTGCGCGTGACGGGCGGCGTGGCGAGCTTCGCGCACCGCGCGGGTCGACCGCTCCGGGCGCTCGGCGGCACCGCGGACGATCTCTATGCCGTCGGGCCGGGCGGCGCGATCGTGCACTTCGACGGCGCGACGTGGACGTCGATCACGTCGGGATCGACCGTCGACCTCTCCGCGCTCCACGTTCCCCGCCGCGGCGAAGCCTATGTGTCCGGCGCCGCGGGCACGGTGCTGGTGATCGAGGACGGGGTCGCGCGGACCGTTCCGCGTGGAACCCATACCTCGTTCGTCGACATCCATGCCGAGGGTGGTGTGGTGCTCGTCCTCACCGCGTCGGGCGACACGATGCGCTGGGACGGGACCGCATGGTCAGAACAGGCGCGAGGCCTGAGTCGCGACGGCGTTCTCGAGGCGATGCGATGGATCCCCGAAGGCGCGGGCGGGTGGCAGCCCGTTGCCGCGGTCCACGGGCCCGCGCTCGATGAGCCTGGTGCGGTGCTGCCGTACGGCGCGGTCCGGGGTTGGCTTCACGAGACGCGCACGCGCACCGACGATCCCGACGCGTCGGGAATCGCGGCGCCGAGCTACCTGCGAGAGGCGCTCGAATACACGGACGGATGCTGTGACGGAGGCCCCACGGGCGATGAAGACTGGGCGCAGATCGAGCGCCGTGAGACCTGTGCCGAAGAACCGGACGATGCGTATTGCCACCTCGAGCCTTCGGACGATCTCGGTATCGACGAGTCGCACGGAGTCGCGCTCCGCCTCGTCGACGCGCGATCGGACACCTCCGCGCGCGGGAGCGATGCGCCGTGCGTCCCGCTGCGGATCGAGGTGATCCGGCTCCGCGACGCCCACGTGATGCGCACGAGCCCCACTTTCGAGTGCACGGGCTCGGGAACGCTCGGGCGCGACACCGCCGCGTGGCAGCATCTCGCCGATCCGGCGTACGACCCGTTCGAGCCGTGGACCTCGACGGGAACGTACGAGCGCGGCCCGACGCCAGCGTCACGGGGCGGCGAGCTCTTCGTCCATCGCACCGCTTCGGAGGACGCGCTCGTGTTCGTCGATGAAGACAACCGCGTTGCGACTCCCATCCTCGCGGTGCCCCGCCGTGGCGCTCCGAGCGACGCATGGGCTTCGATCGCGTACTGGTCGGTGTCCCGAGGCGGCGCGTTCACCGTGCTGAGCGCCGAGCTCGGCCGAGAGCACTTCGTCTGGATCGGCCCGACGCCGATCAAGCTCGGGATGCGTCCCGCGGACGGTCCGCCCCCAGGAGACGTCGCGACGTGCGCCGAGCTGCTCGTCCACGACGACGACGGAGCGACGCGCCTACGCGAGCAGCCCCGGTCGGCCTCGCCCACGCTCAGCGAGCTGGCGAACGGCACACGCCTGCACGTCGACTCGAGGCGCGGCGGATGGATCCGCGTCTCGTCGCCGATGCGCGGCTGGGTCTTCCGCGACAACGTCCGCTGCGCCGGACCGTGAAGGCGGTCGAGGGTATTCGCTCGTCGAGCGCTCCGGCGCTCGGGTGTTCCTCGATCCGATGGGAGAGACGGTGTGGGCAATGGCAAGAGTCCCGCCCTTGGCGCTCGACCCGGTGGACGCGCTCCGGCGCGTGTTCGTCTCCGCGGGAACGCGGGTGGACGAGGAGACGCTGATTCCGCTGCGGTGGGGCGAGCGGCCCGACGTGAGCGCGTGCGTCGCAGCCGCGGCGGGCGATCGGGCGGCGCGACGCAACGGTCTTCGGATCTGTCCGGAGGTGCAAGCGGTCGTTGCGTCTGGACCGGCTACTCTCTGCCTCCTACCATCGAAGGGCACCCTGATGACGACGACGAGCGACTGGGCACGACCTCACTACGCGCCAGATGGGGGCGACGCTCTCGTCGCGTTCTGGGTCTTTGGAGATCTGAAGAGTGGGCTCGCGATCTCTGCACAGCGGCATCGCGCGCGCGGGGTGCCGCCGGGCGTCGAGATCTTGCGGCTCGCGCGGCGCACGGAGGACGGCGACTCGGCGTTCGCGGCCTTCACCGACGGGGACGCGAGCGTCGTCGGAAGGGCGCTCGACGAGGACCCCGAGCTCGCGCGCGTCGTCCGCGGGAGCGATGCCGTGCTTCGCATCCTCGGTACCGTCCCGGACCCCGAGAACCTCGGCTATCTGCGTGACACGATCGGGATCGTGCAGGCGATGCTCGAGGCGGGCGCCGTCGGCGTCGCCGATCAGGCGTTCCACTGGTGGTCGGCCGAGACGTGGGGGAAGGACGTCTTCGCGCCCGATCGCCCGCTGGCCGGCACGTTCGTGAACATCCTCGGCAGCGAAGAGGAGAGCGGCGACCTCTGGCTGCACACGCGCGGGATGCGCCTCTTCGGCCGTCCGGATCTGAGCGTCCGCGGCGTGACGGAGGTGCTGCACGAGCCCGCGGTGGCCATCGTCGTGCGGTTCATGAACATGCAGATGCTCGGCGGCGTGATCCCGGACGGCCAGGCGGTGCGCGTGGCCGGCATCCCCGACGGCTGGGTGTGCGCGCACACCGGCGACCTCGAAGACCCCGACTTCAACAACGTGCACGTCGAGATCGGCCCGTCGCGGCGATCGCCCTCGGTGCGCGGCTGGGAGGGCCCAGCTGATCGGTGAGCAGCCCTCTGCTCGCCGGCCGATCGGCCCTGCACCGGGACCTCTCCCGGTCGCCTGCTACGCTCTCTTCATGATGCGGGCCGAAGGAGACGGTGGGCGATTCGCGCGCGTGATCGCCAGCGATCTGGTCGCGTACTTCCGCGCGGCCGACTCGCCGTTCGCCGGATCGGAACGGAGCGCTCGCGACTTCGCTTCGCACGGCCTCTGGCTGCTGCGCGCGCGCTTCGGCGACGACGAGGCGCTCGAGCGCTACTACGTCGACTGCGTCGCGAGCGCCTTCGAGTCGCTCACGCTCGCGCCTCCCGCGCTCGAGTCCCTGCGCAGGTCCGCGGCTCCTTTCGTGGTTGCGCATCCGCCCGACGAGGAGCTCTCGATCGTCTTCGGCCCGCGGGACGCCTGACCGGCCGTCAGGGCAGAAGACCGAGCTGATCCATCACGACCCAGACCATGAAGACGATGACGGGGGTCGCGACGAGCGACGCGATCACCAGGCCCGTCGCCGCGCCGCGCGTGGTCCATCGGTCACCGGTCCATGCGGGCCATCGCTCGTCCATGAAGACGAACAGCAGTCCGCGATCCCGATGGTGTCCGAGGCTGAAGAAAAGGCCGCCGAGCACGTAGAGGATCGTCGAGGCGAAGAAGTTCTCGCGAGAGGTGGGCGGAAAAGCCGCATCGCGGGCGACGAGGTAGAGGTCGTACGACCAGCTCGCGACGAAGAGCCAGGCGACGAGCGCGAGCACCACCTCCAGCACGGTCGCCCGCCCGCGCGTCGCTCGATACACGGTCGCGCACACCCACGGAGCCGTGACGTAGCAGCCGAGCGACATGAACGTCGCGTCGACCGCGTCCCACGTGGGATCGCCGGTGAGCGGAGCGAGGAGCACGAACGCGGCGAGCGCGACCCCGAGCGCGACGAGACGAGGCCGCGCGAGCAGCTGGCGGCGGTACCCGCGAGTCGCGATCGCGAGCCCGGCGCGACTCTGCACGCCGGCCACGAGGGCGACGACGCTCACGACCGATACGACGACCAGGTACGCGAGCTGACCAGTCGAGACGAGCACGAGCTGATCTTCGTCGACGTCCACGGCTCCGTCTACGCCCTCGAGACGAGCGTGCCGGTGTCGATCACGGAGGTCAGGAGCCGGGCGTCGCGAGCGGAAGCCAGAGGTGTACGCGTGTCCCAGCCCGCTGCGCTCTCGATGCGCAGGTGCCCGCCCCCCTCGTGCCCACCGAGGTCGACGGCCGATCTCGAGGACGCCACGCACGCGCCGCGAGGCGCGATACGATGCGCAGATGACCAGCCGACCGTACGTCCCTGGCTCGAACGACCGACGAGCGTTCGCGCTGCGCGGAGTGTCGCTGTACGTCGTGCGAGGCGCGGGCCGTCGCGTCATCGGGTTCGAGGGGAGCGGGCCGGAGGGTGACTTCGTCCCGGCCGGCGCGAAGGAGCCTGCCGTGCTCGACGCCATGGTGACCGGCACGCGCTTCACGCGCTTCTCGGCGTGTGAGTATGAGGTCGAGAGCGAAGCCGATCTCGACATCATCGAAGCTCGCCTCGAGCTCGAGTCGGGCGGACCGTCGACGATCGTCTGCACCAGCGCCGGAAGCCTCGATGCGGCGCTCGCTCTCATCGACGTTCCGATGAGCTCGGGCATGTCGCGCAGCTGGTCGGTGTCCGGGAGCTGGGTGTTGAACGTGTCGATTCCCGTCCGGGGCGACGCGACGGCGACCCCGTGGGCGTGGGGAAGGGATCCGGGGGACTGGCTCGTCACGACGCTCGCGCAGCTCGACGTCGGGGTGACCGCGCGGAGCGGCACCGGCAACGGCGCGACGCTCACGATCGCCCGGGACGCCGTGCACGCTCTGCTGGAGCGAGCGCTCTCGAGCCCAACGCTGGGCCCGAACGAGCTACAGCTCACCGACGCTTGACGCGCGCGTCTCGACCGTAGCGTGAAGGCCGCTGTCCCACGCGTTCGGGTCGCATCGTGAGGCTCACGCGGCTAAATCGCATCGCGCGCGGACGATGGCGCGGGGCCGGTTCCGGGCCAAGCTCGGCGCGATGACGACCGAGCGGATCGAGCGAGCGCGGCGAGTCGTCCGGGGCTTCGTCGCCGTCGCGATGGTCGCGGTGGGCGTGCTGCACTTCACGCAAGCGGAGACGTTCGCGCAGATCGTCCCGCCCTTCTTGCCGGCGCCCATCTGGCTCGTGTGGATCTCGGGCGTGTTCGAGATCCTCGGCGGCCTCGGCGTGCTCGTGCCGCGCACGCGCGCGCTCGCGGGCTGGGGCCTCGTGCTTCTTTACGTCGCGGTGTTTCCCGCGAACGTCTACATGGCGGTGGAGCCCATCGCCGTGAACGGCGTCGTGCCCGAGCGCTGGCTGGTCTGGGCGCGGCTGCCGCTGCAGCCCTTGTTCATGTGGGTCGCGTGGTGGTGCACCCGCCCGCCGCGAACGAGCTGATCGAGCCCTCGCACCAGCGCGATCGCGATCATGGAGACGGGCCACCGTCGCACGCGCGCGATCAGCGCAGCGCGAGCCGATCGCGGAGCGACGCGAGGCGTGCATGGACGCGCGGCTCCGCGAGCGAACGATCTTCACGGCGACGTCGCGCCCGAGGGTGAGGTGCTTCGCACGGAACACGAAGCCGAAGCCGCTCTCGCCGACGACCGCGGTGAGGCGGTACCGCGCATCGCGGGGAGCGTACCGCGAGCCAAGCGCCTACGTCCCCGCTCCTTCCTCAGCGGCGACCAGATGGAGCCGCAACGAGGTGCCGAGGTCGCTCCACCAGTGGGCCATCGAGCGGATGAATGCGTACGTGTCCTGTCCGTGACGCACCGGATGATCGGGCCGCACCGCGTTCCAGCCTCGATGCTCGATGATCACCTCGGTCGATTCCCCCCGCGGACCGATGGCGCGCTCGAAGGTGACCTCGACCTCCGTCGACGGATCGCTCTCCCGGAAGCTCACGGGACGCCAAGCGATCACCAGACGACGCGGCGGATCCCAGACGGTCACGCGACCCATCTCGTAGGTCTTGGCTCGGCCGTGCAGCGAGACGGTCTCGGTGAGCGCGCCGCCGACGGCCGGCTCGAGACGCATCACGCTGTCCTCTCCCATCCGATAGCGACGACCTCGCCGCCACCATGCGTCCAGCTCCTCCGTGAAGACCGTGAAGACCTCGTCTCGGAGACGGCGCACCTGGATCGAGGCGCGAACGCGATCGCCCTTCATCGACCAACCTCGATCGAGCGCCGCTTCACGGGTCGTCTCACCGGCGCTGCGCGCGACTCCACGTGAACGGCGAACGAAGCGAGCTGATCGGACCAGAAAGCCTGCACCCGATCGAGGAACGTCTGCACGTCCGCGAAGGCGCGCTGATCGAGCACGTACAGGCTCGCCCGCGCGTCGCTGGCGTCCGCCTCCTCACGAACGAGCCCGGCCTCGCGAAGGAGACGAAGGTGCCGGCTCATCCCCGGTCGGCTCTGCCCCGTCTCCTCTGCGAGCGCGCTCGCTCGCCACGGCCCGCGGCCCAGGAGCTCGATCACTCGACGCCGCGTGGGATCGGCCAGCGCTCCAAAGGCCTCGTCGAGCTTCGGCTTGCGCCGGCTCAAGCGTTCTTCCCGGTCTTCATTCGCTGCATGAACCACCACATGTGGCCCTCCGGATCCGTGGCGCCGTAGCTGCGATCGGACCAGTAGTCATCGCCATAGTCGGTGGTCTCGGGCTCTCGGAAGATCACCGCGCCCGCCCCGCGCGCGTGCGCGCAGTGAGCGTCGCAGTCGTCGACGAAGACGCAGATGGCCTGTGTGTTTGCGCCGCCGAGCTGCCTGGGGCTCTTCTGGTGACTCTGCCAGGCGCCCTTGCCGTCGTCTTTGCGACCGGCGCCTCCCACCATGATCAGGCCCTCCCCGTAGGTGAGCTCGGAGTGGACGATTTCACCCGGCTCGCCCTCGACCTTGAGCCGCACCTCGAAGTCGAAGGCCTTGCAGAGCCAGTCGATCGCCGCGCCAGGATCCTCGTAGTAGAGGCTCTGCGACAGACGGGGCCAACCTTTGGGCGGTGCATTCATCGGTGTGTCTCCTTCTTCGATCGGGTCCCCGTATGGTTAACCGAGCGCAGAACCAATGTCCAGCTTCGACGCCGCACGGCTCGCCGGGTTGCGTTCCGCGCTCGGACGAGAACACGACCACCTCGAGATCGGACGGCGCCTCCGAGCGCCCGTAGCCGAGGCCTGCGCACCGCCTGGAACGAGCGCACGACCGCGCGCTTGACGGCCGCGAGCGCCTCGCCGAGCATCGCCGCGCGAGGTTGCGCCAGGAAGGCCACTCGAGGGTCTGCATGATCAACAAGCTCAAGCAGTTTTGGAGACGCCTGGGGGCGAGCTTCTGGTTCTTGCCCTCGGTCATCGTCGGGGGGAGCGTCGTCCTCGCGGTCGCATTGATCGCTGCGGATGCCGAGGGGAGCAACCCGTGGATGGACCGCTGGCCACGTCTGTTTGGCGCGGGCGCCGCGGGTGCGCGCGGGATGCTGTCCACGATCGCCGGTTCGATGATGACGGTGGTGGGAGTCACGTTCTCGATGACCCTCGTCGCGCTGGCGCAGGCCTCGAGCCAATACACCTCGCGCATCCTGCGGAACTTCATGCAGGATCGGGTCACACAGGTGGTGCTCGGTATCTTCGCGGGCATCTTCACCTATTGCCTGATCGTGTTGCGCACGATCCGAGGCGGTGAAGACAGCGCCTTCATTCCGAGCCTGGCGGTGTCCTTCGGGGTCGTCCTGGCCATCGGCGGCATCAGCGTTCTCATCTTCTTCATTCATCACATCGCCTCGTCGATCCAGGCCTCGAACATCATCGCCTCGGTGGCCGCCGAGACCATGGTGGCCATCGACCAGCTCATTCCGAAGGAGATCGGGCGAGGTCCCGTCGACGACGAGGGTCGGGCGAAGCTCCCTCTGCCGGAGCGCAAGTGGCAGGCCATCCCCGCCCAACGGGATGGCTACATCCAGAGCGTGGACACTGGGTCGTTGATGCGCCTCTCCCGCGAGCACAAGACCGTCGTGCGGATGGAGCGTGGTGTCGGGGCATTCGTCGTGCGCGAAACGACGCTCGTCTCGATCGCTCTGGAGTCCCCGCCAGGAAAGGACGCCATCGCTGCCCTGCAGTCGGCATACAGCGTCGACCGCTACCGCACGGTGGACCAGGATGTCGCCTTTGGAATCCGGCAGATCGTGGACATGGCGTTGCGCTCGCTCTCTCCCGGCATCAACGACACCACGACGGCCGTGATGTGCGTGGACTATCTGACCGCGATTCTCTCTCGGCTGGCTCCCCGCTCCATTCCTTCGTCGCATCGCTTCGAGGAGCAGGAGCTTCGAGTGATGACCATCGGGCCGACCTTTGCGAGCCTGGTGGCCGAGTCGTTCGATCAAGTTCGAGACAGCGCCGGCGGGAACGCCGCCGTGATGTTGCGCATGCTCGGCGCGCTGCGGACCATCGGCAGCCTCACGGCCGATCCGCTTCGGCAGCAGGTGCTTCGGGAGCAGGTGGACTGCATCGCCGAACTGGCCGCGCGCACCATCGCGTCGCCATACGACCGGGCACGCATCGAGAACCGGCTGACGCGCGCACGTTCCGCCCTCGAGACGAAGCAGGCTCCGATCGAGCCGTGAACGAGCGACGGAGGTCCACATCGGGATTCGCTCTGCTCGGGATCTGGCTTCGCTGATCGCTCACTCGCGGCCGGGCCGCCTCATGTGAGGCGTCCGTGCGTGCCCGAGGCGCTGTGGCTCCCCCGCGAGCCTGGTCCGTTCCTTGCGCCGTGACGGTCGTGTCCGCCGCGCATTCGCTCCGGCCGACGACTCCGACCACCCCGGGGCCGCCCCCGCGGACGCATCGCCGCGATCGTCGCATCGGGACCGAAGGCCCAGGAAGTTGAGTGAGGCAGGAACATGCATGGATGGAATGGCGGCGGTCCCATGGGATGGTGGAGCTCGGCCGGATACATGGCGTGGATGCCGGTGTGGTGGATCCTGGGTCCAGTCATCGTCGCAGCCATCGTCTGGGCCGTGGTCAGGTGGCGACGCTCGCGCGGCGCGCCGGGAGGCGATTCGCCCACAGCGTCGCTGAAGCGCCGGTACGCGAGCGGGGAGATCGACAGTCAAACGTACCACCGGATGCTGCGGGAGATCGAGAGCTGAAGCCGCGCACCGCCTCGACGATGCGATGGCACCCGGGCCTGATCGATCGCGTCGAGGCGCTGCATCCGGCTCGCGGAGCGCCGTAGGGAGATCTCGGCCTGCGGCTCGCGTGCGCCGTAGGGAGGTCTCGACCTCGGATGGCGAGCCCGGGTGCGACGAGCTCCGCCGACGGAGCGTCCCCGCGCGACCGCGACGACGCGTACACACGAGTACACGCTTCAGACCCAACGAGCGGCCCATCGATACCGAGGCCGGGATCCTCGTGCTGACGTTGACGTTGCTTCGCTGTAGCAGGTGCTCTCCTGTTGATGATCATCGCCGCGTGCTCGATGCCCACCAGAAAGGGCTCGCTCCCGACGTGAGCGAGCCATCGCCAGCCCTCTGCAAGCGCTAGCGAAAAGAGCATCACGATCCATCTCATGCGCGCCGCCAATTGCGCTCTGCGTGGGACGGGATCGATCACGGCGAACGATGCTCGGAGAGCGCGCTTCGGATGTCAATCGCGGCCCTCGATGCGCGCGGCCGCGTCGCGTCGGCGCCCGACAACCCACAGGGCATGAAGCCGCAACCCACGCTCTCGTGGAATCAGGGGGCTCTGCACGCCAGTGCACAGTAGTGTGGTCCATCCGGCGTGTCACTGACGCAGACTTCGAGGACGGGTGTGCATTCACGGGCTGCGGTGCATCTGCACCGCCCT
>JBBSAT010000175.1:0-16041 GCA_038252025.1 Polyangiales bacterium | reverse complement strand
GGACGTCTGCACCACCGACGCGTGCGACCCCACCAGCGGCGTCAGCCACACGGCGATCGCGAACTGCTGCGTCTCGGCCTCGGAGTGCACGAGCGGCGTCTGCTCCGCCAACCTCTGCCGCCCCGCCGAGTGTGGCGACGGCGTGCTGAACGGGAGCGAGACCTCGATCGACTGCGGCGGTGACGTCTGCGGCGGCTGCGCCGAATCGCAGGTCTGCCTCATCGGCGCGGACTGCCTGAGCAACGCCTGCGTGGGCGGCGTCTGCGTCCAGTGCATCGCGGCCTCGACGTGCCCGAGCTCGGACACGGAGTGCCGCGCCCGGACCTGCATCGCGAACGTCTGCGGCGTCTCCTTCACGGCGGCAGGCACCGTCACCGCGACGCAGACCGCGGGCGACTGCCAGTCGAACCAGTGCAACGGCGCCGGCGCCATCGTGAGCGTCGCGGCGAACACCGACCTCCCGGTCGATGGCATCCAGTGCACGAGCGATGTGTGCACCGCGGGCGTGCCCACGAACCCGTTCATCTCGGCGGGCGGCGTGTGCAGCCAGAGCGGCGGCTCCGTGTGCGACGGCGCGGGCTCCTGCGTGCAGTGCCTCGTGGCATCGACCTGCGCCGGCACGGACACCGAGTGCCGGACGCGGACCTGCACCGCGGGCGCGTGTGGCTTCTCGTTCACGGCGGCGGGCACGACGACCTCCGCCCAGACCATGGGCGACTGCCAGTCGAACCAGTGCAACGGCGCGGGCGCCATCGTGAGCGTGGCAGCCGGCGCGGACGTTCCCGTCGACGGGCTCGAGTGCACCAACGACGTCTGCACCGGCGCGACGCCGTCGAACCCGCCGCGCGCCTCCGGCTCGGCCTGCTCGATGGGCGGGACGGTGTGCAACGGAAGCGGTGCCTGCGTGGCGTGCGTGGCGGCGTCGACTTGCCCGGGCACCGACACCGAGTGCCAGACGCGCACGTGCAGCGCAGGGATGTGCGGCTTCTCGTTCACGGCGGCCGGGACTGCGACGTCGTCCCAGACCGCCGGTGACTGTCACCGGAACCAGTGCAACGGCGCCGGCGCGATCGTCAGCGCGAACGACGACACCGACGTGTCGGTCGACGCGAACCAGTGCACGAACGACATCTGCACGGCGGGCACGCCATCGCATCCCCCGAGCGCGAGCGGCACGGCGTGCACCCAGAGCGGCGGCGTCGTCTGCGACGGCACGGGCGCGTGCGTCGCGTGCGTCGTGGCTTCCACGTGCCCCGGCGCGGACACCGAGTGCCAGGTGCGCTCGTGCACGGCGGGGACCTGCGGCTTCTCGTTCACGGCGTCCGGCACCACGACGTCGTCGCAGACGCCGGGTGACTGTCACACGAACCAGTGCAACGGCGCGGGCGCGATCACGAACGCGATCGACAACGCCGACGTGTCGAACGACGGCAACCAGTGCACCTCCGATATCTGCACTGCGGGCGTGCCCTCGAACCCGTCGACCAGCGCGGGCACGGCATGCAGCCAGAGCGGCGGCGTCGTCTGCGACGGAAGCAGCGCGTGCGTGCAGTGCCTGGCCGCTTCGGGCTGTCCCGGCATGGACACCGAGTGCCAGACACGCACCTGCTCGTCAGGCACCTGCGGGGCATCGTTCACGGCGGCGGGCACGCCAGTCTCGACGCAGACCGCCGGCGACTGTCAACAGACCCAGTGCAACGGCGGTGGCTCGACCGTGAGCACGGCCGACAACGCGGACGTGCCGGCGGACGACGGCAACCAGTGCACGGGCGAAGTGTGCACCGCAGGTACGCCTTCGCATCCGGCGCTGGCCGCGGGCACGGCGTGCAACCAGAACGGCGGCACCCAGTGCGACGGCGCAGGCTCGTGCGTGCCGCCGCCGAGCGTCGCGTCGACGACGCCGGCCGACTCGACGAGCGCTGTCGCGACGACGAGCGTCGCGGTCACGTTCAGCACCGCGATGAACCCGGCGACGCTGACGGGACAGACGGCGGCGGGCGCGTGCAGCGGCTCGATCCAGGTCTCGCTCGACGGCTTCGCGAGCTGCATCGCGTTCTCGTCGGCAGCGGCCGCGATGACCGGCGGGAACACCGTCGCGACGTTCAGCGCGGTGCCGGGCCTGCTGGTCAACCGCACCTATCAGATCCGCGTGACCACGGCGGCGGCGGGCGCGGGTGGTCTGGCCCTCGCCGCGCAGTTCACGACGGCGACCGGCTTCATGACGGGCAGCCCGGATCTCTGCGCGGGCTCGGTGGTGATCTCGCAGGTCTACGGCGGCGGCGGCAACGCGAGCGCCCCGTACACGAACGACTACGTTGTCCTGCACAACCGCGGCGCGAGCCCTGTGACCATGACGAACTGGTCGGTCCAGTATGCCGGCGCAGCGGGGAGCGCTTGGTCCGTCACGCCCGTCTCGGGGACGATCGCGGCTGGCGGCTACTTCCTGATCCAGGAGGCTGCCGGCGCCGGAACCCCCGCGGCCTTGCCGACGCCGGACGCGACCGGAACGATCGCCATGGGCGCGACGGGCGGCAAAGTCGCGCTCGTGAACGACGCGACCATGCTCACAGGCGCCTGCCCCACTGGAGCCCAGATCGTCGACTTCGTCGGCTTCGGCTCGATGGTGCTCGCGACTGGCTGCTGGGAAGGCTCCGCGAGTACGGCCGCTCCTTCCAACACCACCGCCGTCCTGCGCGAGCAGTCGGGCTGCGCCGACGTGAACGACAACGCTGCGGACTTCGCGACCGGCGCGCCGACGCCGCGCAACAGCAGCAGCCCGGCAGTGGCGTGCGCGTGCGCCGTCCGCAACGAGTCGGGCGCCGCGCTCGAGGCGGACTACTGCACCATCCAGTCCCCGCTCTCGCTCAGTGCGACGACGGCGACCCCGACGGCGCTCGTGTACGGACAGCTCTACGAGGCCGGCACGACGGAGGCCGCCGGCGCGAACGCCACCGTGCGCGCGCAGCTCGGCTTCGGCCCAGCGACCGCGAACCCGGAGTACGAGGCGGGCTGGTCGTGGACGAACGCCTCCTACAACGTTCAGGTCGGCAACAACGACGAGTACCAGGCGTCGTTCACCGCGCCGGCCGTCGGCTCGTATCGCTACGCGTACCGCTTCAGCCTCGACAGCGGCGTGAGCTGGACCATGTGCGACGCCAACACTGGCGACGGCGGCGCTGGCTCGAACGCGGGCCTCACGTTCGACCTCCAGAGCCTCCCCGTCCTGACCGTCACGCCCTGAGCAAACGGGCGTTCGGGGTCACGTCGACCGCGAACGCCCCGGCCATGCCGGGCGTCAGCGAGACGCGTCCGGCCGTACGCGATGCGAGCGCATCGAGCAGCGGGAACGCGGCGGCCTGTACGTTCGCCAGGACGCGCGCATCGAGCGCTCGGCCGGCGAACGTCGACGCACGCGGCGTGGCTGCGTCGTCCTGGGCGAGGCCGGTCAGCGTCGCGATCGCGCGCTCGCCGGGCTCGCTCGACAAGCAGAGCCCGACCGCGAGCGCCTCCCACCCTTCGAGCCGACGCAGAGGCTCGGGCAGCGAGTCGTCGGCGACGGCCACGATCGCCGCGCCTCCGCGGTCCTCGAGCAGCGCCATCGCCTCGATCATCGACGCCTGGAAGGTCGTCTTGCCGGCCGCGAGCGAGGTCGAGAACGACTGGTTGCCCTGGCCGATCGAAGAGAGCCCGCTCGCCGCGTTGTGCACGCTGTTCTTGAAGCGCATGGGCGAGAGCTGTCCGTCGCCGCGGAAGATCGTGTCGAGCAAGATCACCATCGTCTCGATCTCGCCGTAGTCCGACCCGTAGATCGTGGCGACCGTCTTCGGATCTGCGCCCGCGTCCGCGCACGCCTTCTCGGCCGTCTCCCCGAGCATGCGCGTGAGCCGGCTCGCGCCCCTCAAGAGACGCGCCGGCACCCACGCGCTCGCGCAGTCGGTCACCGCCGGGTCGGGCTCGCCGCGCAGGAACGCCGCGAAGGTCGCGAACCCCGGCGTCCAGAGCGAGACGCCCGTGACGTAGATCGGCCTCACCGCTCGGGCCCCTCTTCGCCCGGCGCGCGCCCGATCGCCAGGCAGACGTTGCTCCCGCCGAAGGCGAACGCGTTGACGAGCACGTGATCGATCCGCCGCGCGCTCGCCTGGCTCGCCACGTTCACGTGGATCGCCGGGTCGACACCGTCCTCGGCGCCGAGGCTCGCGGGCGCCCGGCCCGTCCGGACGGCGTGCGCAGCGAACACGGCGCTCGTCGCGCCCGCAGCCCCGAGCTGGTGGCCCGTGTATCCCTTCGTGGAGACGACGGGCAGCTCGGTGCCGAACGTCGCGACGATCGCGGCCGACTCCGCCACGTCGTTCTGCGGCGTCGCCGTGCCGTGCGCGATGAGGAGGTCGATGTCCTCCTTCACGAGCCCGCCCGCGCTCATCGCGCGCTCCATCGCCTCGCGCGCCCCGCGCCCGCTCGGATCGGGAGAGCTCATGTTGTACGCGTCCGACGACTCGCCGACGCCGAGCACGAAGAGGTCCTCCGCGCTCGTCCCCGCGCTCTCGCGCTCGAGCAGCATGAGCGCAGCGCCCTCGCCGATGTTGATCTCGTCGCGACCCTCGTGGAAC
This sequence comes from Polyangiales bacterium, assembly GCA_038252025.1. Lineage (GTDB taxonomy): Bacteria > Myxococcota_A > Polyangia > Polyangiales > Sandaracinaceae > JBBSAT01. The sequence goes on along the minus strand of JBBSAT010000175.1, from coordinate 11,434 downwards.
GGGCGGCACGCGTTCTCGCTCAGGATGCCGAGGCCGCGGAACCCGTGCAGCGTCATCCGGCAGAGGCTGTCGATCCCGCCGACGAGCGCGGCGTCGACGAGACCGGCGCGCATGAGGCGCATCGCCGACGCGTGCACCTTCCCGCTCGAGCTGCACGCGGTGCTCACGACATAGGTCGGACCGCTCGTCCCGAGGATCTTTCCGTAGAGCTCACCGAGCGCGTTGAAGTCGTGCTTCGTGTCGAGCCGGTAGTCCGCGGGAAGCTTCCCGCCCTCGGTCCCGCCCGACACGGCCCACGCGCGGTAGGCGACCTCCGTCGCGTCGAGGCCGCCGGTCGAGGTGCCGATGAGCACGGCGACGCGCTTCTTTCCCCAACGCACGAGCGCGCGATCCACCGCGTCGCGCATGTCGTCGAGAGCCATCGTTCCGATGCGCGCCAGCCGCGTGTCGTAGGCCTCGAGGCCGGTCGGAAGCGATGTGAGCTCGCCCGGAATGGCGCCGACCACCGTCTCGATCGGGAGACGGTCGCCCGGCGTGGCGAGCCCGGATCGGCCTGCATCGAGCGCACGCAGGACGTCCGCCGTGTTCCGCCCCATCGCGTTCACGGCGGAGAAGCCTGTGATTACAACGGCTCCGCCCATCGCGCGTCGGCACATACCCGGCCGGACGACCCCTGACAAGCCAGGGATTGGGGTCGACACCAGGCCGCTGCATTCGGCATGCTGCTCTTTCGCGGCTTCCTTCACATGACACGCGTCATAGGCATCGATCTCGGGACGACGAACTGCTGCGTCGCCGTCATCGACGGGTTCAAGCCGACCGTGCTCGCGAACCGCGCGGGCTACAAGACGACCCCCTCCGTCGTCGCGGTGACCGAGGACGGCAAGCGCCTCGTCGGACAGCTCGCCGTCCGCCAGTCGGTGACGAACCCCGAGCACACGGTCTACGCCGCCAAGCGGCTCATCGGTCGCGCGTGGGACTCCCCCCAGGTCCGACACGCGGTCGAGCACTGCGCCTTCAAGCTCGTCGAGGGCCCGAACAACGACGTCCGCGTCGAGCTCCGGGGCAACGTCCTCTCCATCCCGGAGATCTCGGCGATCCTCCTGCAGGAGATGCGCCTCCTCGCGGAGGACCGGCTCGGCGAGCAGGTCGAACAGGCCGTCGTCTGCGTTCCGGCCTACTTCAACGACAACCAGCGACAGGCCGTGCGCGACGCCGGACGCATCGCGGGGCTCGACGTCATCCGGATCCTCAACGAGCCGACGGCGGCCGCGCTCGCGTACGGCTTCAACCGCCAGGACAGCTGCACGATCGTCGTCTACGACATGGGCGGCGGAACGTTCGACGTCTCCATCGTGAAGATCGACCCGGAGAACGGCTTCGACGTCATCGCGACCACGGGCGACTCCTACCTCGGCGGCGAGGACTTCGACGACCGCATCGTCGAGTGGATGATGGTGCGCTTCGAGGAGGCTCACGGGCACAGCCTGACGAACAATCCCCTCGCGAGCTCGCGCATGCGGCAGGCCGCGCAGAAGGCGAAGTGCGAGCTCTCGGATGTGCTGCGCACGGACATCCAGCTGCCCTTCCTCGCGTCGTCGACCAGCGGGCCGCTGCACTTCGAGACGGAGATGACGCGCAGCGACCTCGAGCAGCTCACCGGTCACCTCGTGACGCGCAGCCTCGCCATCTGCGAGAAGGCGCTGCGCCTCGCCGGCATCGGCGTTCCGCACATCGACGACGTCGTGCTCGTCGGCGGGATGACGCGCATGCCCGCGATCCAGCGCGCGGTCGCCGAGTTCTTCGACCGCGAGCCGTGCAAGGGGGTGCACCCCGACGAGGTGGTGGCCATCGGAGCCGCGATCCAGGGCCACTCGCTCGCCAGCCACAACGAGGGCGGTAGCGGCGTCGTCCCGCTCCACGACGTGACCGCGCACTCGCTCGGCATCATGACGGTGGGCGGCCGCTTCGATCCCGTGATCGCCGGGAACACGACGGTGCCCGCGCGCATCTCGAACATCTTCTCCACGAGCCGCGACTTCCAGGAGACGGTGAAGATCATCGTGCTCCAGGGCGAGAGCGAGCTCGCGAAGGAGAACGAGTTCCTCAGCCAGTTCGCGCTGACCGGCCTCCGGAAGGCGCGGGCGGGCGAGGTCGAGATCGAGGTCGTCTTCGAGATCGACAGCGACGGGATCTTCCGCGTCGCGGCGATCGACCGCGAGACGGGCGAGGCGCAGGCGATCGAGGTGCTCGCGCAGAGCGGCCTCAAGGACGACGAGGTTCGCGCGATGATGGAGGACGCCGCGTCCTACCTCGCCGACCGCCGGAAGGCCGAGGAAGCCGAGCGCGCGCGACAGGGGATCGAGGTCCTGCTGGCCGATCTCGACCGGATGCTTCCCGCTGCCGAGCAGAAGGTGGCCGGAACGCCGGTCGCGGCTGCGGCGCTCGTGAAGGCCAGGCGCGCGGTCGAGCAGGTGCGCTCGCACGCGGCGGGCAACGACGGAGAGAAGCTCGGGCTCGATCTACAGACGCTCCAGAAGCTGAGCGGAATGCTCAAGCAGGTCCTCTCGCGCTGAAGGTCTGACCAAATACTTTGGTCAGATCCCTTCGACTGAGAGAAATTCCCAGCGCTTCACGCTGGGAAAGGACAAGGCGCGACCATTGTTGGTCACGCCTCGAGCTGGCTGCCTCCTGCGCGCCACGGTCGCCCACCGCGACGCGCGCCGCCGCCTCGCGGACGAACGCGACACGGCCGTGTTTCTCGACGGAACGCGCGCGCGATCGCGCAGGAGCGCACGGCGCGGCGATTGCGTTGGCAGCGCGCCGACGTTTTCCAAGGTCGGCGCGAGGAGAGAAGACATGGGTATCGAGACGAACGCGCTGATCTTCGGTTGGAACCACCCCTACGTCGGACGCGAGGGCCACGCTGCAGAGCTCTTTTCGCAGACGGTCGGCTACTTCGAGAAGCAGCAGAAGAGCGGAAAGCTCGAGAGCTTCGAGACGTGCTTCCTCCAGGCGCACGCCGGCGACTTCAACGGCTTCTTCTTCCTGCGAGGGACGCACCAGAACCTGGCGTGGATCCACAACGACCAGGACTTCCAGGACATCGTCATCCGCGCCGGGCTCTGCCTCGACGGCGTCGGGCTCACGCCTGCGTGGCGCGGCCCCGCGATCAACGAGATGATGACGCGCTGGACCAAAGCGATCCCGCGCTGACCCCCGCGCCCCCGCAGGAGCGCTCGCGGGCCGCGCCGAAACCCAGTCATCGCGCTCGGCAGAGAGACGTTCGCGTCAGCTGCCGAGCGCGGCCGTGACGGGCGGCGTGCCGCGCACGATCCACTGCATCGGAAGCGCCTCGTCGACGATCTCCGCGCTCCATCCGGCGCGCGTGAGCTCCAGGACGACGTCGTCCGCCGAGAGGCGCATCTCCGGCGGCGGACCGTGCGGCGACTCGCGCGTGAAGTCGACGATGACGAGCGCGCCGCCCTCTCTCATGCCGGCAGCGAGCCTCGCGAGGTAGTCGGCGCGGGCTTCGATGTGGTGCCAGGTGTCGACGACGAGCACGCGATCGACGCTCGCCGGGGAGAGGCCCGGATCGTCCATCGGCACCACGTGGGCCTCGACGTTCGGGAGCCCCTCGCGCAGGGCGCGCTCACGTACGTGCTCGATCATCGCCGGCTCCACGTCGAGCGCGAGCACGTGCCCCGAGGGCACTGCCGCCGAAAGCCGAGCCAGAAAATAGCCGGTCCCCGTACCGAGATCGGCGACCGTCATCGAGGGCTCGAGCGCGAGCGCCGTCACGACCTCGTCGGGCCGCTGCCACTCGTCGCGATCGGGCGCGTCGAACATCGCCTCGAAGCGCGCAACGTCGGAGAAGTCGTGGTCGTGGCCGTGGTGCCCGTGCCCGTGGTCCGCGCTGCCGCCCGGGTGATCGGACGCGTGATCCGGCTCGGCCTGGGCGCCTCCACAGGCGGACACGGCGAGGAGGAGGGAGACCGAGACGCGGGTGGAGCACATGGCCGGAGAGTGACCCGCGCGCGGGGGGGATGGCCAGGGCTCAGCGCTCAGGCCGAGCTCTCGCCGCCGTGGGCACGCGCGAAGTCGAGCTCGAAGCGGGCGAGGTACTTCCTCAGCCGGTCCGCGTCGTTCCGGCTCGCGCGCTTCTCCATGCTCTTCGCAAAGAGAGCCCGGCCGGCCGCGGAGAGCGACGGCTCGCGCGCGCACACGTCGAGCACGACGGCGAGCTGAGCGCGATCGAAGAGGTCGAGCTCGGCCGCCGCCTTCGCGCCGAGCACGGCTTCCACGCGCGAAGCGATCGGCTCGCCCGCCGAGGGCTCGCGCCAAGCGGCCTCGAGCCGGGCGATCTCGTCCTCCACCTCGACCAGGCGGATGCCGCCCGAGGGCGCGAGCGTCGCCATGCGCGTCATCGCAGCGCTCAGGTCCCTGAAGTTTCCGCGCCAGGCGCTGTCCTCTCGCGTCGCGAACGTCATGAACCGCTTCCGCGCGTCCGCGTGGAACGAAGCGTGGCGCCCCGTCTCGCGCGCCACGCGCTCGAGCTCGTAGTCCACGTTCGGCGCGAGGTCCTCGGTCCGCTCGTGCAGGCTCGGCAGGCGGAAGTGCCAGAGATCGATGCGCGCGAGCAGGTCCTCCCGAAAGCGCCCCGCGCGCACGCCGTCCCGGAGATCGCGGTTGGTCCCCGCGATGAGCTGGAAGTCGCTCGAGACGGGCCGCTCGCTCCCGACGGGCGTGAAGCGCTTGTCCTCGATCGCGGTGAGCAGCATCGCCTGCTCGTCGAGGCCGAGCTCACCGATCTCGTCGAGGAAGAGCACGCCTCCGTCGGCCGCCGCGAGGAGCCCTCTGCGGTCGGCGACGGCGCCCGTGAACGCGCCGCGCTTGTGCCCGAAGAGCGCGCTCATCGCCTGATCGCCGCGGAGCGTCGCGCAGTTCACCTCGACGAACGTCGCGCTCGCCTGCCCGAGCTGCTGCTTGAGCGCGTGGATGCGGCGCGCGAGGTGCGTCTTACCGACGCCCGTCGGACCGCTGAGCAGGATGGGCGCCCGGGAGCTGCCAGCGACGTGCTCGATCCTGTCGATCAGCGCGTTGAACGACGCGTTGGCCGTGGCGATCCCGGCCTTGAGCACGCCGGACCGCTCACGCCGCTCGGCCTCGAAGCGACGTGCGATGCGATCGTAGCGAGCGAGGTCGAGGTCGATGATCGTGTAGCGCGCCTCGTGCGAGGGCCGACGCGGCGGCTCGGTCTGGAGGAGGGACGCCGGAAAGAAGCCGGTCTCGGTGAGGAGAAAGAGACAGATCTGGACGACGTGCGTGCCGGTCGTGATGTGCACGAGGTAGCGCTCGCGGTCCGGGTCGAAGGGATAGCTTCGCGCGAAGTGGTGGAGCGCCTCGTAGACCTGCTCGAAGTCCCACGCGTTCTCGACCGAGAACGGATGCACGCGCACCTCGGTCTCGGGCGAGACCCGCGCGATGTCCTCGACGAGCTGGTTGGTCGCCTCCGGGCGAACCGCGAGCAGTTCGAGACGCGACACGAGCAGATCCTCGTGCTGGAGCGCCGAGAGCGTCGGTCGCCAGCGCTGCCAGCGGTTGTTCCCCTGGGCCGCGTCGAGCGTGGTGCCGTAGAGACCGAGCACGACGGTCGGCTTCTCCACGGTCATATCCCGTAGGATAAAACGTGAGCTGCTGGGATATCAAGCGCGGTGAGACCCGCGTGCGATCGCGTCGTTTTCGGCCGAGATTGCCCGGTCGGGCGTCTGGCACGACCATCGCGATGGGCCAGCTCGAACGCGAAGCGAAAGGCCAGTGCGATGACGAACGAGCGCAGCTACGACGTGATGAGCGGCCCGACGGGGCTGGTGAAGATGTGGACGCGGGGCGTCCCGGTCGAGGAGGGCGCGCGTCAGCAGCTCCGGAACGTCGCGGCGATGCCCTTCATCCACAAGTGGGTCGCGGCGATGCCGGACGTGCACTGGGGCATGGGCGCGACGATCGGCTCGGTGATCCCGACGACGCGCGCGATCATCCCGGCGGCCGTCGGCGTGGACCTCGGCTGCGGGATGATGGCGGTGCGGACGACGCTCCGCGCCGAGCACCTTCCGGACAACCTCCACGGCGCGCGGCGCTCGATCGAGTCGGCCGTCCCGCACGGCCGGACGGCGACGCGCGGCGGCCGTGATCGCGGCGCGTGGGGTGAGCCGCCCGATGCGGTCGCGACGACCTGGGCGACCGAGCTCGCGGCAGACTTCGATCGCATCTGCGCGAAGCACCCGAAGATCACGAAGAGCAACCACGTCGTGCACCTCGGGACGCTCGGCACGGGCAACCACTTCATCGAGCTCTGTCTCGATGAGGACGACGCGGTCTGGGTGATGCTCCACTCGGGCTCGCGCGGCGTCGGGAACCGGATCGGAACCTACTTCATCGAGCTCGCCAAGGAGGACATGCGCACGTGGCACGTGGACCTCCCGGATCAGAACCTCGCGTATCTCGCAGAGGGGACGAGCCACTTCGAGGACTACGTCGAGGCGGTGAGCTGGGCGCAGCGCTTCGCGCGGCTCAACCGCGAGCAGATGATGCGCAACGCGATGGACGCGCTTCGGCGTGAGCTCGGTGCGTTCGAGATCGACGAGCACGCCGTGAACTGCCACCACAACTACGTCGCGAAGGAGCACCACTACGGCGCCGACGTGTACGTGACGCGCAAGGGCGCCGTGCGCGCGGGGCTCGGTGAGCTCGGCATCATCCCCGGCTCGATGGGGACGCGCTCGTTCATCGTCCGCGGCAAGGGTAACGAGGAGAGCTTCTGCTCCTGCTCGCACGGCGCAGGTCGTGCGATGAGCCGTACCGAGGCGAAGCGCCGCTTCACGCTCGCCGACCATGCGAGCGCGACGGCGGGGGTCGAGTGCCGCAAGGACGCAGACGTGATCGACGAGACGCCGATGGCCTACAAGGACATCGACGCGGTCATGGCTGCACAGGCCGATCTGGTGGAGATCGTGCACACGCTCCGTCAGGTCGTGTGCGTGAAGGGGTGATGCGCCATGTCGAACAACACGCTGCGTGATCTGCTCAACCGCTCGCGCTGGCGAGATGGGGGGCTGCACACGCTCGAGATCGGCATGGTGCATCGCGGCGCCCCGGGAGACCTGCGCGTCGTGTCCGGGAGCCGCGTCGCCGACGTGGGCGCGGCGGGCGTCGAGCTCACGCCGGACACGGCGGACGTCGAGACGATCTTCGTCCCCTATCACCGCTTCAGGTGGATCCACACGCCCGATGGGACCGTCGTCTGGGACAAGGCCGCGGGCCTCGGCGCGGAGCCTCTCCCGGCGACCACGATCGCATCACACGAGGAGATCGAGGAGGGCGTCGAGGTACCTTCTTCTCTTCGCGTCGTGCTCCGCGACGGCGCGGAGGGAGCGCCCATGGTCATCGACGGGAGCGCAGGCGAGGGCGGAGGTCAGATCCTTCGCACCTCGCTCGCGCTCTCGATGCTGACCGGGAAGCCCTTCGTGCTCGAGCGCATCCGCGCGCGGCGAAAGAAGGCGGGGCTGATGCGACAGCACCTCACCTGCGTGAAGGCGGCCGCCGCGGTCTGTGGCGCAGAGCTCGAGGGCGCGGCGCTCGGGAGCTCGCGGCTCGTGTTTCGCCCCGGCCGCGTGGAAGGCGGCGAGCACGAGCTCGACATCGGCAGCGCGGGCTGCGTGTCTCTCGTGCTGCAGACGATCGCGCTGCCGCTCGCGCTCGCCGCGGGGGAGAGCCGCGTGCGCGTGCGCGGTGGGACGCACGCGCTCTGGGCGCCGCCGCATCCGTTCTTCGAGGAGGCGTGGCTCTCGCTCGTCCAGCGCGCGGGCGCCGACATCTCGCTCGAGCTCGTCTCGGCCGGGTTCTACCCGGCCGGCGGTGGCGAGGTCGTCATGACGGTCCGGCCGTCGGGCGCGCTCGCGCCGCTCCATCTGCCTGCGCCGAGCGCGGAGCTCGCGGTGTCGCTGCGTGCGATCGTGTCGAACCTCTCGGAGGGGATCGCGCGACGCGAGCTGAGCACGGCCGCCGAGCTGCTCACGGGCACGAAGGTGACGCTCTCGAGCGCGAGCGTGCGGAGCCCTGGCCCCGGCAACGCGATCTGGCTCAGCGCGCGCGACGAGGTCACCGGCGTGACCAACGTCTTCTCCGGGATCGGCAAGGTCGACGTCCGCGCCGAGGACGTGGGCCGCGCGGTCGCCGAGGCCTTCCTCGGCTGGCGTGAGACGGGCACGAGCATCGAAGCGCACCTGGCCGACCAGGTGATGCTGCCGATCGCGCTCGCAGGCGAGGGAAGCTTCACTTGCGACGCGCTCACGCTCCACGCGCGAACGAACCTCGAGGTGATCCACGCGTTCACCGGCCGGCGCTTCCGCGCGTGGGACCTCGGAGGCTCCCGCTTCCGCGTGGCGCTCGCGTCCGCGTGATCGCGAGGCGTCGGTCCTGTATGCTCGGTCCTTTACCGGAGCTTCCCATGGACCGACGTCTCGTTCTCCTCCTCGCCTCCGTGCTCACGCTCGCGGGCTGTCCGGACGCGCACGGCGCGACCGATGTCGACGGCGGAAACGTGGATGCAGCCACCGACGACGCCGGCGATCACGACGGCGGAGGCGGGAGCGAGGACACGGGTCCGGGCACGGACGCCGGCCCCTTCGTCCCGACGTGCGATGCGATGGACGCGCGCATCGACGTCTGCGCAGTGACCTGCGACGACGTCAGCGGCGCGTTCTGGGACGGTACGACCTGCGTGCCGTCGCACTGTGACTGCACGGGCGCCGAGTGCGGCGTCTACGCGAGCGTCGCAGCGTGCGAGGCCGACCATGGAGATTGCGACGCGACGCTGTGCGCTTCGACCGGCGGTGCGTGGTTCAACCGACCGGAGTGGTGCGGCCACTTCGTCTGCGGGTTCCCGAACCCCGACAGCTGCGCGGTGCCGACTCCCGCGTGCGACTGCGGAACGTATCGCGTGTTCGACCCGGGAACCGGGTGCACGGACGGTCCGCTCTGTGAGCTCACCGCGCCGGTCGACCCCGACGTGCTGTGCGCGAGCACGGGCGGCGAGTGGATGGTCGGCATCTGCGGCGACGCGAGGTGTGGGCGCCTCTCGGATCTCGACTGCGCGCTACCGGGCTGCGTCTGCGGCGCGCTCGAGATCTTCGACACCGAGCGCGGATGTATCCGCAGCCCGAGCTGCGACGTGCGCCTGCTCGACGAGTCGTGCGACGACACACGCCTCTGCGGCGGCGGCAGTGTCTGCTGCGCGAACGGCGGCATCAGCACTGCATCGACCTGCTCGATGCCGATGTGCGCAGACCCTTCGGGCCCGTGCGGCCCGCCGCGCCCGTAGAGCTCCGCGCGGCGTCGGATAGACTCTGCGCGTGTGCGAGATGCTCAATCTCTTCGTGCCCGCGCGAGGCACGAGCCCGCTGAAGGTCGTCCGCGGGCTGAAATTTCAGCCTGACGGCGAGATCCAGTCCGACTTCGCGTCGCGGTTCGCACGTACGAGCGGAGCGATCCTCGTCGGTAGCGGGCCCCAGGGCTGCCTGTGCGGCTTCAGCGACTGGGATGCGCTCGTCGAGATCGCGCGCGACGCGCTCTCGCGAGAGCGTGTGCCCGAGCTGGTGGCGCTTCGCTTCTGGTCGAGGGAGCGCTACTCGCTCACGGAGCGCATCGTCGATCTCGACGAGGTCCAGGGCGTGGTGCCCGCGATGGGCGAGCTGGTCCGCATGCGCGTCCTCGCGCCCGAGCAGCGCCGTCATCGGGAGATCGTTCGGGCGCTCGAGCGCAGCCTCACGGCGGTCGTGACTCTGCGGCTCCGAAGCGGTGAAGTGCTGGAGGGAACCCTCGAGGCGTTCGATGCGGAGAGCGATGTCGGAACGATCGACGGACGACCGTTCGTGGCGTGGGAGATCCTCGAAGTGCGCGGAACGTGAGCGCGGCGGAGACGCTCTGAGGGCTAGAGAGTCCAGCCGCCGTCGATGACGACGCACTCGCCCGTCATGTAGCTCGACTGGTCGCTCGCGAGGAGGAGCACGAGGCCGGAGATGTCCTCGGGCTTGGCGAAGTGCTTCAGGGCCATCTTGTCGAGGACCATCTTCGAGATCTCGGGGCTCGCTGTGAGCGCCGAAGCAAACCGGGTCTCCACGAGGCCGGGCGCGATCGCGTTGATCCGCACGTTCGCTGGTCCGAGCTCGGCGGCGAGCGTCTTCGTCATCGAGATGACCGCGGCCTTCGTCATCGCGTAGACGCCCTGGAGCGGCATCGCCATCTGCCCAGCGACGCTCGCGACGTTGACGATCGAGGCCGGCGCGTTCCGCGCGATCGCAGCCTGGGCCACTGCGCGCGTCGCGTAGAAGTAGCCCTTCACGTTGACCTCGAAGGTCTTGTCCCACTGGCCCTCGTCGACCGAGAGCATCGGGCCGAAGTGGGGGTTCGTCGCCGCGTTGTTCACGAGCACGTCGACCTTGCCGAAGCGCTCGATCGCCGCTGCGACCAGCGCCTCGACCTGCTCGCGGCTGCCGGTGTGGCACGCGTACGAGAAGGCCTCGCCGCCGAGGTCCGTGATCTTCTTCTCGACCTCCTTGAGGCCCTCGATCTTGCGCGACGCGAGCACGACCTTCGCGCCCGCGAGCGCGAACGTGGTGGCGATCGCCTCGCCGATCCCGCGGCTCGCGCCGGTGACGATCGCGACCTTGTTCTCGAGATGGATGATGGGCTTGGGCTGCACGCGTCCTCCGGTTGGGCGCAGCACCATATCACCGCCCTCCGCACCGATGACCAGTCGATCGGCTCGCTACGCCAGCCCCTCCCGTACGTGCTCGAAGCGAGCACTTCCGTACGCGGCCAGCTCGGCCAGCACTCCTGTCGAGGTCAGTCGATCGGTGTGCCCGTCGCGGGCAAGAGCGCTCGCACGCCGCGCGCGCCGGGGCCGTCGACGAAGTAGGCGATCGCGCTGTGCCCGATGGCCATCGTGCCGCCGCCAGCGAAGCTCGCCGAGATGATCGTGCCCCAGCCAGGGATGACCTTCACGAGCTGCTGAGCGCCCCAGCGAAGGCCCATCGCCGCGCCGCCGAGCGCACCCACGCCGCCGAGCCACTCGAGAGCGGCGCGTCGATCGAAGGGCTGCCCAGCGATGTATGCGATGTGCGTGACCATCACGCCCTGGAGCGGGATGAGGATCATCGCATCGGCGAACGGGATCGGCGCGAGGCCGACCGTGACCCCGATGGTCGAGAAGCGCGCGACGACCGTGCGCGCGAGCTCGCGGCGGCGCTCTTGCCCGACCGGCAGCGCGCGTACCGCCTCCACGTGGGTGGTCTCGGGCAGTCGGGCCCAGATCTCGTCGGCGACCTCGCGCAGGTTCCAGCGTGCGTCGGCGGGGCCCTCTGCCGAGCACGGGATC
>JBBSAT010000174.1:0-16046 GCA_038252025.1 Polyangiales bacterium | reverse complement strand
GGCGGCGTGGCGGCGGAGTGGCGGCGGTCCGGCGCAAGGCGGTGAGCGTGGCCAAGAAGAGCAAGCGAGGAGCCCGGCGTGATGCGCGCCCACGCGCGTCGCTTGCGCTCGCGCCGCCTCGACGGGCGCGGTCCGACAGACAGAGGGTCCACCGCTGGGAAGAGCCCGAGCAGCCTGGGGGGTCCCGATGAGCGATCACTCGCGCGCAGAGAGCTGTCGGAGCTGCTGCGCGGTGTGCGTGCCGAGGTAACGACTCGCCTGCGCTGGAACGCGGCCCGAGACCCGCGTGAGCGTGAACCGGCCCGCCTCGTCGATCACCACATCGACCTCGAAGCGCGGAGGGTCGAACGACGCTGTCCCGAGCCCGAAGCTCGAGAGCCCGGCGCGCGACCACCACGCGACGACCAAGCCCGCCCTGCCGCCCGCAGGTGCGCCGCGAAACGCTCCCCAACGCGTCTCGTACTCGACGACCAGGCCGCTGCCGCATCCAGCGAGGGCATGGAGGCTCCCGCGGACCTCCACGTCCTCTGGGTTCTCGAAGCAGTAGCCATACGCCTCGACCGCGGCGCCGACCTCGTCGTGGACCGCGACTCCGTACCACCACCCACACTCCATGCGACCGTCCATCGTTCCGCCGAGCTCGACCACCAGCCATGTCGTTCCCTCGGAGACGCCGACGAGCGTCGTCCGGCGCTCCTCGCAAGTCTGTCCGTCGTCGTTGGCGCGGCACAGCGAGAGCGCAGCGGCCGCGGCGATCGACTCGGGCGTCTCGTGCGGCAGTGCGGCGAGGCGTGCCGTGACGGAGGGGTTGGGTCGTAGCGCGAGCGAGCGCCGATACGCCGCGCGGGCGCCGTCGAGATCGTGGAGGTCCTCCGCCGCGCGGCCGCGATTGTAGAGGCATGCCGCGAGCCGCCGGCCGCCCGCGGCATCCGTCGGCGAGCCGAGCGCGGCGATCTCCTGATCGAGCGGAGTCACGGCCTCGGTGCTGCGACCGAGGCGGACCAAGACGAAGCCGAGCTCACACCGAGCCCCAGTGCCCGTTCGCCCGGCCGCGTCGTCGGCCGCGACACGGGCGCGCAGCGATTGCTCCTGCGTCACGAGGGCCGCGGGGTCCACGTCCTGCGCGGCGGCGAGTGAGAGCGATTGCGAGAGGAGGAGTACGAGCACGAGCGGGCGCACACCGAGATGATGACACGAACGCGCGCGAGGGCGGCGCCACACGATCTCGGACGCGGTCGGGCTCATGCGATATCGACGGGCAGGACGTTCGAGCACGGCGGCCCTGTGCGCGCGACGGTGTTCGACCCGTTCGAGCACCGAGTGATTGTCGCACCGCGCGAGATCGGTCGCGCGACCGGTGATCAGGGCCTTGGGGTCGCGGCCGACGAGGTTGGCGGTACGATTGCCCTCTGCTACCCGACCGACCGCTCCCCGGGGGGGCAACTCCGACACGATCACGTTCGCGCTGCTCGGTCCGGACGCTGCCCCGATCGGAGCGCCGATCGAGATCGGGACGGGATTCGAGTACGTCGCGCAATGCGCAGTCGGCGTCGCGGACCGCGACCAGTACGTCGTCCCGAAGGTTTCGTCGCGAGCGTCGACGACGGCGCGGACTTTCTCGTCTACCGCTTCGCGCAGGTCGGCGGCTTCGATACGACGCCCGCGTCGGCCGGAATCTACCTCGGCGACCACGCGCACTTCGCGCCCACTGCGAGCGCCCCGATCCCCGACACGCTGCTGGGGCAGTCGATCGCCTGGTACGACGAGGTCGAGCCGGGCCGGCATCAGCGCGCGACGCTCGTTCCTCTCGCTCGCGCATCGCTCCACATCTTCTTCGAGGCCGGCGACGAGGCAACCTTCGAGACGCTCTTCGCCGCGATGCGCACGTTGCGGTGACGCGCACGTTCGACATCGTTCTTCCGACGACTTCGGTCGACGCGAGCGTGAGCGCAGTTCACACGTCGTGCTGCGCTCTCTGTGTCGCGTACAGCGCGGTGCATCGCGATCCGCTTCGAACAGACGTCGATGTGCCACTCCGGCGGCACATGCATTGCGCGAGGTGCCGCGCATGCTTCGACGTCTCCCCTGTTTCTTCCTCGTTCTCCTCACGCCTCGCTGAGCGGCTGCGGCCCCTTGCCAGTCGCGCGAAACCCGCCGCCCGCGGAGCCTGGAACCGCGAGCCCTCGCTATCAGGACGAGCCGATTGTCATGTTCGAGCCACCGATGGTGTGCATGGACGGAGTGACCGCGAACCGCTCGAGCTCGCCGACGTCGCTCTACTGCCTGCTCGAGGCGTCGGACTTCGGGCGCCGTGAGCACGAGCTCGCCGCCCCGATCAACAGTGATCTGGACGGAGCGGCGCTCGGGCGTCCGCTCTCGGGCGGCGGCTCCGGGGCATGCATGCTCGCCCCTGCTCGTGAGGCCGAGCGGGCGAACGCGCCGTTGCACGACGACGTCACGGGAGACAGCGACTATGTCGTCCTGCCCGCGTCGATGGCGTTCGAGGTCCACGGCAAGCCGATCACGCAGAGCGGTGCGATGTTCACCGTCGCGCTTCGCAAGCGACCGACCGGATGGCGGATCGTCGCCTGGGCGTGGGCCAAGGGAAGGGCGACCCGAGCAGGAGCGCTCGTGTAGCGGCCCCGGTCACCCTGGGTCGGACCAAACAGTCCCTGGGTCGGACCAAACAGTACCCCCGTCGCGCAAACCTATCGCGCGCGTGGCTTCCGCTTCGGCATACGCACCGCGTCCAGGATCAAGCGGCGGAACGCGCGCGCGCCCGCGTCCGCGTGCGTGCGCTCGTGCCAGAGGAGCTGCATCTGGAACGTCATCGCCGGGATCGGGAGCGGCGCGATGCGGAGCGGCAGCTGGCGCACGAGCGTCTCCGCGAGCCGACGCGGGATGCCCGTGATCCAGTCGGTCTCGGCGACCACCGCGGCGGCCGCCGTGAAGCTCGACACCGTCACCGCGATGTCGCGCCTCAGCCCCTGCGACGCGAAGAAGTCCTCCGCCGCGCGATGCCCGACGCCGCCGCGCCCGAGCGCGAGCAGGATGTCGACGTGGCGCAGCTCGTTGAACAGCGCCTTCGTCAGCCCGCGCTTCGCACGCGGATGGTCGCGCCGCACCACGAGCACGGCTTCCTCCGTGTAGAGGTCCTCCGCGTACGTGCCGGGTGCAGGCGGATGGGGCGGCCCGATCGCCGCATCGACGTCGCACGACGCGAGCCCTCCCGACGCCGCGAGCTGCTCGACGCTCAGGATGCGCAGCGTCGCGAGCGGAAGCTCCTTCGCCGCGCGCGCCGCGATCGCCGGGACCACCGAGACCTGCTCACCGTCCGAGCACGCGAGCGAGAACGTACGCGTGCTCTTCCGAGGATCGAACGCGTCGCCCTCGACCACCCGCCGCACGGCCGACACCGCCTCTTGCAGCTGCGGCGCGAGCGCCACAGCGCGCGGCGTCAGCGTGATCCCGCGGCCGCTCCGCACGACGAGCGGGTCGTCGAACGTGGCCCGCAGCTGCGCGAGCGCGTTGCTCACCGCGGACGGCGTCACGTGCAGCTTCGCCGCCGCGCGCGCGATGCTCCGCTCCTCGAGGACCGTGTGGAGCACCACGAGGCGGTTCAGATCGATGGACGAAATGCTCACCACGGCTGAGGCATAGCATCACGAACGTTCACTGGCCGTGATCTCTCCGCCCCCTAGGCTCGCTCTCGAAGACGGAAGGCGTCGGCCCCGCCGGCGCGCCGCGAAGAAGGAGTGAGCGAGATGACGAGCAACGACAAGCGCGTGGTGATCGTCGGGTGCGGCATCGCCGGGCCCGTCCTCGGGATGTTCCTGCGTCGCCTCGGGACGGACGCAGTCGTCTGCGAGATGCGTCCGCGGGACACCGACGAGGGAGCCTTCCTCGGTGTCGCGCCCAACGGCATGAACGTGCTCGCCGGGCTCGGCGTCGCGGGCGACGTCGAGGCGCTCGGCACGCCCTGCCACGCGTTCGAGTTCCAGAACGCACGAGGCGAAGCGATCGCAAACATCGATCGGCGCGCCGACGCCACCGAGTTCGGCGCGCGCCTCCAGATGGTGCGGCGGCCCGACCTCCACCGTGCGCTCACCGACGCAGCGGTCACGCGCGGAGTCGAGGTGCACTTCGGCCGGCGGCTCGTCGAGGTCGATCGCGGCGACCCGAGCTCCGTCACGGCGCGCTTCGAAGACGCCGACGGCAGAGTGCACGAGGAGTGCGGCTCGGTGCTCGTCGGCTGCGACGGGCTCCGCTCGCTGACGCGCCGCCTCGCAGTGCCCGGCGCGCCCGAGCCCGCGTACACGGGGCTCCTCGACTTCGGCGGGTACGCGCGGTGCGACGCGCCGCTCGAAGCCGGCGTGAACGTCATGGTGTTCGGACGCCGCGCTTTCTTCGGCGCGTTCCGCACGCCGACGGGCGAGATCTGGTGGTTCCACAACAGCGGCGAGAAGGAGGCTGGCAACGCGCCGCGCAGTCCCGAGGCGCTGCGTGCACGCGCGCTCGAGCTGCACGCGGGCGATCCGGCCTGGATCCGCGACGTTCTCACCAACAGCCACGCGCTGCTCGGGCCCTACGCGCTGCACGACATCCTCACGATGCCGCGCTGGCACGATGGGCGCGTCTGCCTCATCGGCGACGCGGCGCACGCGACGACGCCGAGCGCAGGCCAGGGCGTGTCGCTCGCGATGGAGGACGCGATGGTGCTCGCGAAGAGCCTTCGCGACTTCCCGACGCCCGAGCGCGCGTTCGCTGCCTTCGAAGGGAGCCGCCGGCGCCGCGTCGAGGCGATCGTGAAGCAGTCCCGTCGTGTGGGCAGCACCAAGGCCGTGTCCGGGCCGGTCAGCGAGTGGCTTCGCGATCGGATGCTCCCGTTCTTCCTCCGTCTCGGCACGAGCGCACAGCACCGCGCCTACGCGCACCGCATCGCTTGGGAGGGCGCGGCCGCATGACGCGCGCGGCCACGGTGTGGATGGCGAGCACGAGGCCTTGGTGGCAGGCGAGCGGCGCGCGGATGAGGTCGATGGCCGGGAGGGCGGAGGTCGTGTGACCCGATCGAGCTTGCTCGACTTCGGAGCTCCTGCGCACGCGGACACACGTCGCGGGCCGGCTTCGGACGACCTCCTTGCCGAGACATTCGCGCGGGCGGACGAGAGGTCACCCTGGGTCAGGTGGCGCGCTCGCGTATGGACGCCGCTCATGACGTGCCAGACCCGGACTTTCAACCGGCCGCTTGCCCGCTTCGCGTTGGCGCGCATCCTGAGACGATGACTTCGACCGCGCGCTCGGCGGTTGCCGTGCTCTGTGCGGCCTGCACGTCGGCTTGCTCGACGGGCGCGCCGATCCTGGTCCACGTGGTCTCGGTCATCGCTCCGCATGGAGGCTCCGAACCGGTGGTCCTCGTGGAAGGGCCATGTCCTCGGCCCGAAGAGTGGGCGCTCGTGACATGGCCCGAGATGGAGCCCGTCGCCGCCGCGATCGGGCCGGCCGCGGCGGGAGAGACGCTCCCCTGCCTGATGCCCATCGCGCCCGAAGAGCCACTGACCGAGCGATGGTACGCGGCGCAGTGGCACGGCGAGCCGCGAGAGTTCGAGTACCCGCGCGGAGCGCCTCGCCTGCTCGACGGTAGCTTCATCTGGCGCTTTCGAGGCGTCGTGCCCCCGCTGATCACGACGATCGTTACGACGCCGTGGGAAGGCCACACGTTCTTGATCGCGAACGTGTCGGAGCAGGTCGACCCAGCACCAGGTCACGACTGGAGCTCGCTGATGACGGTCACGCAGGGTGACGTGGAGTGCTTCTACCCCGGCATGGAGGTGCGCGAGGGCGGCGGGAGCATAGGCTTCTTCGAGACCATCGTCGTCGAGTGCGTGGGAGTCGACCTGGGCGCGGCGGTGCGCATCCACATCGAGGGCGCGCTCGGGCGACACGGTGCGCGATCCGCAGTTCCGATCGTCGACCTCGATCACACGTTCGGCCTCTCGACGGACTCGATCGCGCTCACGCTCGTGGATCCGTTCGGAGAGTCTCCGCCGCCATGCGAGGACCCGCGCTGCGAGTAGCGACCGGTGACGCCGTCGGCGCGTGACCGTCACGGGTTCTGGAAGCACGCGCCGCTCCGGCCGGCAGCCTCGCACACGCCACGGACGACCGGCACGGCGCTCCGATCACCGCATCGTGATCGACATGCTCGCCGCCTCCGTGTCCCCTCGCGGGTCGCTGTCGTGCGTCGCGGCAATCTCCAGGAAGTCCCCTCGGCGCTACGCTTCGCAACGACCGCGTCTTGCTCGTCGACGGCGAGGTCCACGTCGAAGCCCGCCGACACGAGCGCGCGCTCGACCACCCGGACGGTCCGGCTGTCGTCGACGACGCTGGCCGCGAGAGCAGGTGATCGAGGCAGCCAAGCCGGCGGTCACAGCGGGATCGCGGTGAGGTTCGGCATCGCGCTCGGAGGCCCGCCGGCACCGAACGCCTCCTCGAAGTCGGGGCTCGCCACCAGCAGCTGACGCCGCCCGCCGAAGTCGCCGACGTCGATGCCCGCGGGCGTGCGCAGCGGCAGCCCGGAGTGGACCGTCGTGCGCGTCGCTCCGTCGCTCGAGATCCGCACGACGCTGCGCCCGAGCACGGCGGCGAGGAAAGTGCCGTCGGCGTCGCGCGCGAGCCCGTCGATCCCGCAGAGCGTCGCGGGATCCATCGCGATCACCGTCGCAGCGCCGGCAGCGCCGCCCGAGCCGATCGGGATCGCGATGAGCGAGGCGGTCTCGGTGCTGCCCACGACGACGCGCGATCCATCGACCGCGATGCCGTTTGCGCCGATCGGGAACGGCGACGTGCGCGCGCCGCACGGTCCGGTCGCGCCGTCGGTCGACGCGAGCAGCGTGCTCTCGAGCCAGATCTCGGCCGTGCCCGGCGCCGTGCCGGTCATGCGGTAGATGCGTCCGTCGGCGGTGATGTAGAGGTTGCCCGACGCGTCGAGGTCGACGTCGTTCGGGATGAAGAGCTCGGGGTGGCTCGCGAACAGCGTGCCCGTCCCGCCCGCCGCGGGGATGCGGTAGACGCCGGCCGCGAACGTGCTCGTCGCCGACGCGGGAGTCATCGCGAGGTACACGGTGCCGTCGCCGGCGACCGCGATGCCGAGCCCGTACGCGGAGCCCGGCGGGTCGATCGTCACGTTGCCGAGCGGAGAGACGGCGCCGTCCGCGTCGACGGTGACCACCGAGCCGTTCAGGAAGCTCAGGTACGCGAGCCCGTCGTGATACGCGAGGCTCTCGGGGAGCTGGAACATCGCGCCGTCGAACTCGGCGACGATGGCGGGGCCCACGGCCCCGCCGTCGACGGGCGGCACACTGGCGTCTTGCTCGGCAAACGCGTCGCGATCGGCAAACGCGTCGGGATCACCACCGGCATCGGTGGTCGTGGTGCCGCCGCCGCATGCGGCGAGCGAGAGGAGTGCGAGAAGAAGAACGAAACAATTGCCTGCGCGCATCGAAGCCTCCAGTCGAAGAGCGAGGTGCTCTCGACCGGGAGACTCTGGTCATCGGGCGCGCAACGTCGAATGACGAAGCGCCATGCCCCGTCATGAACGCCGCTCATGACGTGCCAGACCTGGGCCTCAACGGCCGCTTGCCTCGGCAAGGCGCGAGCGGTTCTCGAGCGACCTCCGGTGTCACGTGCATGTGCACCCTCTCTGGCTACCGGACCGGCCGAGTGGATCCACCAATCCGGCGCTGGTGAGCAAGGTTGGGCAAGGTTGCCCAGGGGTGCCTCCGACCTCGTGGTCCAGCGTTGAGGGGCGTTGAGCGGCGGCGCGGTCAGAGTCCGCGTCATGACTCAGCCCGCCCGCCGCATTCCCCGTCTGCTCGCCTACCGTCTTGCCGCCACGACCACGCTGTGGGTCCTCGCCGCCGCCGCGGCAGGTCTGGCCGGGTGCGGCGGCGATGATGGCGGGGCGGGCGTCGATGGGGGCACCCCTGCCGACGCGGGTGCGGGCGGAGGTGAGGCCGACGGTGGCGCTCCGTTGGTGGTCCCGACCGTGCGAAACGGCAGCTTCGAGATCACCACCTTCACACCGGACTGCTACAGCAACGTCGGCAACCGCGCCGTGAGCGAGGCGTTCGAGTCCGTCACTGCCTTCGGTGCGGCCAGCCAGATCGATGTCTACACCACCGGCTGCTACGACCTGACGCCCGCCGACGGCGACTTCCACTTCGGACTCGGGGTCTATGGCGGCCGCAGCGACGCCATCGCGGTCGCGCTCTCCGAGCCGCTCACGGTCGGTCAGCGCTACCGGCTTCGCCTCTCGGTCAACCGAGCCCTGTACGACACGAGGGTGAGCGTCGGTGTCTCGACGCAGCCGACCGAGCTGGGCACCATCCTCCACGAGAGCGCGCTGTTGCCGGATGAGCCCATGGAGCTGGTGATCGACTTCACCGCCGAGTCACCGGGGTCGTTCATCACCGTGCAGGCCGAGGCCGAGGGGATCGGCTGGGCATTCGTCGATGATCTGCGCCTCGAAGCCGCGCCCTGACACGCGAAGGATCAACAGCTCGGTCGTGCGAGGGCCGGTGATCGGTCGGCAGTTCGCGCGCCGCGCTGCGAGCGCTCCTGTCTTCAGAACACGTAGCGGAGGTAGGGCCCGCCGTGGATCCCGATGGCGAGCTCGCCATCGAAGCCGTTCAGCGAGGGCGCGAGCCGCACACCGCCGAGCAGCCCGATCGACGTGTGTCGGCTGTGGAAGTGACCCTCGACGCCGATCTCCCCACCGTACGCGAGCCCGACGCTCGAGGCGCCCTGGATGCCGTAGAGCGCAGGGACATCGGTCGTCGCGACGATGAAGCCGACCTGTCCCGAGAGCCAGAGCGCGAGCTCTGCGGTCGGGTTCACCTGGAGCTTCACCTCGCCCATCGCGCCGAGCAGCTCGAAGACCGACCGGAACGGCGGCGTCGGTGCGTTGGTCTCGTGGATCGACGCCTCACCGAGCACTCCGATCCAGAGCCAGTCGAGGATCTCGTAGCCGAACCGCACGGAGAGCCAGAGGCCGGGGTTCGACACGCGCCCGATGCCGCCGAGGAAGCCGCGCGCGCCCAGCGAACCTTCGAGCGTGAAGCCGTGCGCATAGAGGTCGCGCGTGATGTGGATGGCCTCGGGCGGGAGCCGCTCCACGTCCAGCCGCGTCGCGTCGGGCTCTTCCGTCGTCTCGGTGCGCGGCGCGCCGGTCGTCTCGGCGGTCTGCGCATGGGCAACGCTCACCCAGAGCGAGAGCGCACACGCGAGCCCGATCGTCCACCGCACGGCCGCGAGCCTAGCCGCGCGCGGCCTCGAAAATCAACGCGGATCCACGCTCGTGCAGGGGAGCTCGGGCACGAGCGCTTTTCGTCGTCGCTTGCTCGTCATGAGCATCGTCTGGAACGGGTTGTCGTCCCGCCAGACGTCGCCAGCGAGCACGCTCGTCAGGCCCTTCCGGAGGAGCGGATCCTGGTCGCGCGAGAAGAACAATCCGTGCAGTAGGTTGGTGTGATACCAGCTGTTGATCAGCGTCGCGAACACGTCGTAGCCCTTCGCGAGGTGCGTGACGTGCGCGTTCATCAGATCCGGCGCGGCCTCTCGTCCCTGACCGAGCGCAGGCGCGAGCACGTCGATGAGGTCGGCCGCTCCGACCATCCCGAGCGAGACGCCGGAGCTGAAGATCGGATCGAGGAAGCACGCAGAGTCGCCCGCGCACGCCCAGCGCGCTCCGTTCTGCTTCTTGTTGTAGAAGCTGAAGCTCGCGGTCACGCCTGGCTTGCGCGGCTGCGTCGCGCCGCGCGTCATCCGCGAGAGGAGCGGAGAGGCCGCGATCATCTCGCCGTGCCACTCGGACTTGAGCCCCTTGCGCCGCGTGACCATGCCCGCGCTGATCCGGCGGCCGCCGAGCGGGATGGCCCAGCACCATCCGTCCTCGACGAAGAGGATCTTCACGTTCCCGCGGCCGGTCTCGCACATCTCACGATCGATCCCCGGGTCGACCCCCTCGAAGTGCGCGAACGTCGCGGCGAGCCCGAACTCGACGATCGGCTCCGTCGTCCGTGCCCGTCGCCCGATCAGCGAGTCCTGGCCGGTCGCATCGATCAGGAAGCGCCCGCGGTGCGTCTCTGTCTCGGTCCGGACCGAGACGCCCTCCTCGGTCGTCTCGACCTCGAGGGCTCGCTCGCCGGTGTGCACCTCGGCGCCAGCCTCTCGCGCGCTCTCGAGCAGCCAGTGGTCGAACTTCGCGCGCTCGACTTGATACGCGTGATCCGGCGTCCCCTCGAGGGCATCTTCGAAGAGATACGGCTGGTTCTTGCCGAGGCGCTCATCGATGAAGTCGGCGCCCGCCTTGTAGAGGTAGCCCTCGGCGCCGCAGTCCAGCCCGAGACGTTCGAACACCGCGAGATCACAGGGAAGTAGCGACTCTCCGACGTGAAACCGCGGGAACACGTCGCGCTCGAGGACCAGCACACGGAGCCCCGCCCGACTGCCGAGATTTGCCGCGGTCGACCCCGCCGGTCCGCCCCCGACCACGATCACGTCGTACTGCTGCTGCACGCGCGCGAGCATGAGCAAGCGCCCGCTGAGGCACAAGCGCTAGCCGCAGAATGCGAGCCCGGCTCGGATCGTCCACCGGGCCTGTCCTTTTCCGACAGGCTTTTTGCGATCACGGCCGATGGCGGTCAGGATCGCCCCCCGGAGGGGCCATGAATCGGTCTGGTGTCGTACTCGCGCTCTCGTTCTTCTTCCTCGTCGCCTCTCACGCTTCGGCTCAGGAGACGGAGCTGCCGCGTCTTCGCGAAGCGAGCCACGCAGCCGCGCGTGACTACGCCGCCCAGCGCGCGCTCGGGATCGCGCTGCTTCGCGCCGGCCACTACCGCGAGGCCACCGCGCAGCTGAGGCGCGCTGCCGCGCTCGAGCGGCGCTCGCTCGACGCGCTCTACGACGTCGCGCGCGTTCCGTTCGCCGAGGGCGACCACTCCGCCAGCGAGACGGCGTGTCGCGCCATGGCCCGACTCGAGAAGGCCGCGCCTCTCACGCAGATCTGCAACGCCCGCGCGGACCTCGTCTGGAACCGCAGCGCGCGAGCCTTCGAGACGCTCAACAGCGCGCTCGCAGCGGATCCGTCGAGCTACGAAGGACTGCTCGCGCTCGGCGATGCGCACCGGCTCCGCGCAGCGATCCCCGACGCGGAGAGCGCGTACCAGCGCGCGATCGCAGCGCGCGCCACCGAAGCCGACCCGCACCTCGGTCTCGGCCGGCTCTACGCGGCCGCCGGTCGCCAGGCCGATGCGCTCCGTTCGCTTCGACGCGCGCTCGAGCTCGATCCGACCTACCCCGACGTCCAGTACGAGCTCGGCCGGCTCCTCTCCACCCCCGAGGGCACGGCATTTCTCCAGGCGGCCGTCGCCGGAAGGCCCGACTGGCCCGAAGCGCAGACCGCGCTCGGCGACGCGCTCCTCGCAGCGCGGTCGCTGGCACCGGCCGCGGCCGCATACCGCGCCGCGATCGCAGCCCGCGCGAGCCACGCGCCGGCGCACACCGGCCTCGGCCGCGTGCTCGTCGCGCAGGCCGACTACGCCGGCGCCGAGCCCGAGCTGCGCCGCGCGCTCGAGCTCGTGCAGAACGACGGCATGGCGACCCTGGCGCTCGGCGACGTGCTCGCCCACACCGAGCGCGAGGAGGAGGCTTTCGAGACCTATGCTCGGGCGGCCGACCTCGATCCACGCAACCCCGCGGGCCTCGTCCGCGCCGCCGCGCTCGCGCTCGCGCTCCACCGCGACGTGCTCGCGTCGGGCTATCTCGACCGCCTGCTCGAGTCCATGCCGAACAACGCGGCGGGGCTCTCGCTCTACGGCGACATCGCTCGCATCCGGCACGACACCGCGCACGCGCGCGACTACTACACCCGCGCTCTCGCGGGGGACGGCGACCTCGACCGCCCCCACGTCGAGCAAGCCCTGAGAGAGCTCCATTGAAGCGAACGTCATCCATCGTCCGATCGCCCTCGCAGCGAGCCGCTTCGCTCGTGCGACGGGGAGCCGATTTGATCGTGCGACTGCGCGCCGGATCGTTCTATCATCGAGTCCGTCGCGATGGATGAACGCACCAAGCAGCTGCTGTCGCTCGGCCGAGAGCACTACGAGAAGCGCGAGTTCGAGAAGGCCGAGCACTACCTGAAGCAGGTGCTCGATCGCGCGGAGACGAAGGGCTTCGCCGACGTCTTCAACATGCTCGGCGTGATCCATCACGACAAAGGCCGCTTCGACGAAGCGCAGGCCTCGTTCGAGGAAGCTCTCTCGATCAACCCGAACTACACCGAGGCCGCGCTCAACCTCGCGGTCACGTACAACGACCTCGGTCGGTACGACGAGGCGAAGCGCATCTACCAGGCAGCGCTGTCGCGCGGCTCGGACTCGCCGGGAAACCTCGATCCCTTCGTGAAGGGAAAGATCGCGAACCTCCACGCCGAGGTCGCGCAGGCTTACGTCGACGCCGGGATGCCAGGCGATGCGATGCACGAGCTCCGCAAGGCCATCCTGCTCTGCCCGACCTTCGCGGATCTGCGGCTCAAGCTCTCGAACCTCTATCGCCAGACCGGCGATCTCGACGCCGCGAAGTTCGAGCTCGACGAGGCGATCGCGGCGCGTCCGCGCTTCCTTCCGGCGCACATCGCGCTCGGTGTCACGTTGCTCTCGAAGGGCGATGCGAAGGCCGCGATCGCAGCCTGGGAGAAGGCGCTCGAGATCGACCCCGAGCACAAGGCCGCGCAGATGTACCTGCGCATGGCCAAAGGCTGAGCTTTCAGTCTGCGCTGCCCGGGGTGTGGGCCTTCGGGGTGTGGGTCTTCGGGGTGTGGGCGCCGTCGACCGATCCCGTGTAGCCCGCCGCCTGCAGCTCGAAGAGCCGCGCGTAGAGCCCCTTCGCGCCCATCAGCGCGTCGTGCGGGCCCTGCTCCACGATCTTGCCTGCGTCGAGCACGAGGATCCGATCGGCGATCCTCACGGAGCCGAAGCGATGGGAGATGAGGAGCACCGCCTGCTTGCCTCGGATCGTCTGGACGTGCTCGAGGATCCCTTGCTCGGCGTCCGGATCGAGCGCCGCGGTCGGCTCGTCGAGGACGACGATCTGATCCTCTTCGCGCATGAACGCGCGCGAGAGCGCGATCTTCTGCCACTGGCCACCGCTGAGCTCCGTGCCTCCACGAAACCACTTCCCGAGCTGCGAGTGATAGCCGTCCGGTAGCTCGCTCACGAACTCGTGCGCGAGGCCGCGCTTGCCCGCGCGCTCCCAGCGCTCCTCGTCGAGCCAGTGCTCGACGTCGCCCGCGCCGATGTTCTCGCCGGCCTTCATCTTGAGCCGGGCGAAGTCCTGGAAGACGAGCGCGAAGCGCCGGCGCAGCGCGCGGAGGTCCCACTCCCTCAGATCCAATCCGTCGAGGAGGATGCGGCCCGCGCTCGGATCGTAGAGGCGCGTGACGAGCTTGAGGAGCGTCGTCTTGCCGGAGCCGTTCTGCCCGACGAGCGCCACCATCTGCCCGGGCGGCATCTGGAAGCTGACGTCGTCGAGCGCCGGCCGAGGCGCGCCGTCGTAGGTGAACGAGACGTGCTCGAGCACCAGCCCGGCAGACTTGTCGGGCCCCTCGGTCGCGCTCCCGCTGCGGTGGCCGACGGAGAGCGCGAGGAAAGACTGCAGGTCCCTCAGGTAGAGCTGATCGTCGAGCATCAGGCCGAGGCTCGCGAGGCCGGTCGTCACGCCCTGCTGTGCCTGCCGGAAGATCGCGACGTACATCGTCATCTCGCCGAGGCTCAGGTGCTCGTTCACCGTGCGGTGGACGATCCACGCGTACGCCCCGTAGAAGACCGCTGTGCCGAGCAGGTTGAAGACGAAGCCCCAGAAGTTCCGCCGCAGCGTGATCGCGCGCTCCTCGCGCTCCGACCGCACTGCGATCGCGCGGAAGCGCTCGAGCAGTCTCGCGCCGAGATCGTAGAGCTTCACTTCCTTCGCGAAGTCCTCGCGGGAGAGGACGGCCTCGAGGTAGGCCTGCTCGCGCTGCTCGGGCGAGCGCTTCCGCTGCTGGTCGAACGCGCGCTGCGAGAACCGAAGCTCGGCGATGAACACGGGCAGCCCCGCGATCACGACGACGAGCACGGCCCAGAGCGAGAGCTGCGCCAGGATCACGATGCACGAGGCGAAGGTCACGAGGTTCCGTGTGACCGTGAAGAGCCCGGTCACGAGGTTGTACGGCCGGAGGCCCGCGTCGCGTCGCGCCCGCATCAGGCGATCGTGGATGTCGGGATCTTCGTAGTGCTCGAGACGGAGCGTCAGGGCCTTCTCGAGGATCAGCTCCGTGACCCCGTTCGCGAGCCGCACGCGCAAGATCGACTGCGCGCCCGTCTGCGCGCGGTTCGCCGCGAGCAGCAGGATGACGAACACGCCCTCGAGCCCGACGTACTGCCAGATCTCCTGCTTGTGCTCGCCCCAGCCATCGCCACCGGCAGAGAGCGCGAGCACGACGGCGTCGACGATCAGCCGACCCACCCACGCGACGATCGCAGGGAGCACGCCTGCAGCGAGGGTGCAGATCGCGATCGTGACGATCACCCACGGCGCGGTGCGGAACGCGAGCTTCAGGATCCAGAGGCTCTTCTCGACCGAGCCTCCGCCGAGCCCTCCGCTCCCGTTCCCGCCGTCGTTCTGACCGTTCGCTGCCACGCCCAGCTCTCAGTCGTCCACTTCCAGATTGCCCAGCTTCTCGGCCATGCGCTCGCTCAGCCGCTTGCCCTTGTGGGGAAAGGGCTGCGTCGGGACCGGCACGCCGAGGAAGGGCGCGAGCTTCTCGTAGCCCTCTCCTTCCGCGATGCGAATGACGAGGAGATCCTGAGGACGACCCTCGAAGTACCGCGTGACGTTCTCGAGGTGCCTCCGGTACGCGCGGCGGAATCGATCGGCGTCGAACTCGTAGCCCGCATAGACGGCGGCACGCAGAAAGCGCCGGATCTCCATGTGGATGAGGTGCTCGTCGTCCTCACCCGGATCGAAGGGCGAGCGCCCGGTCCAGTGGTTCTTGCACGACTTCAGCCAGCCCTCTTCCTCGCGCACCGTGAGGATGAACTTGCTGCCCGGGTGGAGCGCGTCGAGATCCTCGAAGTACGGCGCGACCGTGATGTCCGTCATGCCGTCGTAGTGATCGAGGTGCGGGAACTTCGCATCGCCACGCACGAGCGTGTCGAGGGTGGCCTTGTCGG
This sequence comes from Polyangiales bacterium, assembly GCA_038252025.1. GTDB lineage: Bacteria > Myxococcota_A > Polyangia > Polyangiales > Sandaracinaceae > JBBSAT01. The sequence continues at coordinate 780 of JBBSAT010000174.1, read as the reverse complement.
TCGGATAGTGGATCGTGTCGAACCCGAGCGTGTGCAGCCCCGCCGTGAGCGAGCGCGTGCCGGTGCGCGAGAGCCCGAGGCCGAAGACCTTGGGCTTCGTCTGGGTCGGACCGAGGTTCGTCATGTCGTCTTCCATCGCCTTCGTTACCTCTTCCATGGTGACCTGGCTGGTCTGGGTCAGACCGAGCTTTCGCAGTTCCTTCTCCGCCGTGTAGGGCAGGTTCCGGATGTAGAGATCGACGAACTTGGGCTTCGCATCCACGGGGACGAGGTTGGCCGCGTGCTGCACCGCGTGGCGCGCGACGTCGAGGTCGTCGCCCGGGCCCCAGCGCGCCATCGCGCCTTCGAGGCGCTTCTTGTGGAACTCGCTGCGGCTCCTGAGCTCGCGCAGCGCGTACTTCGAGAAGATGTCGGTGTAGCGCTGGAAGTGATCGTGGAGGATGTGGAAGGTCTTGAGCTGCTTCTCGGCGCCGAGCTCGAGGAGCGCCATGTTTCGAAGCCGGCTCTCGGGCCGGAGCACGTAGGCGAGATCGTCCTCGGGCTCGGGCAGCTCGGCCATCTTGCGCACGACGCCGATCGCCGTGATGTGCACGCCGCAGTGGATCCGTCCCCGGAAGCGATCGCGAACGTAGCAGTCCACGTAGGGCAGCTCGTTCTGATCGAGGAACGGCCGCATGTCCTCCAGGATCAGACAGTCCGCGTCCACGGGGACGACGTGCGTGCAGTCGTGGGGCAGCTCGAGCATGCGACCTGAGGCCCGCGCGACACGGGTCACGTAGC
>JBBSAT010000173.1:0-16177 GCA_038252025.1 Polyangiales bacterium | reverse complement strand
CGACTCGAGGGCGGGCGACGCCGTCTTGTGGCGTACGGCCTCTCGGCCCATTCGAACGAGCTGGTTGATGGTCGGCATTCGCTCTAGTTTCGGCGTCCGTAGACGTAGTTTCAGGCGCGTCGGGAGAGGGAGAAGTACGTTCGAGCGTTCGATCCGCTCGTCCGAGGACCCTCGGAGGGGCTCGCCTCCGCGCAACGACCGAGGTCGTTGACGAAGCCGATGCACCTCAGCCGGGTCGCAGAAGGCGCGGAGAGTAGCGGCAGTCCCGAGGCTGTCAAGGAAGATTGGGGATCGAACGGGAGACTCCCCGAACGCGCGAGAGATCGGGGGGTGCCGTGCGCAGGATCCGCCGCGCTTCGACGAGCTCGAGCACGAGCCAGACGGAGAGGAGGATGCCTTCGGGGGGCACGGGGACGCCGGCCTGGAAGTAGGCCGAATCGAGGCTGCCGAGCAGGAGATACGTCAGCGCGGCGATTCCGGTCGCGCGGGAGCGATCCGGGCGAACCGCGAGGGCGAGCGCCGAGAGCAGCACCAGGAGCGAGTCGTAGTACCGGGCGTAGACGGTCAGGCAGACCGTCGCGACGGCGATCAACGAGAAGGCGCGGGTGACGTCGGGGCGGCGCATCAGCTTCGTCGCGTAGAAGAGCGTCAGCGACCCGAGCGGAACGGCGAAAGCGAGCCAGAGGCCGCGGGCGAGCGCGGGATCGAGGCCTGTCACGCCCGCGAGCGCGCGCAGAGACCCGAGGAGCGTGTGGTGCTGCCAGCGGTGCTCGGCGAGGGCGTGGGCCTCGCTCGCCCAGTGCAGCTGATCGAGCCAGGCGGGCCAGATCGACAGACCGAGGGGAAGCGAGAGAACGCCCCAGAACAGCGCTCCGATCGCGAAACCGGCGAGCGCGCGACGCCCGAGACCGACGATCACGACGGGGACGACGAAGAGCGCCAGCGTGGGCTTGGCGAGGAAGATCGAGGCTGCAAGGCCGGCTTCCAGAGCGCGCGCGCGCGACGCGAAGAAGAACGTTCCCGCGAAGGCGGCGAAGAACGCCCCGCCCCACTGCGCGATCGACGCCGAGAGCCAGAGCGGCAGATAGAGCGCTGCAGCGAGCGTCGCGTCGACGGAAGGGCGCGGCGAGAGCGAGCGGCGAATCAGCCAGAGCGCGAGCGCGGACAGCGAGAGGCCCGCGATCATGGCGAACGCGTGGCCCGGTACGGGGTCGAGCGTGTGCGCGGGAAGCGTCAGCCAGATGAAGAACGGCGGGCTGTCGAAGTGGTCGTGCTCGTGCAGGTAGATCGGCTCGCCCGTCAGAAAACGCGTAGCGGCGCCGTCGAAGCAGCGGTAGTCGCCTGGCGGCTCGCCGACCTCCCAGCGCGACCAGGCGGTGAGCAGGGTGAGCACGGCGATCACGCCCAGCGCGCCGACGAGGAGCGCGTGCTGGACCTTCTTCGCGCTCAACCCGGCCTCATCGCGGGCCGAGGATAGCGCTCAGACCCCGCAGACGATCGGCAGATCGCCGGACGCGCTCGCATCGCCCACTGACCAGTGCACGGCCGGCATGCCGGAGTACTCGAGGTGGAGCGCGTCGCTGCCGGGGCGCGTCCAGGTCATCGAGCCGCCGACCATGGGGCACTCGCCGACGCAGTACGTCAGCGCGCCGATCTCGGCCTCCCACGCGTGGCCCATCAAGGTGGTGCTCGCGGTCGCCGAGTCGATGAAGAGACAGCCCCAGGTGTCCATCCAGCGCGCGGTGACCACGCCGGTTCGCTCGAAGGGGCGACCTTCGGGGCTGACGCCGGAAGAAGTCGTGGCAGCGTCGATCGTGCGGGTGCCCGCCTCGTGAGCGACGCGCGCGTCGACCGTGAACGAGACGGTCCCGCCGCGGAGCGTGAGGCCCGTCGCGCTCGCTCCGAACGCCGTGAGGCCCTCTGCGTCCGCGCGGAACGTCACGTCCATCGTGCCGGTGACGCGCACGAGGCCGAACGATCCGACGCATCCATCGAGCACGTAGGCGACGCTGGCGCCGGACGCGGTGGCCGAGACACACGTCGGAGGATCGAACGCGTCGGGCGCGGCGAGGACGGCGGCGGTGGCCGTCTCCTCGGGCGTGGCCGCTGGATCGAGGTTTCCCGGCACCACGAGGAGGGCCATCTCGCTCGCGAGGACGATGCTGGCCTCGTCGGCGGCCTCGGCGACGTCGGGCCACGCGTCCGGGGCTGGAGTGCATCCGATGGCGAGCGCGAACGCGGCGGAGAGAAGAAAGTCTGCGCGCATGCCGCAGAGTACGCCGGAAGCGCGCCCGGCGTTGCAGGTGGCGCCTCGAGTAGCCGGAGACTGGCGGCGTGGTGGCGGCGGGACACGCCAGATCACGATCGATTCTCTGCGGTTTTCGCGCCTCCGACACTGGCACGCAGCACGCAGTGGCGGGCTCGGAGGTTCCCGATGTCCCGAGCCCTCGTCGCCGCAGTCGTCACGCTCGCCTCGCTCGCCGCCGCTCCCGCGATGGCGCAGCGCTGTGAGATGCCCCGGGTGCTGCTCACGGTCGATCGCAGCTCGAGCATGCTCGGCGCTGCCACCGACGGCCTCTCGAAGTGGCGCGCGGCGGAGATGGCGATCGGTGAGGTGAGCACCGCGTACGAGGGGCGGATCGACTTCGGTCTGCAGGTCTTCCCGTTTCCCGATCGCTGCGAGCCGGGAGCAGTGGTGCTCGACTTCGCCGCGCACGCGGGCGTCGAGGTGGTCGATACGCTCGGCGGGCCGCCCCCGTCCGGCGGGAACTGGACGCCGATGGCGCAGACGCTCGATGCAGCGGCTGCGTTTCTCGGAGCCGAGGGCGCGGGCGTCCACATGATCCTCGTGACGGACGGCTGGCAGTGGTGTGACCCGTACTCGGCATCGACGCGCTACCTGCCGGTGACCGCCGTCGAGCGCCTCCGCGCGCAGGGCGTGACGGTGCACGTGGTCGGCTTCGGCGCGAGCGTGGACTCGCTGACGCTCAACCGTGCAGCCGTGGCCGCTGGCACGGCGATCGCTGGCTGTGATCCGACGCTGACCGATCCGGCGGCGAGCGGGCAGTGCTACACGCAGGTCGGCGATCTGAGCGGGCTGAGGAGCGCGCTCGAGAGCGTCGCGCGGCTCGTGACGGACGAGATGTGCGACGGGATCGACTCGGACTGCGACGGGATCGTGGACGAGGGCTTCGACCTCGACCACGACGGCTACACGACGTGCGGCACGCGCACGGACGGCGGCACGGACACGACGCTCGCCGACTGCAACGACGACGACGCCGCGGTGCACCCGGGCGCCGAAGAGATCTGCAACCTCGTCGACGACGACTGCGACGGCCTCGTGGATCCGGACTGCAGCTGCACGGACGGCGACGTCGTTGCCTGCGGCTCGGACGTCGGCGCATGCATGGCCGGCACCTCCATGTGTATGGGCGGGCGCTGGCGTACGTGCCGCGACCTGATCATCGCGGCCGACGAGACGTGTGACGGGACCGACGAGAACTGCGACGGGGTCATCGACAACGGCGCGGACTGCGCGCCTGGCTTCGCGTGCATGGACGGCGGCTGCGTCGAGCTCGTACCCGACATGCCCGAGGTCCCCGTCGAGCCGACGCCCGACGACCTCACGCCGCCGGATCCGATGGTCGAGGGCGAGGACCCGCCGTCGAACCTCGGAGGCTGCGCCTGCACGGCGACCGGAGCGCCCAGCCAGGGCAGCTCGGGCCTCGCGCTCCTCGGTCTCAGTCTCGCGATCGTGCTCGTCCGCCGTCGGCGCTGAGCCCTGGCCGCGCGGCCGGGTTGCTCGGGGCCGCGCAGTCCGCAAGATCAGGACGAGATGACGCTCTTCCGCCTCTTCCTGCTCTTCACGATCGTCCCGCTGGTGGAGCTCTACCTCCTCCTGTGGCTCGGGAGCGTCGTGGGGTTCTGGCCCACGCTGGCGACGGTCCTCGTCACGGCGGTCCTCGGCAGCACGTTCGCGAAGCGGGAGGGCCTTCGCGTGGTGCGCGAGTGGCAGGTGGCGCTGGCCGAGATGCGGGTGCCCGAGGAGGGCGTCGTCTCGGGGCTCCTCGTCCTCATCGCAGGGGTCCTGCTGATCACGCCGGGCGTGCTGACGGACGTGGCGGGGCTCCTCCTGATGATCGGACCGATCCGGCGGCCGGTGGCGCGCTGGCTCGAGGGCTATGCGAAGAGGCACATCGAGGCGGGCGCCGCGGCCGGCGGGAGCACCGGCAGCGTCTTCACGTTCCGGACGGTCGGCATGCCTCGCGGGCGCGTCTCGAGGGCGGCGAGCGGGTTTCCGCAGGGCGGGCTCACCGGCGGACCTCGCCGCGTGCGCGTGCAACCGCTCGAGGTGGTCGAGGTGACCGGCGAGGTGATCGAGGAACGCCGGCCGGACGCCAGGGGCGACGTGATCGAGGGCGAGATCCTCGACGACTGAAGAACGAGATCAGTCCGCCGCGAGCATCAGGCTGAGCTGTTTCTTCTGGACCTTCCCCATCGCGTTCCGCGGGAGCGCGCTCACCAGGTGGACCTCGCGGGGACGCTTGTGGGGCGAGAGCAGCTGGGCGACGTGGTCGATGAGCGCGGTCTCGATGCCGGGGTCGGCCGCGACGACGAACGCGACGATGCGTTCGCCCAGGTCCGGGTCCGGTGCGCCGATCACGGCGGCCTCGCGGACGCTCGGGTGCTCGAGGAGCGCGGCCTCGACCTCTCCGGCGCCGACCTTGAAGCCGGCGCACTTGATGAGATCGGTTGCGCGACGGCCGACGATGCGCACGGCGCCGTCGGGCGCTATCGCGGCGAGATCGCCCGTGTAGAACCAGCCGTCAGCGTCGTGGACCTCGGCCGTCGCCTCCTCGCGGTTGAGGTAGCCGAGGAACACGAGCGGGCCGCGCACGGCGATCTCGCCGAGCGTCGTGTCGTCTCTCGCATCGAGCGTCTGTCGCGCGTCGTCGACGAGGCGTAGCTCGACGCCGCGCAGCGGTGGGCCGACGTAGCCCGGGCGCGGGCCGCTGTCGGCGCGGACGGCGCAGGTGATGAGCGTCTCGGTCATGCCGTAGCGCTCGATGAAGCCCTTGCCGAGCAGCTTCTCGAAGCGCTGTTGCTCGCGAACCGGCAGCGCAGCGGAGCCGGAGACCAGCAGGCGCGCGGAGGCGAGCGCGCTGCGGATCGAGTCGTCGCGCTCGGCGGCCTCGGCGAGGCGGTGGACCATCGTGGGGACCGAGAAGAGCACGGTGCTCGTGTCCTCTCCGGCGTGGGCCGCGAGCGCGTCCCGGATCGCTTCGGGCGAGAACTTCGGCACCCAGTGCATGCAGCCGCCGCTGCGGATCGCGCCGAAGAGGCCGAGCACGAGACCGTGCACGTGGAAGAGCGGGAGCGCGTGGACGATCGTGTCCTTCGCCGTCCACGCCCACGCGTCGAAGAGCCCGTCGAGCCCGAACGCGATGCTCGCCGAAGAGATGAGCGCGCCCTTGGGAGCGCCGGTCGTGCCCGACGTGTAGAGGACGAGCGTCGAGACCCCGAGGAGGGGACGTGCAGCGTAGAGCGCTGGGTCGGCGACGCCGATCTCGGCGCGGAGGGTCGCCGCCCCGAAGCGGCCGCGCACGGACTCGGGATCGGCGGCGATGACGACGTCGGGATCTGCGTCGGCCTCGACGTGCTCGAGCTCGCGAGGGCCCATCTTCGGGTCGATCGGCACGGTGACGAAGCCGCCGGCCGCGTTCGCGACGAGCGTGACGAGCGTCTCGATCGTGGGATCCGTGAACACCGCGACGCGGTCACCAGGGTGGACGCTGACCTTCGCGAGGCGCTCGACGTGCGCGACGCAGGCGCCAGCGAGCTCTCGATAGGTGACGGAACGGTCCTCGACGCGGATGGCGATCGCCCCGTCGTTCACGGCGTCTTCGAGGCGAGGAAAGAGAGTGCTCATGGGGAGGAGCCGATTATCACCGCTCTCGTGGTACACGCGAGGGCCATGTCGACGGTGTCCGGCACGACGATCGTGAAGAAGCCCTGGTACCGCTCGAGCACGTTCTTCATCGTCCTCGGGCTGGGGCTCGGGGTCGTGCTGGGCGGGTCTTTTCCGCAGGATCAGTACCCCTTCGCGTACGACCTGTTCCGGTTTCTCTCGCGCGCGTTCATCGCCCTGATCAAGGGGCTCATCGTTCCGCTGCTCTTCTCGACGATCGTCGTCGGCGTCGCGCAGACGGGCGATCTCAAGGCCGTCGGGCGGATGGGCGGGAAGGCGCTCGCCTACTTCGAGATCGTCACGACGCTCGCGCTCTTCATCGGGCTCGCGATCGCGAACGTCGTCCGGCCGGGAGACGGGCTGCCGCTGGACATGTCCGTGACCTCGTCGGGGCTCACGCCGGAGCATCCGTCGACGGGCTGGGACCTCGCGCTCCACCTCTTCCCGTCGAACTTCGCGCTGCACTGGTCGCAAGGAGACCTGCTGCCGATCGTCGTGTTCGCGGTGCTGTTCGTGGTCTCGCTCGTGCGGCTCGGCGAGCGCGGCAAGAACGTGCTGGAGCTCTGCGAGTCGGTCGCGCAGGTGATGTTCAAGTACACGGACATGGTGATGCGGCTGACCCCGCTCGGGGTGTTCGGCGCGATGGCCTACAACGTGAGCCACATGGCCGCTGGGCAGCTCGTCGACGGGGAGATGGTCTCCGGCTGGCCCGCGGTGCTCTACCTGGTCGGCCGGTACGCGCGGCTGGTGGGCTCGCTCTATCTCGCGCTGGTCGTGCTGTTCTTCTGTGTGTTCGTGCCGGTGATGTTCATCGTGCGCGTCAAGCCGCTGGCGCTCCTGCGCGCGATCCGCGAGCCCGCGCTCACGGCCTTCACGACCGCGTCGAGCGAGGCGGCGCTGCCGAAGCTGCTCGAGGAGATCGTGAAGTTCGGCGTGCCGCGTCGCGTGGCGAGCTTCGTCATCCCGGCCGGCTACTCGTTCAACCTCGACGGCTCGACGCTCTACCTCGTGCTCGCCAGCCTGACGATCGCGCAGGCCGCGCACATCGACATGAGCTTCGGGCAGCAGGTCGTGATGGTCGTCGCGTTCATGCTGACGAGCAAAGGCGTGGCGGGCGTGCCGCGCGCGACGCTCGTGATCATCGCGGGGACCTGCGGCAGCTTCGGGCTGCCGGGCGAGGCGGGCGTCGCGATGCTGCTCGCGGTCGATGAGCTGATGGACATGGGGCGGACGACGATCAACGTGATCGGAAACGCGCTCGCGTCGGTGGTGATCGCTCGCTGGGAGGGCGTGCTCGAAGAGCCGGGGTCTTCTGGCGTGGCGGAGAGCAAGGCCGCTTGAGCGTCAGTTCGCCCAGCGCCGAGCGTCGCCTCGGTCGGGCGGGGTCGGCGGACGAGAAGGCGTGAACTGAGATGGCGAACGAAACGCATGGCGCTGCGCCGCTGAACGAGACGAGGCTGGTCGTCTCGGCACATGCTGCGAGCCGGCTCGAGGCCGCGCACGCGTTCGCGCAGGCGCAGGGCGGGAAGAAGCTGGTCGTGGTGGCGCCGCGGGTCGAGCGGGCGCGCGCGTTCGTGGCCGAGCTCACGATGAGCCAGGGCGTGCTGGTGGACGTGGAGGCCACGACGCTCGATCGGCTCGCGCTGCGTCTGGCGAGGCCCGCGCTGGCGGCGCAGGGGCTCGCCCTCGCGGCCAGCCTCGCCATCGAGACGGCGGCCGCGCAGGCGCTCGTCGAGCTGGCGTCGTCGCTGCCGCGCATGGGCAAGCTCGCTCTCGCGCCTGGAATGCCGCGCGCCCTCGGGCGCACGCTGGCGGAGATCGAGCTGGCTGACGTCTCGCCGTCGGCGGTCGGCGCCGTCGATCCCGAGCTCGCGGCGATCGCTGCGGCCGTGACGCGGAGGCTCACTGCGGAGAAGCTCGTCTCGCGCGGGCGGATGCTCGAGCTCGCGCGGGCCGCCGTCTCGGAGTCGTCCTGGCTCGAGGGCGCGGCGATCGTGCTGCTCGACGTCCCGCTCCGATCGCGGCTCGAGGCCGAGCTCGCGGTCGGGCTCCTGGCGCGAGCGCAGGCGTGCATCGCCACGGTGCCTGCGGCGGACCGGGCGACCATCGCGCACCTCGCGGGGCGTGCTGCGGAGGAGCCCGAGGTGGCGGAGCGCGCGGGCATGCTCGCGAGCGCGCTCTTCACCGAGAAGGCGGGCGCGTTCGACGACGTGCTCGTGACGACGCTCGCGCGCGGAGAGGCAGCGGAGGCCGCGGAGGTAGCGCGCGCAGTGCTCGAGGGCGCGCGCGGTGGCACGCCGCTCCATCGGATCGCGGTGGTCCTCCGGCGACCGGAGGCCGCGCGCGCCGCGATCGAGACGGCCCTCGGCGCGGCCGGGATCCCGTGCACGTTCTCGCGTGGAGCGCGAAGGCCTGATCCGACGGGGCGCGCGTTCCTCGCGCTGGTCGGCTGCGCGGCCGACGGGCTCTCGGCGACGGCGTTCTCCGCGTACCTCTCGTACGGCGTGCTCCCCGAGAGCACGAACGGGTTGCCACCGGCGGCGTTCGCGCCCGGCGATCGGTACGCCGAGGACGACGATGACGACGGCGACGCGGAGAGGCTCGACGATGGCGAAGGCCTGCTCGAGACGGATGGCGAGAAGCGGGCGATCCGGGGCGGCACCCTGCGCGCGCCGAGGCGCTGGGAGTCTCTGCTCGTCGACGCGTCGGTCGTCGGCGGGGGGGCCGCGCGCTGGGCGCGACGGATCGCGGGGCTCCGCGAGGACCTCACGCGGCGCGCGGCGGAGCTGGAGCGAGAGGGGAAGGAGAGCGGCGGCGTCTCTCGGGACGTCGACGAGCTGGACGCGCTCGCGACCTTCGCGCTCCCGCTGATCGAAGATCTCGAGGCCCTGCCGGCGATCGCGCCGATCGCGACGTATCGCGATGCGCTCTCCGCGCTCGCCACGCGCGCGCTGGCGAGCCCGGACCGAGTGCTCGAGGTCCTCGGCGACCTGGCGCCGCTGGCTGGGGCCGCTCCGGACCTTCCGGGGGCTCGGGCCCTGCCGGCGTCCGTCCCGATCTCGCTGCCGGACCTCGTGCGCGTGCTGGCTGGGCGGCTCTCGTCGGTCGAGGTGGCGATGCGCGGCGCAGGCGTGGCGATCCTGGCGCCCGATGAGCTGCGTGGCGCGACGTTCGAGATCGTCCTGGTCCCGGGGCTGGCCGAGCGAGCTTTTCCTCTGCGCGTGAGCGGAGACCCGCTCCTCCCGGACGAGGCGCGGGCGGCGATCTCGGGCGACCTGCCGACGGCTCGATCGCGGGCCGCGGAAGAGAGGCTCCTCCTCTCGCTCGCGATCGGAGCGGCGACCAAGCGGGTGGTCGCGAGCGCGTCGATCGTGGGCGAGAACGGGCGGAGCTGTGTGCCATCCGTCTACTTCGTCGAGCTGCTCGGGCGGAAGCTGGGGCGGCTGCCGACGCGACGCGATCTCGCCGCCGAGGCGGAGCGCGCCGTCCGATCGATCGAAGGTGCCGAGCGGGCTGCGCGCGGGACCGAGCGGGACCTGGCGATCGTGACGGCGCTCGCCCGCCGGCCCCCGGACGAGGTGCGGGGGAAGGCGCGCTATCTGATGGGCAATCGCATGCTCCATGCGGCGCTCGCGCGGCGACACCGGCGCGAAAAGCCGGCGCTCACGGCGGCCGACGGGCTCGTCGAGACGAAGAAGCGGACGATCGCAGCGCTCACGAGACACCACGTGGCGGCGCGCCCGTACTCGGCGACGGCGCTCGAGAGCCTGGCTGCGTGCCCTTACCGCTTCTTCTTGCGGGCGGTGCTGCGCCTCTCGCCTCAGGAGACCTCGGAGCCGCTGGACGAGATCGATCCGATGCTGCGGGGCTCGATCTTCCACGAGGCGCAGTTCCGCACGCTCTCGGCGCTGCGCGACGGGGGCCTGCTGCCGCTGACGCGGGAGACGCTCCCCGCCGGGCGAGCGCTGCTCGATGCGGCGTTCGAAGGGCTTCGGGCCGAGCTGGTCGATCGGCTCGTGCCGTCGATCCCGCGCGTGTTCGAGGACGAGCTCGACGCGATCCTCGGGGACCTTCGAGAGTGGCTCGCGCGCGTCGCAGAGGACAGCGAGTGGGTGCCGGCGCACTTCGAGCTGGCGGTGGGCTCACCGCCGGGCGCTCACCACGATCCGGCGAGCCGGCCGGAGCCTCTCGCGCTCGCGGCCGTCGTGGGTGCGGCGCCCGCGGTCGGGATCCGGCTGCGAGGCTCGATCGATCTCGTCGAGCGGCGCGCGAGCGATCCCAACGTGCTCCGCGCGACGGACCACAAGACGGGCTCGAGCTACGCGTTCGATCGCGCGCCGGCGAAGGTGGTCGTGCGCGGCGGCAAGACGCTGCAGCCCGCGCTCTACGCGATGGCCCTCGAGGCGCTGTTCCCGAGCGCGAAGGTCGAGAGCGGGCGGCTCTACTTCTGCACGCCGAAGGCGCGATACGCGAGCCACGAGGTCCTGCTCGACGATGCGACCCGGGCGGCGGTCGGCGACGTGGTGACGACGCTCGACGAGCTGCTCGCGCAGGGGCTCCTCCCCGCCGTGCCCGAGGCGGGCGCGTGCACGTTCTGCGACTACACGCGCGTCTGCGGCCCCGATGCATCGGCGCGCGCGAGCAGGATCGCCCCGGACGCGCGGCTCGATCGGCTCGTCGCCCTGCGGAGGCGGCCATGACCGTGGAGAACAGCATGGCGGGCCCGGTGGATCTGCCGGCGCGCGCGCGGATCGAGTCGGACCTCGAGACGTCGTTCGTCGTCGAGGCGGCCGCAGGCACCGGAAAGACGACGGCGCTGGTCGGGCGGATGGTGGCGCTGCTCGGCTCGGGCCGCGCGAACATCACCGAGCTCGCGGCGATCACGTTCACCGAGCGTGCGGCAGGTGAGCTCGTCCTCCGCCTGCGCGATGCGCTCGAGCGCGGGCGGCGCGACGCCCCCGATCCGCTCGTCCGCTCGCGGCTCGAGGCGGCGCTGCTCGACTTCGTGGCGGCGCACGTGGGGACCATCCACGGCTTCTGCGCGGAGCTGCTCCGGTCTCACCCGGTGGACGCGGGCGTGGACCCCAGCTTCGTGGTGCTGGGCGACACCGAGCAGCAGGCGCTGCTCGACGACACGGCGGCGCGCTTCCTGGAGGAGGCGCTCGCGCAGCCACCAGAGGGCATTCGACGCTTCTTGCGGAGACGCGTCCCCCGCGGAAGGGGCGCCGGTGCGGACCAGACGCCGCGGACCGTCCTCGCGCGATCGATTCACACGCTGGTCGAGCGGCGAGACGCCGGGGCGGGCGGGCGGCGAGACCCGTTCGATCGCGACGCGGAGGTCGATTCGCTCGTCGTGATGCTGCGCGAGCTGGTCGCGGCCGATCCGAAGGGCACGTCGAAGGTGGCCGCGTGGCTGCGCGAGCTCGACCGGCGCGAGTCCGTACGCGCTCGCGATCACGATGGGCTCGAGCGCGCGCTCGTCGACCGGAGCGATCCGAAGGTGAGCGGGCTCTCCACGCGAGCGCGGAGCCCGGGAAGGTCCGCGCTCGATGCGCTCGGTCGGTTCACGGCGCGGGCAGACGTCGACCTGGCGTTCTGTCTCGGCCGCGATCTCGCGCCGGCGCTCGAGCGCTACGAGGCGACGAAGGCGCGTCTGGGCGTGCTCGACCACGTGGACACGCTCGTCCGCGCGCGGGCGCTGCTCGCCGATCAACCTCGGGTGCGGACCGCGCTCGGAAAGCGGTTTCGCCATCTCTTCGTGGACGAGGTGCAGGACGTCGACCCCGTGCAGAAGGACGTGATCCTGCTGCTCGCGAGCGATGATCCCACCGAGCGAGATCCGACCCGCGTGCGGCCGCGGCCTGGCTCGCTCTATCTGGTCGGAGATCCGAAGCAGGCCATCTACGGCTTCCGGCGCGCGGACATCCGGACCTACCTCGCGCTGCGCGACCAGCTGGTGCCGGCCCACGCGGAGCGGCTCGAGCTCACGACCAGCTACCGGCCGCGACCGGCGATCGCAGCGCTCGTGAACCGTGCGTTCGGACCGCTCTTCGATGGAGGCCCCGCGCAGGCGGGCCATGTCCCGTTGGTCGCGGCGCGGCCGGCGATGCAGGGCTTTCCTTCCGTGATCGCCCTGCCCTCGCCTCGCGTGTACGGCGAGCGTGGGCCGACGAAGGGCGCGGTCGAGAGCGCGCTTCCGGCCGCGGTCGCGCGGTTCGTGGCGTGGCTGCTTCGGGAGAGCGGCCTCCGAGTCGAGGACCCGGAGCTCGGCGTGGAGGTCCCGGTCGCGCCCCGGCACGTCGCGCTGCTGTTCAAGGCCCTCAAGGGCAACGCAGCGCCCTACGCGGCGGCGCTGGAAGCGTGGCGCATCCCGCACGCCCACCAGGGCGCGGACTCGTTCTTCGAGCGCGAGTCGATCATCGCGATGAGCGCGGTGCTCTCCGCGATCGAGTGGCCCGACGACGACCTCTCGGTGTACGCGACGCTGAAGAGCCCGTTCGTGGGGATCACGGACGCAGATCTGCTCGCGTTCGTCTCGTCCGTCGGTCCGCTGCGTCCGCTCGCACGTTCGGCGGCCGGTGGGCCTCCGGCCGGGGCAGACGTTCCGCCGGAGCTCACGCTCGTGTCGACGGCGCTCGCGATGCTGCGGGAGCTGCATGCGGCGAGGCATCAGCGATCGATCGAGGCGACGCTGCGGACGTTCCTCGAGCGCACGCTCGCCGAGGTGTCGCTCGCGCTCGACGAGGACGGCGACGCGGAGGCGCGCGCGATCGGGCAGCTGGTGTCGCTCGCGCGGGCGAGCGATGCGCGAGGCGAGTCGTTCCGGGACTTCGTCCGCTGGCTCGGCCGGCGGGTCGACGCCGGGCCTCTCGGTGACCACGGCGCGATCGATCCGGCGCCCGACCCGGAGGCGGTGGACGTCGTCTCGCTGCTGACCGTGCACAAGGCCAAAGGACTCGAGTTCCCGGTCGTCATCCTCGCGTGCCCGATGACCCAGGCGACGTTCTGGAAGGGCCCCGACCGATGGTCCGATCCGTCGCGCGGCGTCGTGATCGGATCGGTGGGCGGCTACCGGCCGATCGAGCTCGAGGAAAACCTCGCGGCCGCCGAGGCGTACGAGCGCGGGGAAGCGACGCGCGTGCTCTACGTCGCGGCGACGCGCGCCCGCGACGTGCTCGTGGTGCCCACCGGCGGAGACACCTCGCTCGAGGGCTGGACCAAGCCGGTGCAGCAGGCACTTCGACCGGACGCGGGCGAAGAGCCGTCGCAGCTCCCGTGCTTTCCAGCGTTCGGGAACCGATCGAGCCTCGACTCGCTGGGCGAGAGCACCGGCGTGCGGCCCGGGCACTATGCCGGCGCGCTCGACGGGCTCGGCGTGACGTTCTGGGATCCCGCGCAGCTCACCGAGCCCGCGCCCATCGCTTCGTCCCGCAACCGAACCCATCTCGTGGAAGACGCGGGCGCCGATGACGGCGCGAAGGAGCACGCGGCGTTCGTGGCTGCCCGATCGCACGCGATCGCGGACGCGGCGCTCGGCGCGACGGAGACGATCTCGGCGAGCCGGGCGGCCCGCACGCCGCTCGGTGCGATGATGGTCGAGACCGAGGTCCGCGTCGTGCGGATCGGGTCGCTCTCGGCGGGAGGCGAAGCGAGCTCGGACCTCGCAGGGCGGCGGCTCCGCGCGCTCATGATGCGGCTGACCGGCGCGCCCTTCGGGCCAGAGAGCACCGGTCCCAGCTTGCTGCTGCGCGCCCAGGCCGAGGGCCGACAGCTCGGCGCGACCGATGCGGAGATCGGTGCCGCGATCCGCGCGCTCGATCTCCTCCGTCAACACGAGGAGCTCGGCCCGCTGGTGTCGGGCTCGGCGCGCTTCGGCGTCCCCTTCTCGATCGCGAGCGACGCGGGGCCGATCGTGTTCGGGCGCGCGGCGATCCTCGCCGAGCGCGAAGGCGGCCTCACCGTTCTCGGCGTGAGCATCGGCGCGCCGTCCGACGCAGCGCAGGTCGAGCTCGCGATCGGCGCCGCCGCGATCGCGAGAGAGAGCGGGCGGGCAGTGGAAGCGATCCTCGCGTGGGCCGAGTGATGGACGCGCGCTGGGCCGACGAGATCACGCGGCGAGCGGAGGCGCACTGGACCGAGGCGCGGACGGCGGAGCTGACGCGGGGAAAGAGCCTCGCGCTCTCGCCTCGCGACGCGGCGCCTCTCTTGCGCGCGCTCGGACTGCTGAACGCCGACGCGGCGCTGCCGACGGATCGCGCCCGAAAGTTCTTTCAGATCAACCACATGATCGCGGTGCTCGGCCCCTCGCTCCGAGAGCTGATGGAGCGAGCGCCGCCCCTGCGCATCGTGGACGCGGCCTGTGGTCGCTCGTACCTGACGCTCGCGCTCGCCTGGTGGCTGCGCCATCGGCAGCGGCATGCGTTCGAGATCCTCGGCTTCGACCACAACCCGGACCTGGTCGACGAGTGCCGACGGCGGAGCGCGATGACGGGGCTCGACGACGTGGTGCGCTTCCAGGTCGGATCTCTCGGCGAGATCACACCGGACGAGCTCGCGCGTGCTCTCGGTGCGTCTTCCGAGGGCGAGCGTCACGAGGGCGAGCCGCGCGTGGACGCGCTCATCGCGCTCCATGCCTGCGATACGGCGACGGACGAGGCGCTCGCGCTGGGCGTGGGGCTGGGAGCCACGCTGATCGCGGCCGCGCCCTGCTGCCAGGCGGAGCTCGCGCGCGCATGGGCAGCGCTCGATCCGGCGTCGGGCCCGTTCGCGCCCATCCACCGCGTCCCGCACCTTCGTCGCGAGGCCGCCGCGACGCTCACCGATACGCTCCGCGCGCTGCTGCTGCGCGCAGTCGGCTACGAGGTCTGGCCGCTCGAGTTCGTGCCTTCCGAGCACACGCCGAAGAACACGCTGCTCCGCGCGATGGATCGCGGCGAGCCGGACCCTGGGGCCCTGGCCGAGTACGAGGCGCTTCGCGACGCGATCGGCGGCGCTGGGATCCGGCTGGAGGCGGCGCTGAGCCCCCGCCTGCCTCGATCCGTGACCGCCCGTCGGCCGTAGTTGCACGGGTGGCGCCCCCCCCGCACCATCGCTCGAGATCCTCTTCGTGTCGGTGCGGCGCTCGTGAGACCCTCTCCCAGAGGCTCACCGGGCGACAGGGTCCGCTGAGCTTCACGGCATCGAGACGATCGTCCGGGAGACGCGGGAGCAGACGGGTGACGATCGTCGAAGCGAGCACGAAGGCGGCCCCGAACCCGAGCGATGGCGACCTCGTCGTCGGCGTCGCGTCCGGAGATCGCGCTGCGCTCGCCGACCTCTACGATCGCTACGCGCCGGCTCTGCTCGGCCTGGGGATCCGCATCCTGCACAGCCGGAGAGACGCCGAGGACGTGGTGCACGACGTCTTCCTCGAGGTCTGGCGGCGAGCGCACAGCTACGACCCCGAGCGCGCTTCCGTGCGCGGCTGGCTCCTCCTGATGATGCGGTGCCGCTCACTGGACCGTCGCAAGTCCGCCGCGTTCTCTCTGTCGACGCCGCTCGACACCGTGAGCCGTGACGCGCCGTACGGCGTGATGACCGAGTCCGACCTGCACGTTCCGGACGGCGCGCCGCGTGACCACGCCGGCGACGCCATCGACCACAAGCGCGCGCTCGCGGCGCTCTCCGCGCTCCCCGAGCCGCAGCGCGCCGTGCTCGTGCTGGGTTATTTTCGCGGGCTCACCTCGGCGGAGATCGCCGCTGAGCTCCAGCTGCCGATCGGCACGGTGAAGTCACGTGTCGCGGCCGCGCTGCGCGCGCTGCGCGAGCGCATGGGGCTCGGCCGGGCGCCCGAAGAAGATCGCCCGAACGGGAGGCTGCCGTGAGCCGGGAGAGCCGAACGCCGGCAAGCCTGCGAGAAGGCGCCCGCGTCAGCGACGCGTTCCTCGAGGAGACGGCCGGCGACGACCGCCTCGAGGCCGAGGTCTTGCTCGCCGTCGAGCTCGCGACGCCGCCGCCATCGCTTCGCGAGCGCTTGCTCGAAGCGCTCGCGGTGACGAGCCGGTTCGACGACCTCGAAGAGCGCGTCGCAGAGCTCGGGGATGTCTCGCGCGAGACGGCGAGGTCGCTCCTCCTCGAGGTCGACACTGCGCGCGTCTGGGAGCCCTCGGCGGTGCCCGACGTCGAGATCTTCCACTTCACCGGCGGCGAGAAGGTCCGGAACGCGAT
>JBBSAT010000172.1:0-16232 GCA_038252025.1 Polyangiales bacterium | reverse complement strand
TCGCACGCGTCGGTGGTGCAGACGTCCAGGTCGTCGGGGTCGACGGCGGTGTGCGTGCAGGCGCCGAGGTCGCATCCGTCGAGCGTGCACTCGTCCGTGTCGTCGCAGTCCGCGGCCGATGCGCAGCCTGCGTCGGACATCGAGGCGTCTTCGCCTCCGTCGGGCTCGACCGCAGCGTCTTCGCCTGCGTCATCGACCGCCGCGTCCGGATTCACCGTGCCGTCCATCCCGACGCCCGTGTCGCGCGGCGGGCCGCCGTCGCGGCCGGAGTCGGCTGCACCATCCGTGGCCGTCGCGTCGAGCGTCGCCGTGTCGGGGGTGCTCGCTTCGGGCGGGGAGCACGCGGGGAGCGCTGCCAAGAGGCCAAGGGCGACGAGCGCGAGGACACGGCGAAGGATCATGTGGAGCTCCAACGGCTTGAAAGGCAGAACCGGCCAGGGTGAAAGGGCGCTCGGCGAAGTCAACGCGACCGACTGCCTACGTGCGCACTGTTTTCAGGAAGTTCGCTTTCGTGGGGACCGAGCGCTCAGGGTCGCTCGCGTTCAGGGTCGAGCAGGTAGATTCGCACGGATGCGCCTCCTCACGAACGTCGTCGGCTTCGACGACGCGCCTTTTCCTCACTCGCACCGCGGGGACGTTCGGCTCGTCGGCGTGATCTGTGCGCGCACGCGGCTCGACGGCGTGCTCTCGGGGCGCGTCCGGAGGGACGGAGCGAACGCGACCTCCGAGATGATCCGGATGGTGCGCGTCAGTCAGTTCAGCGGGCACCTGCGCGCCGTGGTGCTCCAGGGGATCGCGGTCGCCGGCTTCAACGTGGTCGACGTGCACACGCTCTCCGAGGGGCTCGGCATGCCGGTGCTCGTCGTCGCGCGGCGCGCGCCGCGTCTCGATCGCATCCGTCTCGCGCTCGCGTCACTGCCGGGCGGCGCGCGCAAGTGGCGTCTCATCGAGAGGGCGGGCCCGATGGAGCCGCTCGGCGCCGTCCACGTGCAGCGGGTCGGCCTCGACCTTCGAGAGGCGCGCGCACTGCTCGAGGCGACCACGCTTCACGGCAACCTCCCCGAGCCGCTCAGGCTCGCACACCTGATCGCAGGTGGAGTGACGACGGGCGCGAGCCGCGGAGGCGCCTGAGCGGAGGCGCGCTTCCACTTCGCCGCGTCACTCGAGAGAGACGTACGCCGATCTGGCGGAGTTGTTGCTCACTCGATCTCGCCGGGACTCCACCGTCCCCCCGGCGTGGAGATCGCCCATGCACTTTCTGAAGACGATGCTCGAAGAGCTGGGCCGCGAGCATGCGCTCGACGAGCGGACGATCCTCGAGTGCGCCAGCACGGCCGCCGAGTGCGCGCTCATCTGCACGCTCACCGCCGACACCTGTATCGGAGAGCGCCTCCGCGAGACGCTGCGCGCGCCGATCCGACAGGCCTTGGCGTGCGCCGACATGTGCTGGGCGACCGCCAAGCTCGTCACCAGCCCCGGAGATCCGTCCTCTGAACAGCTGCGCATCGCCCTCGAGGCCTGCGAGCGCGAGTGCGACGTCTGTGCGGAGACGTGCACGCCTCTCGCCATCGAGCATCCGCACTGCGGGGCGTGCGCCGACGCGTGCAGGCGCTGCGAGGAGGCTTGTCGGGCGGGGCTCTCGCAGCTCGCGTTCCATCTCCGCGAGGCCAGCGCCGCCTGAGAAGAGTCCCTGTGCCCAAGACGAGGAGAAGCGCGATGCGAACGAACGACGTGATGACGCCCAACCCTGCCTGCTGTCGGCCGGAGACGCCGCTCGAGGAGGTCGCGGCGCTGATGTTGGAGAACGACTGCGGGGAGATCCCCGTCGTGGACTCGCTCGGACGGCCGATCGGCGTGGTGACCGACCGCGACATCTGCTGTCGCGTGGTCGCGAGGGGGATGAGCCCGAGCGATCTCGACGCGAGCGACTGCATGACCACGCCGTGCATCACGATCCAGAACAACGCCACGATCGACGACTGCGTACGCCTGCTCGAAGAGCACATGATCCGGCGCGTCCCCGTCGTGGACGACACCGGTCGGTGCTGCGGCATCGTGTCGCAAGCCGATGTCGCGCAGTGCGTCGACGCTGACCTGACGGCCGAGCTCGTTCAGACGGTCTCGCGACCGGTCGAGCCGATGCCCGCCGCGTGAGCCCCGAGCCGAGGAGCTCTCGATGACGACGTTCCAGCTTCGAAGCCCCGACATCGAGCCGAACCAGCCGATCCCGAAGGAGCACACGTGCGACGGAGGCGATCGTTCGCCGGCGCTCGAGTGGTCGGGGGCGCCCGCCAAGACGCACTCCTTCGCGCTCGTCGTGCACGACCCCGACGCGCCGAGCGGCGACTGGGTGCACTGGGTCGTGTTCGATCTCTCGCGGACGACGCGGACGATCCCCGCAGGCGTCCTCGGAACGAGCCATCTGGACGGCGGCGCGCAGGGCAAGAACGACTTCGGGCGCATGGGCTGGGGCGGCCCGTGCCCACCGCCCGGCAGACCGCACCGCTACGTGTTCGAGCTGTACGCGCTCGACGGACCTCTCGGACTGCCTCCGGGCAGCACGCGCGCCGAGGTCGAGCACGCGATGCGAGGGCACGTGCTCGCGCGCACCTCGCTCGTCGGAAGCTACGCTCGCGATCGAGCGCTCTAGCGGCGTCAGGGGCTCAGCACCAGCCGTCCGAAGCGCTCGGGAACGTGGAAGCTCGGCCGCTCGGTGCCCGTCGGGAAGCGCGCCAGGTAGTGACGCGTGTCGTCCACGCGCGCGATGCGGTAGAGGCCGATCCGGAGAACCGTCGGCTCGAGGGGTCGATCGCCGAGCGCCGCGCTCGGGATGCGCGACTCGATCGCGAAGCGGTGCGTGGCCGCGTCCAGCCGTGAAGCGAGCGTGAGCCCGCTCGACCATGCGGTGTCACCGCGAGGGCGACGCGACCGATCCACTGCGATGTCGAGGAAGTGCCCGGCCGGGCCGAGCTCGAGCTCGAGATAGGTCTCGGGCGAGCCCGGGTCGGGATCGATGAAGGCCTCGAGCGCGTCGTGGCGATAGAGCTCCGTGCAGTCGGTGTCGGTCGGCGCCTCGGGCGCGTCGATCGTTCCCGAATAGGTTCCGTCGAACGCGAGGAAGAGAGCGTCGGGCATCCAGACGATCCGCGCGTGCGTCTCGAGCAGGGCGAACGCGTCGCCACGCCAGTCGGTGTCGATCGTCACGACGGAGGCCGCCTGCCATGCGTCGTCGTCGAGCACGCCGTCGACGGTGGGCGCGGCGAGCGCGCGCGTCGCGACCACGGCCTCGCCGGTGGCCGGCGCGGGACGCGGGGCCGGTGGAATCACGGCAAGGACCGGCTCGGCGAGGGCGGACCTCGTCGGGACGGACCTCGTCGGGACGGACGCCGTCGGGACGGATCCGACCGGCAGAGGCGGGGCCGTCGGGGGCTCGGCGCCTCCGGAGCAGCCCAGCGCGAGCGAGACGACCAACGATGCGAACGGCCTCCTCATTGGCGATCACCGGCGCGCGGCGCGCTCGCTCGCTTCGGCTTCGGCCTCGGCCTCGGCAGCCTCGTCTTCGGCAACGTCGACGCGCGTCTTCGGCGCGGCACCGGCCTCGAGGCGCGCACACGCCTCCTCAATCGCGCGCAGGACGATCTCGGGCTCGGGGCACACCAGGACGATCGGCGGGCCGTTCCGACGGCGGATGTGCACAGCGCGGGCGTTGTCACCCATCAAGCTGTAGATGGTCGTCCCGTCGAACTGCTTTCGCGCGGCGAGGCCCATCCGCCGGATGCCGCTCGGGCCGAGCTCGCACGACAGCACGTCCTTCATCGCCACGCGCGGGCCCGCGAGACCGATCTGCACGTAGATCTCGCCCTCCGAGATCGCGATGCGGCCGCTCGCGAACACGGCCATCACCCCGCTCATCAGCGCCGCGTACAGCGTGCCGCCGAGGATCGGGGCGAGCGTCGCCAGGATGGGCGCGCCGGCGATCGCGAGGCCGACCGACGCGATCGCCGCGAGGGCGAACGGAAGGCCGATGGCGATGCCCACCGCCCATCGGGGCGGGTGCACCTTCTGGCGGTGGAGCACGGCGCCGAGGCCGGGCATGTACTCGCGCTCGTAGGCGTCGGTCATGACCTCCGAGCGTACCGACTGCAGTGTGAGAGGGCGAGAGACCTCGACCCGCGCGTCCTTCAGAGGACCCTGTCGGCGAACCGCGTCGCCGTGTCGGCGGCGAGCTCGAGGTCGATGTCCGCGCCCAGCGAGCTCGCGACGGCTCTGACGCGCTGGCTCGCGCCCCTCACGGGGACCGCGATCGTGGACGCTCCGGCGAACACGATCGCGCGCTCGACGACGCCCCCGGCGTCGCTCGACTCGACGATGTAGAGCGAGACTTCCGCGTCGCCGGTGATCGTCACGACGCCTCCCGAGACACTCGCGACGGGGACGGCGAGGAACGTCGGGGGAAGCGTCACGGTGGTCTCGCCCGCCGGCAGCTCGCGGTCGAGCGCGAACGACTCGCCCGAGCCGTCGGCCGTTCGCGCGTGCGCGACGAACCAGAGCCTCTCGCTGGCGAGCGTGCCTTCGCGGACGGGCGCGAGGGTGCTCGTCCCATCGAGCAGGCTGCCGAGCAGCGCCACGCCGTGGTCGGTCGCGAGCCCTGGCACGCCGACGACCTCGGTCAGGCCCGCTGCGTCCGGGAGCGTCACGGTCAGCGTGACGAGCGACGCGGACTCCGTCGCCCCGAGGACGTCGACCGCGAACGCGCCGTCGGGACCTATCGGTAGGTCGCGCACGAGAACGAGGCGCCCGGCGCCCTGATCGAGGATGGCGGCGTCGTGCGCGCCGGCCGGCGAGGTCGAGAGCGTGACGTTGCAGAGGCTCGCGTCCGCGCAGCCAGCGGCGCCGCGGGTCACGTCCCCGCTCCGGAGGATGCCGAACGCGCCCGTCACGCCCACCGAGACGCGATCACTGCCGCCCGTGATCTCGCCGTGGAGCGCGCGCTCGGGCTCCGCACGCATCGCCAGAGCGACCACGGCGTGCGCGCTCGTGATGCCCATCCAGCGCTCGGTCACGTACCCCGGCGCGTCGACCACGATGCTCGCGCCGTCGAGCCCGGTCGCATCGCAGCGCACGGCCGAGCCCATCAGAGATGCGGGCGAGCCGTCGCCGCACGTCACCGTCGCCGTGCCGAGCTCAGCGCCGGTCGTCTCGTCGAGCACGACCACGGTGAGCCCGTCGACGAGCGGACCGCCCGAGAGGCCGATGGGCGAGGTCGCGTTGGATGGGGGCGGCGACTGACACGCCGAGATGCACGAGAGCGAGAGCGCGAGGCTGACTTGGAAAGCGATGCGCATGAGGCGGACCTCCGAGCCAGGACCATACGTGAAGCAAAGCAGGCGTCGAACCGACCTCTCAAGATGGCTCGCCGCGCTGGCTCTGCGTCGGGGCTTAACGCGGCTTAATTCGGCGTCCGAAGCA
The DNA here is from genome assembly GCA_038252025.1 of Polyangiales bacterium. GTDB lineage: Bacteria > Myxococcota_A > Polyangia > Polyangiales > Sandaracinaceae > JBBSAT01. The sequence continues at coordinate 10,763 of JBBSAT010000172.1, read as the reverse complement.
CCCGATCGAATAGTGTCCGCTCGCTCGGCTTGCGCTGGGCGGGAGGGATCCAACATGAGAGCCAGAGGCTTGACTAGAATCTTGTGCGCAGTTCTGGGCGGAAGCGCGCTCGTCGTCGCTGGATGCGACACGCCGGCGGTGATGCCCGCGGACGACGCAGCCGTGGACACGGGGGCCACGCCTGACGACGGCGGTCGCGACACCGGCACGGTCGACGATGGAAGCATCGACGCCGGCACCGATGGCGGCGGGATCGACGGCGGCACGGACGCGGCGCCGCCGACGGACGCAGGGCCGCCATCCGCCGCGCGAACGTTGCCCACCAACGGCTCGGCCATCGTGCTGACGTCCGACGACTCCGTGATGGTCGCGTGCAACCGGCAAGCGGGGAGCATCTCGGTCTTCTCCGTCAGCTCCGCGACGCCGCCGGTCATCGCCCGCACTGCCGAGTTCGATCTCGGTGACGCCGAGCCCTGGGCTGCCGTCATCGGCAACGACGACGACACGGCATACGTGATCCTCCGTGCCTCGGGCGAGGTCGTACGCATCAACGATCTCAACGGATCGCCTGCGCTCGACTCCGCGCGCGTGACGACGGGCAGCGAGCCCACCGGCATCGCGATCTCGCCGCTCGGCGGCAGCCTCTGGATCGCGAACTGGGCCGACGGAACGGTCTCGCTCGTGAGCACCGCGTCGTTCACCTCGGCGACCACCATCGACCTGAACGCGGCGCTCGTGGCCACGGGCTCGCTCGGCACGGTCACCGCGCGTCCGGGCCTCGCGCATCCGCGGGCCGTCGTCATCTCGAACAACGGCGACACGAGCGAGCTCGACGAGAGCGTCTACGTCACCGAGTACTTCGGACAGGCACGCACCGACACGCTGCCCACCGACGACTCGCGCTTCGATCTCGCCCGCCGAGGCATCGTCTACCGGCTCAATCTGCTCGGGATGCCGCAGGCATCGATCCCGATCGCGCCCGTGGACGACACGGGCTTCCTCGACTCCGCCGGTGGGACGACGGGCTGCTTTCCGAACCAGCTGCTCGCCGCGACGATCTCGGAAGGTCGCCTCTACGTCACCGGTGTCTGTGCATCGCCGACCGGTCCGACCGGCCCGATCCTGGACGCCGCGACGAACCTGCCCGTCGCGGGCCCGACGGGCCTGGCCAACTTCAAGACCGAGGTCCACTCGAGCGTCTTCGTCATCGACACGGCCGGCAACACCGAGGTCCCCGCGCAGCGCGTGGTCCTGACGCAGGCCTTCCAGGCGCAGTACGACACTGCGCCCGTCACGCCGGACGACGGAGCGAACCGCCGCATCCCGCTCATCGCGAACGACCTCGCGTTCGTGCCGGGCACCACGATCGCGTACCTCACGAGCTACGGCTCGGACGCGGTCTTCCGCATCCAGTACAACGCGGACGGCTCGCTCAACCGGGTGGGCTCTGCGGCGACCAACTTCATCAACCTCTCTCCGACCGGCCTGCCTGCGGGTCGACTTCCGTACGGCATCGCGATCGGGCACACGACGGGCGGCTCCGGCTTCGCGCACGTCATCAACGAGGCGACGCGCAACGTGTCGCTCGTCGGCTTCGGCACGCAGGCGCTCCTGTCTGCGACGCAGTCGACCGACATGCCCGTCGTCGACAGCCCCGAGGCGCACGTCCTCGAAGGTCGTCGGTTCTTCGTCACCGGCCTCGGCCGCTGGTCGCTCCGCGGCCAGGGCTGGAACAGCTGCGAGGCCTGTCACGGCGACGGTCTGACCGACAACGTCACCTGGTACTTCGCGCGCGGCCCGCGTCAGTCGATCAGCCTCGACGGAACGTTCGACTCTTCGGATCCGACGCAGCAGCGCATCCTCAACTGGACGGCGCTCTTCGACGAGGTCCACGACTTCGAGCTGAACACGCGCGGCAACTCCGGCGGCGTCGGCGCCGTCGTCCACACCGCGTCGAGCCCGCCGAGCGGCGCGGACCGCATCCTCTTCGACGGGACCGCGCCGGTCCCGGCAGGTCAGCTGCCCACGCCGACGCCGCAGGCGGGCCTCAATGGCTCCGTCGACCAGCTCATGCCCGATGGCGCGATCACGCCGCACTCGATCCTTCCGGACTGGGATCGCGTCGAGGCCTACATCCAGTCGATCCGCTCGCCGAACGCGCCCTCGCAGCTGACCGCGGCGGACGTGACCGCGGGCGCAGCGCTCTTCGCAGCGAACAACTGCGCGGGCTGCCACGGCACGAGCATGTGGACCATCTCGCGTCGCTTCTACACGCCGGGTGAGCTCACGAACCACCCGACGACCGGCACGCTGCGCACGATGAGCTACGTCGCGCCGGCGCTCTTCCCCGGCGCGCTCAACCCGCCCAGCGCGGGCGCGGGCCGCACGGCCACGCTCCGCTTCCCGGCGGGCGCGACGGCCGGAGCGAACGACCAGATCCAGTGCGTCCTTCGGAGCGTCGGGACCTTCCCGAGCAGCGGCATCCTGCCTGTGCTCGCGAGCGGCTCGACCGTGCAGCTCAGCGAGGTGCGCACGAACATGACGACCGGAGCCCAGGGCCTCAGCGGGTTCAACCCGCCGTCGCTCCTCGGCCTCGGGACGGGCGCACCGTACCTGCACGGCGGCAACGCCCGGACGCTCGAGGAGGTCTTCGACCCGGCGTTCGCGGCGCACTATCAAGCGATGAGCGTGAACTTCCTGACCACGCCGGCGACGCGCGCAGCGGAGGTCCGCCAGATGGTCGCGTTCCTCCTCTCGATCGACGAGTCGACGGCCCCGGTCGCGCCCCCGTCCGCGGCGGCGCTCGGATACAACCCCCTGCTCTGCCCCGCAAGCCTCTAGTCCAAAGAGGCACCTCCATCGAAGAAGGCGCGCTCCCGAAACGGGGCGCGCCTTCTTCGTTCTTCTGGCCAGCTGCGAACATCCGCAACGAAGCCGTGCTCGGTGGCCGCGCTCGGGCAGTCCTTCCCCGCTCTCGACCGCGGCGGCTCTCCCGCAGGTGATCGGTGCTCCTCGGTGTGCTCGTTCGTGAGCTGGGTCTGATTCCCCCGGAAAGCCGTAGCTCCCGCGCGCGCGGACTTCGTGCAAGGCTTGCGTGTGCGCCTGAAGACGCTCTCACTCCTGGTCGTCCTCACAGTCGGCCTGCTGGCGTGCGGCCCGACCTACGTGCGGACGACCCTCTGGCGGGCGCACACGATGGAGCCTGCGCGCTTCAACCAGCTGGCGCTTCGGCTCGACCTGCCGCTCTTCTGGACGAACGACGCGAATGGAGACGGAGCACCCGATCCGAGCGAGGTTCGCGGCCTCCTCTTCTATCCGTCCTCGAGCACCGAGTGGGTCCACGATGGCGAGTTCACGGGCGCGTTCGACGACGCTGCCACGCGCATCGCGGCGGAGGACGACGCTGCGGCGCCCACGGATCCGCGGCGCGCGCTCGTCGTCAGCGAGCTCGATCAGGCGTCGGTCGCTCTGATCGACACCGACCTCTCTGATCTCCCGGCGGTCCACCGCGACTTCGTCCGACGCATGATCGTCATCGCCGGCCTCATCGATCGGCTCTACGCGCGACAGCGCGGGATGGACGTGACCCGCCCGTCGCTCGATGCGCGCGACTCGGCGAGCGTGAGCTTGTTCCGGCGCAACTGGGGCCCGCAGTGCCTCTCTGCAGATGCGCGGCACGATCCGACCTGCTCGGCCATCGAGGGCGCACCGTTTCAACCGCTCGATGTCTACCCCGCGTCTCTCAGGACCCCGCGCACGCGTTCTGTGCGGACCTCGCGGCGCGCCCGGACGCGGCGAGTCTCCTCGGATCGCAGACAGTCGTGCGCGAGACTGACGCGGGTCTCGTCGCGGTTCCGTACCACGAGGCCTACGGCGATCTGACGCGCCCGATCGCCGCCGAGCTTCGCGCCGCGGCGGCCGCCATGACCGATCCCGCCGAGGTGAGCCTCGTCGCGTACCTTCGCGGCGCTGCGCTTCAGATGGAGACGGGCGAGCGCGATGGCGCAGAGGAAGCGACGTCGCGCATGACGCCCGAGACCTCGCGCTGGGTCGTCTCGGTCGAGGCGCCTAGGGAGGGCGTGGGATCCCTGCGGGCGGAAGGCGGGCTACGGGCTCAGGCTGGGACGGGCGGATCCGCGGCCCGATCCGCTCGAAGACTCACTCGCGTCCGCAGCGACCTCGATGGATCACGCGCTGGCGATGCTCGTCCCGGGCGAGTACCAGGGGCGGCGGATCGACCTTCCCTCTCCCCAGCTCGTCGAGATCGTGCTGAATGCCGGATACCAGCGACGCGGCATCTTTGCGCTGCCCGGAAGCACGCTCCTCGGGCGGGCGAGCACGTACACGAACATGTTCGCCGACGAGGCCTCGAGCGCTCGGCATCGGGCACAAGCCGAGTCGCTCCTCACGTCTGGCTCCGTCGACGCCGAGTCCGATGATCTCGCCGCGCTGCTGCTCCGCTCCAGACTCGAGGAGGCGAGCCGCGACCTCGGGCCGCAGCGGGACTCTCCCCCGCTCGGAGGTCCAGCGATCGATCCGTTGGACGACGTGCGGCCAGCGCTCGAGCGGCTCGAGGCGGCGAGCGGCGTGCTGTTCTTCGCGCGCTGGCTGACGGGGCACGCGCTTCTCGACATGGGGCTCGAGCGAGGCGTCGTGCTCGAGCAGCTCCTCCAGTCGTTCGAGTACACGGCGTTGGGTACGCGGAGACCTCCGGGCCAGCCGCTGGACGGGGGTCAGACCGCAGCGATCCAGATCGGCATGCTGCTCGACGACGGAGCGCTCCGCTGGGACCCGGACGCGCTCGCGGCCGACGGCGAGCACCGCGGTGCCTTCACGATCGACTTCGAGCGGATGGCCGCGGCGTCCCAGCACGCGATGAACGTCGTCTTGCACATCCTCGCCACGGGCGACCGCGCGGCGTTCGATGCGCTCGTCGCGCGCTACGTCGACGGCGACGTCGTGCCGCAGGCCGTCCTCGCCGAGCGATACAGGGGCTACCCGGAGATCAGCTTCGTCTACTCGGTGCGTCTCTAGGTCGGCGCGCTCCTGCATCCCCTTACGCGGGGCCCTGAGCGCGAAGCTCAGCGCGTCCCGCGGCGCCAGCAGCCCTCGAGGTGGTCGTCCACCAGCCCCATCGCCTGCATGAACGCGTACGCGGTCGTGGGACCGAAGAAGCGGAAGCCGCGCTTCTTCAGGTCCTTCGAGAAGCGCTCGCTCGCGGAGGTCTTCCCGAGCGTGCGCAACGCAGCGAGCGTCAGCCGCTCCGGGCGCTCCTCGGGCGGAGGAACGAAGCGCCAGACGTAGGCCGCGAACGAGCCTTCCGCCTCGATCACCTTCAGCGTCATCGCCGCGTTGTGGATCGCGGCTTCGATCTTTCCGCGGTGCCGGATGATGCCTGGGTCGGCGAGGAGCCGCTGCACGTCCTTCTCGCCGAAGCGCGCGACCTTCTCGGGATCGAAGCCGCGGAAGACCTCGCGGAAGCGCTCGCGCTTCTTCAGGATGGTCAGCCACGAGAGCCCGGACTGGAAGCCTTCGAGCACGAGCTTTTCGTAGAGACGATGGTCGTCTCGGACCGGAGAACCCCACTCCTCGTCGTGATAGCGAAGGTAGAGCGGATCGGAGCCCGCCCAGAAGCATCGGGTGATGCCGTCGGCGCCGGTGAGGAGGCCTTGGCGCGCAGGCGCCTTCGTCTTCGTCTTGGCCTTCACCCTCGCCTTCGTCTTCGCCTTCGCTTTCGCTTTCGCCTTCATCCGCGGGATCAGCGCCCAGATCGGGAGGGCGCGCAAGCGTGATGGTGGCAGAGACGGGCGCATGGCTCATGCTCGGGCGGTGAAGCTCGAGCGCCTGCTCCTCGATACGCTCGCCGCGTTCGTGCTCTCGGCGCTCGGGGCGCTCGTCGGCTGGCTCACGGCGCCTTGGCTCGTCGGCGAAGCGCTGGCGCAGACGGGGGTCAGCGCGATCGTGATGACGAGCGCAGCCGCGCCGTTCTGGGCTTATGCAGGGATCGCGATGGCGGCCGCGCTCGCGCCCTGGGTCGCGTGGATCGGCGCCCTCATCGAGCACAGCTCGGGCCGACCCGCGCCCGCCCTCGTGTTCGCTCTCTACGCGGCGCTCACCTGGTGCGCGACGGCGCTCTGGATCGCAGCCCGCATCTGGTGGATGCGCTCGGCGATGGAAGGGCTCGACGACGCCCTCTCGATCCAGCCGCTCCTCTCGATCGAGTCGCTCGAGCTCGGTGACGCGGGCATTCGCGGCGCGATCGGCGCCTCCATCGCCGTGATGATCACCGCCTTCTCGCGGCGCCGCCGCGCCGTGCGAGAGGTGAGAGGCGCGAAGTGAGCCGGTCGAGCGCGCTCAGACCGGGATGAGCGCGCGGATCGGATCCACGCGCAGGTCGGCTTCGTCGTTGGTGATGCCCGCGTCGACGAGCAGCGTCCTGAGCACGTGCTCGGGCCGGATGATCTGACCGCCCGGCTCGACCGCGCCGGTCTCCAGGTTCACCGGCTGCGGCTGCATGCCGTTGTCGGACGAGGCGCCGATGACGCCAGGCCGCACGTTGCCGCCGAGGAGGAAGCAGGAGTTGCCGAGCCAGTGATCGCGGCCGCCCCGCACGTTGAGCACCGGCGAGCGGCTGAACTCGCTGAAGCCGATGATCGTGGTGTGATCGATCCAGCTGGTGCCGTCCGCCGTGAAGCCCGTCGGCGCGTACGGCGTCTCCGAGAGCGCGGTGACGAGGCGTGAGATCGCATCGAAGCCCGCCATCTGGCGCGGGCCGTGATCGCGCGCCCACTCGCTGAAGTGCGTGTCGAGGCCGCTCGTCGCCTGCAGGCTCACGCAGCGGCTGACCTCGTGCGTGAGCGCCTGGAACGTGATGAGCGCCTGCGCGCCGGGCGTGTTCGTCTCGTTCGCGCTCGCGATCCCGAAGCGGTCGCGCAGCGTCGCGTCGAGGTTGCGGATGTCGAAGAGGCTCGCGAGATCGGCGTCGAGCATCCCTCCCAGCCGGAGCCGCGCGCCCTCGGCCGATCGAAGCGTCGGCGAGTGACGCGAGCGCTCGCAGGTCGCCTCGTTCGCGAGGAAGGCCTGCAGGATGTCGTCCTGCGTCGGCTCGAGCGCGGGCGCGCCCGCCGTCAGCAGGCTCTTGAGATCCGTGGAGCTCCCGACGCGCAGCGCCGACGCGTACGTCGGCTGATCGACGTTGTAGGTCTCGACGCCGACCGAGAGGTGCGGGATCGCGTCGTCCTGACCGAGCCGCGAGGAGATCCACGTCGCCGCCGAGCTGCCGCGCGCCTGCAGGCCCGCCGGCGGCTTGCCGGTGAGGAACCGCCGGCGACCGACCTCGTGCGTCAAGGTCTCCATGCTCATCCCGCGGATCACCGCGAGCCGATCGGTGTGCCCGGCGAGCATGCCGATGTAGGGCCCGAGCGAGAGACCGCCCGCGCTCACCATCTCCTGGTACGCCGCGGGCAGGAGCCCGTAGCCCGGCTCGATCGCGTTCTCTTCGGGCGTGAAGTCGTTCGGGTCGCGCGGGTCGAGCCCGAGCAGCACGTCCCAGCCGCCGCTGAAGTACGCGAACACGTAGTGGTGGTTCGGTGCGTCCATCGGGCCTGCGCGCACGAGGCGCGCGATGCCGGAGATGCCGCCGAGCGCAGAGAGCGCGCCGCCAGCGACCAGGATGTCTCGAAGGAATCGACGACGAGTTGTCATGGGCGTCTTCCTTCGTCTCAGTACGTGTAGAAGTCGGGGTGGTCGACGAGCGCGACGCAGACGGTGCGCCACGCCACGTTCGGGTCGTCGGTCGCCGCGCGCGCGTCCTGGTAGAGGCCGCGCCACGGAAGGATCTCGTCCGAGCCGACCGCCACGCGCCGCCCGTGATAGCGGAGCAGCAGGTACGCGAGGTTCTCGTCGATGGCAGTCTGGTCGGCCGGCATCATCGCGCTCGGCTCGGCGTGGACGAAGAAGATGCGGTCGGCCGCCGGGGCTGCGGCGTCGCGCGTGATGAGCGTCGTGCAGGACGAGCGCGCGGCGTCGTCGAGGAACTTCACGAAGAGCGCCGAGGCCTCGAGGTCCTCGTTCGTGAACGAGACCCAGTCCGGCACGCCGAGCGTCTCTGCGTTCGTGACGAAGAGGTCTCGCCCGCTCGAGTCCACCCAGCCGATGCCGCCGGTCACCGAGCGGAGGCTCTGATCGAGCTGGTCGATGTCCATCCTGCGTCGCGGCCTGGCCGGCCCGGTCCCCAGATCGATCGGCGTCGGATCGCCCGGCTGGACCGGCACCTCCGTGATCGGCACCCGGTCGTCGCACGCGCCGAGCGTGACCACGAGCAGCGCCAAGAGCGCGATGCGCGAAGAAGATCTCATCGGACCCTCCGATACGTGTCGCTCGTGACGATGGATCTCACGACGTCGCGATAGCGGAGGTCGCTCCCGACGAACGTGCCGGCGAGCTCGCTCGCCCACTGGGTCTCGCTCTCGCCGAGGTCGCGCGCGAGCAGCCACTCCGCCGTGCGGCGCACCGTGCACTCCGTGAAGCGTCCGTCGGCGAGCCCATCGCGCACCAGCGCCGTCGGGCCCTCCGCGACGTTGATCTCGTGCTCGGGCCGGAGGAACTCGTACGCGCGGAGCATGCCGAGATAGGGCTCCTGCTCCGGCGCGAGCGCGCGCGTCTCGTAGTTGAGCGTGCAGACCGAGCTGCAGGTCTCCTCGCCGCGCGCGCACTCGGCGCACTCGGGTCGGAACACCGGGTAGCTGTCCTCCGGCAGGTAGCCGCCGCCCTGCATCATCCAGCGACCCCAGTGCGCCGCGGCCGGCTCGAGGATCGCGTGGCAGTACCGGCAGCCGGCGCGCCGCTGGAGATCGGGCTCGCGCGCCTCGACCTCGTCGGCGAAGGGCAGTCCGCCGGCCGGCGGGAGGAACGGCTGGCAGAGGAACGCGTCGAAGAACCGGTTCGCGCGCGAGCGGTTCGTCTGGAACCGGAGGAGATAGAGCGGGCTCGTCAGCACGCCGGCGTGCGTCTCGGGCAGCTCGACCTCCGTCCACACGTCGCGGTCGGTGTAGTCGAGCGCCGGCATGTGCTCGACGTCGAGGGAAGCCGGCTCGAGCGGCACGTCGTTGTAAACCCGCGAGAGGTTTCGGTAGTAGAACGCGATCGGACCGTTCACGAACGCGCGTCGGCTCGTGAAGATCGACGTGTAGGGCTCGTCGGCCTCCGCGTGCGCGGCGATGCGCCGCTCGAGCTCCTCGTTGAACGAGGCGACGATCGCGAGCTGCACGTCGTTCGTGTCGCACCAGCTCAGGCTCGGGCCGCAGCCGCAGCCCGGGTCGCTCGACGCGTCACGCGTCCGGCACTCGCGTCCGCTCGGCGAGCGCTCCGTCGTCTGCGCGTCGAACCCGCACACGTGGATCGTCGTCGTCGGGGCGTAGTACGGCGAGACCTCGACCCAGCCCTCGATGCGCGCGCCCGTCTCCGCGTCGATGCGGTACTCGACGTTCCCGGCCGCGTCGAACGTCGCGGGCACATCGTCGCAGGGGACGTTCGCGCCGCGGATCGCGGTGGTCGTGGTCTGCGAGGAGCGGTACCAGCGCTGCGCGGCGCCGGTGCCGGTCGAGCCCAGCCGCCGACGGAAGTCCACGAAGCGCACGTTCTCGACGTTCGGCCAGAGCAGCGCGCGGTGGCGCCGGACGACGCGCTGCGCGAACTCCTCGGACCGAAGCCACTCGTCGATGAGCGCCTCCGGGACGTCGGGAAGCCCAGCGATCGACTCGTACTCCTCGACCGTCGGCACCACGCCGCGCACGTCGAGACTGACGGCGCGGAGGTACTCCTCCGGTGAGAGCCGGGGCACCTCGGTCCGACACTGCGCCTCGTCGCCGCGCACGAGCGTCGCGGGAGCGAGCGCGCCGACCAGGAGCATCACGGGGATCCATCGCCTCATGCGGACCTCACTCTGCGCGTGCGCGTCACGGGGGAAATCCAGCGTCGACCCAGGTCTCGATCAGAGCGATCGCCTCGGGTGGGATCGGGGCGCGTCCGAGCGGCATCCTGCCGGTCGTGACGTTCTCGAGGATACGCGAAGAAAGGTTCATCCAGGGAGCCATGCTGTCCAGGCGGGTCGGCGAGGGGCCCGTCGGTCCGTGGCAGTCGGCGCAGTAGGTCACGTAGAGCGGCCGGATCTCCCCGTCGTACGTCACGGTGGACTGCACGGTGATCGGCCGGCTCAGCGAGGTCCGGAGCGTGCCGTCGTCGTAGTCGACGTCGACGTGGAGCGTGTGGTCGCCGAGGCCGACCACGCCGGGCGCGATCGAGAAGATCGGCGGCGTGCCGGCCGCGTCGAGCGCGATACCGTCGATGTCCACGTGGATCGAGGTCGCGTGATCCTGCGCGGGCAGCACGAGCGTCACGCTCGTCGTCTCGAGCACGGGGCCGTCGTGCAGGCCCTCGAGGGCCAGCGGGTGGCGCGCGCGGAACAGCGAGACTCCGCCTTCCGAGCGTGCGAGGAGCGACCCATCGGCCCCGCTCCACGCCTCCGTCGCTTCGAGGCCGGTCACGGGCCGGAAGATCCGGTCGAGCTCGTGGAAGAACGTGCCGTCCGTCCCGCGGATCCAGAGATCGCGTCCGGTCGGCGAGGCGTAGACGCTCTCGGCGGTGAGGGGGATGGGATAGACGACGATGCGATCGTCCCGGCGCAGCGCGGAGAGCTCTCCGTCGTTCACGATCCAGAGCACGCCTTCTGCGTCCGCAACGATCGCATCGGCGCCAGAGGATCG
>JBBSAT010000171.1:0-16378 GCA_038252025.1 Polyangiales bacterium | reverse complement strand
CGGCTCGCTACGCGAGCACTCCGGCTTTGATCGATATCGGCTCGCTACGCGAGCACTCCGGCTTTGATCGATATCGGCTCGCTACGCGAGCACTCCGGCTTTGATCGATATCGGCTCGCTACGCGAGCACTCCGGCTTTGATCACCGCTCCGTGGCGACGTTCACGATGAGGCGGCGGCCCTTGAGCTCCGAGCCGTCGAGCAGCTCGATCGCCTTCGGTGCATCGCGACGGTTCGCCATGGTCACGAAGCCGAAGCCGCGCGGGGCCTTCGTTCCGCGATCGACCATCACGACCGCGTCCGCGACCGGCCCGTGCGCGCCGAACGTCGCCCTGAGGTCGGCCTCGGTGACGTCGTCGGCCAGCCCGCTCACGAAGAGGCGCGCCGGGATCGTCGCGGCCGAAGCGCCGATGCCGCGAGCGCGGTCCTCGATGTTGCGCATGGCTTCCTCGATCGACGGAAGACCGCGCTGCACCATGTCGGCGGTGGTGACCGGGATCTCGCCCGGACCACGCTCACGCTTTTCCTGACGGCGCTGCGCCTTCTCCTGCTTCTTGCGCGCCTGGTCCATCTCGCGGTTGCGCTTGCCCGGAGAGAAGTTGCCGCCGCTCACGAGTGCGCTCCGAGACGATCGTGGCCGACGAGGTATGCGCGCGTGAGGCAGGGCAGTTCTTGCAAAATCTTCATCCTTTGAGCGAGTTGGGTGACCTACCCCACATTACCGCCGGTCTAGCCTCGGTCGAGCCGGCCCAGCAATTTTTCCGGACCAGGGTACCGCGTCCTCGAGCGCCACCACGCACGGATGTGGCAGCCGTCGTCAGTAGTTGTGGAGGACCAGCTCCGGGTCGCCGCCGAGGGCGATCACCTGATCGCGCACTTCGCGAACCATCGCGGAGTGGCCGACGGCGATGATCGCCTGGTCGCGCGCTCGCGCCCCGACCCGGTCGAGGTACGCCATGTGGGCGAGCACGCCCTCGATCGTTCCGTCCGGTCTCGGCACCGAGAGGTGGAGGCGCACGTCCACACCGCGCGCGCTCCAGCGATCGATGTCCTCCGCGATCGGGAGGTGCGCCAGACTGCGGACCCCATAGTCCAGGCTCAGCGCTCCGTAGTCCCCCCGCGACGCGAGGATCATCTCGAGCGCGCTCCGAACGGGTGCGATGGCCGTCCCGACCGCGATGAACGCGACGTCACGGCCTTCCGCGCGCTCGAGGGCGAAGCCGTCCCCCGCCGGGAGCGTCATCTCGAGCGGCGTACCGATCGAGAGCTCTGCGATGCGATCGGCAGCCTCCCCGCCCTCCGCGTTGCGGGTCCGCACGATGAAGGAGAGCCGCCGCTCGAGAGGCGATGAAGCGAGGGCGAAGATCCCTTCGTGCGGCGCATCGTCCGCACCGCGCACGCGCATCTTCACGAACTGTCCGGGCCTGGTGAACGCCTCCAGCGCATCGTCGGTCGCGCTGACGCGGAAGCCGATGTGATCGATCGCCAGCTCGCGCCGCTCCACGAGCGCGCTGGGGGTGAACGGAGAGAAGACGGGCAGCTCCATCGTTCGCCGCTTCTAGCATGCGCGATCGCGGGCCTGCGAGACGCGGGGCGGGCGATCCCGCGCACCCGCGCCGACCTGAGCCGGCGTGCGACACATGTCGCTCGATGGAGCGTGAGCCACGGTGGTGATGGCAGGGCGCGTTCCACACCTCATCCCACAAAAACGAAGGATCATCGCGATACATTGGGCCTTTTCGCTTGAACGAAGCACCGTCTGCGGTCCTCCTAGGCGAGTGACTGACGGAACGGTGACCCGAACGGGCCTGCGAACGCACCTCCGCGCCCTCGCGCGCGCCGCGCTCGCCCTCGCGCTCGTCGTCCCGATGTTCGTCCGGCTCGATCCCGTCGCGGCCGAGCGCGCGGCTCGTGAGCCGGTCGCCGAAGCCGACGACAGCTTCGCCGTGGCCTGGCCCGATGAGCCGACGCCCTCGCCCTTGTTGGCGGACTCGCTGGGCATCGGATCCCTTCGGTCGGCGCACGACCTGATGTACGCACCACCCGACCCGAGCCTCGTCGCCGCGGTCTCGGGCGAGTCGCCGGCGCGCCTCCTCTGGCCGGTGGACGGCGCGACGTTCGGCCGTGGCTTCGGCTACACGCGAGAGACGCACCCCGAGCTCATCCACAGCGGCGTCGACATGGTCGCGCCGCGGGGCACGACCGTGCGGGCCGCCGCCGACGGGCTCGTCGCGTATGCGAACGACGGCGTTCGCAACATGGGGAACTTCATCGTCATCGTGCACGCGAATGGCTGGGTCACGGCCTACGCCCACAACTCCACCCTCCTCGTGCAGCCGGGCGATCGCGTTCACCGGGGCGATCGCATCGCGCTCGTGGGCATGACCGGCCTCGCGCACGGGCCGCACGTGCACTTCGAGATGTACGTTCGAGGGCACGCGGTGGATCCGACGCCTCTGTTCGACGGCGGCCCGCAGCACGTTCAGCGCATCGCAGAGCACGCGGCCGCGCGCGGTCTGGTGCCGCCGCCGCAGCCGCTGCGCGCGATGGATCGCGCCGTCCCCGGGTCGCTCGAGCGCCACGCCGTCGCCTCGATGCAGTAGACGCCTGCGGACCGCTCCTCCAGAACGGGCGGCACGATCAATTCGGCTCGCTACGCGAGCACTCCGGCTTGATCAGAACGAGCCGCACGATCAGAAGAGGGCGAGCTGCTTCTTCGCCTTCCCCGGTCGGAAGAACGTGGTCGGCTGATGCTCGAGGCCCTCGCTCAGGTTCAGCCCGAGCTTCCGGACGTGCAGTCGGAAGAGCTGATCGATGGTCTCCCACCGCGCGCCGGTGCCGTGCATGCGCTTGCCGAACGCGGTGACGTTCATCGCGCCGTCGCGCATGTCTCGGATCGCGTTGCGTACCTTCTCGGCGCGCAGCGGAAAGGCGCGATCGAGCCGCTCCTCGAACACCGGAAGGACTTCGCCGCTCAGCCGCAGGAGCACGAGGAACGCGTAGCTGGCGCCTGCTGCTCTTCCGCGCTCGAGCAGCTCGGGAATGGAGCTGTCGTTGATGCCCGGAATGATGGGCGCGAGCGAGAGCCCGACGGTGATGCCCGCGTCGCTGAGCAGCTTCATCGTCTCGAAGCGGCGGGAGATCGGGCTCGCCCACGGCTCGAGCGCGCGACCCGTCTCGTCGTCGGCGAAAGCTGCGCTGATGGTCACGCGTAGCTGCGCGACCTCGTCGAGCTTCGCGAGCAGATCCACGTCGCGACGGATGATCGAGCTCTTGGTGATGATCCCGACCGGGTTGCGATATTCGGCGCAGACCTCGAGCAAGCCCCGCGTGAGCCGATAGCTCGCTTCGAGCGGCTGGTAGCAGTCGGTGTTGCCCGAGAGCGCGATCACGTCGCCGGCCCAGCTCTTCTTCTCGAACTGCTCGCGGAGCAGCCCGACCGCGTTCGTCTTCACGACGATCTTGCGCTCGAAGTCCGTGCCGGCGCCGAACCCGAGGTACTGGTGCGAGGAGCGCGCATAACAGTAGGCGCACCCGTGGAAGCAGCCACGGTAGGGGTTGGCGCTGAACCGGAACCCGACGTCGGGGCTCTGGTTCTCCGAGAGGATCGAGCGTGCCTCTTCCTCGAAGACCTCGAGCTTCGCGAGCGGTGGCTCGACGTCGATGTGATCGTCCCGAAAGTCGATGCGCGTCCGGTCGAACGGATTCGGCGGATTGAGGACCGCGTGAGGCATCGGCGCAGCATCCGGCGACGCTGAACGAATGTCCAGTCTCGCGTGGCGCCTGTTCCACGAGTGACGGCCGCCGTCATCGCTCGGGCGAGGACGTCACGAGGACGATGGGAGCCTCGCGCAGCGGAAGATCGAGCGCGGCGAGGGCGTCTTCGCGGATCGCGCGAAAGCGCAGCTCTGCGGTGACGCGCGCCGAAGGAGCGTCGAGCCGCGCGCTGCGAACCTCGAACGGATGGAGGCGCCGCTCCTCGATGTGATCGGCCTCGGTCGGAAGTGCGACGCGAGCCTCACCGAGCATCGGGAGATCACCGAGCTCGATCACGCGCTCGCGAACCTCGATCGAGCCATCGGCCTGCTCGAGCGTCACGTCCACCCAGACGTCACGGAAGAACGCGACGCCGGTCGGTACGGCGTGGGCCGCGCCCACGTTCTCGAGCTCGACGACGATCGCATCACCGTCCCGGGTGACGCGCAGCTCGAGAGCGGCGCCGAGGAGCGCACGGCTCAGCTCGCGGGCCTGCGAGAGCGCAGCGTCGGTCGCACCCCAGCGCGGGTCGAGCCCGACGAAGCGATGGTCGTGACGCTCTCGATCGACACCGCCCGACGCGACCGGGCCGTCGTCGGTCCGCGGGAGGTGACAGGTCGCGCACGAAGGGGCCGCTGTCGCACGGACGGCATCGAGGTGCTCGGTGCCGGTGTGCTCGACGAAGAGACCCGGGCCAGAGACCTCGTGACAGCTCGCGCAGAGCTCGCTCGATCCGAGCAGCCCGCTGGTCCGCGTGGAGTGCGGGGAGTCGGCGTCTTCGAAGGGCCCGACGATGGGAGCGTCGAGATCGATCACGAGCCGTCCGTCGCTCGCGCCGCGATGACCGACCGCCGCGTGGCACGAGACGCAGGTCACGGACTCGTCGGTTCCGTGCCGGGGAGAGTGACAGCCGACGCATCGCGCGCGCGCCGCGCTTCCCCAGGCCTCTTCGACGTGCGGAAGGAGCGCCTCGAACACAGGTGAGCGCGAGGAGCGCGCGTGCGCCGCGCTCTCGAATTGCTCGGCGTGCTCTGCGTGACAGTGCGCGCAGTCGCTCGCGCCGCTCCCGAACGGCACGGCGCTCGACTCGGACCCGCAGCCGACGACGAGGAGCGCGGACAGCGCGATGGCGACGCGCACGCTCAGTCTCCCAGGTGGACCATGACGCCGAGGAGCCCCTGCACCGTGCCGTAGGGCACGTAGTCGCCGCCGAGGTTCGCGGTCCAGCCGTGCGCGGTGCGGTCGTGTCCCATCCACGCGGTCGCCTGCACGTCGAAGAACACCGAGGCCCACGTGCCGAGCGACCACTCGATCCCGAGGCCGGCGTGCGCGCCGAAGAGGACGTCGTCGGCGCGCGGTGCGTGCGCCTCGTTCGACTCGATCATGGAGAAGACGGCGCAGAATCCGAAGAGCGGGCGGAGCCGAACCTCGGGAACGAGCGTGATCGGAACGTAGAGATTGAAGCCGATCTGGTGGTCGTGGCGGATGGCGCCGGGCCACTCGACGGCGTGGCCTTCGCCGAAGACCTCGATCCCGAGGAGGTCGAAGGGCTCCCAGCGGGCGCGCGCGCCGCCACCGATCGCCGCGTAGGCGCCGAGCCAGCCGGACGCGTACACGCCGAGCGCGAAAGGCCGGTCGAACGCCGTCTGGATCCGCGGCGCGGCGGCGGGGGCAGGAGCATCCTGCGCGCTCGCGACCGAGAGAGAGCCGAGGACGAGGCAGCATGAAAGGAGCGCGATCGGGAGCACACGCATGGAAGAACCTCCGTTTGGAGAGTGAGTGGAGGCTCTCGGGTCGCTTTTTGTGGGCGGCGTCGAATTTTCGCGGCGTCTCCCCGCCGATCGCGGATTCGCCTGGCTGCCGCGCGTGATAGGCCACGCGCGTGAGCCACGACGTCGCGATCCTCGGCCATGGCCGATTCGGCAAGGCGCTCGGCGATCTCGCCGAGGACGCAGGCCTACGGGTCCGCGCGCTCGACCCGAGGGCGGATGTTCCTGCCGAACGACGCGCCGAGGACCTGGCGGCGCTCGTCACCGGGGCTCCCCTGGTCGTGCTCGCCATCCCCGTGACCGCGGTGCGGGCGGCGCTCGCCGCGCTCGGCCCGCTGCTGACGGCCGAACAGCTGGTCATCGACGTCGGGAGCGTGAAGGTCCGGCCCATCGAGGCGATGGCCGAGGCGCTCGGCTCGCGCGTCCCGTGGGTCGGCACGCACCCGCTCTTCGGACCGACGAGCCTCGCCCTCGCCGAGCGGCCCCTGCGCGTCGTGATCTGCCCGAACGCGGTTCACCCGACGGCCGCTGCGCGAGCGCGCGCGTTCTACGAGCGCGTCGGCTGCTGGACGCTCGAGCAGGAGCCGAACGCGCACGACAAGGCGATGGCGGACACGCACGCGCTCGCGTTCTTCATCGCCAAGGGGATGCTCGACGCCGGCGTCGACACGCGGGTGCCCTTCGCGCCGCCGTCGTTCCAGGCGATCGCGCGGACCGTCGAGGTCGTGCGCGGCGATGCAGGGCACCTGTTCGCGACGATCTGCGCCCACAACCCGCACGCGGGTGACGCGCGCAAGCGCCTGCTCGACGCCCTCTCCGCTGCGGACGTGGCGCTCCGCGGGCCCGACGAAGGGAGAGCCGGCCTCGACATTCCGCCCGCCGACGCTGCGGTGCCGGCCTCGCCAGAGCTCGCCGAGACGCGTGAGCTCATCGACGAGCTCGACCGCGATCTGATCGCGCTCCTCGGGCGCCGGGCGGAGCTCTCGCGCCGCGCGATGAAGGCAAAGCAGCGCCTCGGCCAGCCGCTCCACGATCCGAATCGCGAGGCAAGCGTGCTCGCCGCGCGACGCGTCGTGGCGGAGGAGCGCGGCCTCGACGGCGAGTCCATCGAGGACGTGTTTCGCGCCGTGCTGCGCTTCTCGCGCCGCGTGCAGGGCTGACCGCCGGCGGCGCCGAAAGGCGCGGCGACCTCCGGAGGATTCTCACGAGCGCGCCGAGCTCTCCGCTAATGTGGCGGTCGAGATGTGGGCGGCGATCGAGAGCTGGATCTTCCTCGGGCTGTGCTTGGGCGGGCCCGTCGTGATGGCGATCGCCCTCACCTACAACCTCGTGAAGTCGCTCCGAGCGTCGGATCCCACGCGCGGCCTCCGGAAGATCGCCGAGGAGCGCGGCTGGCGCGACACCAGCTCCGAGGGTCGGTGGAGCTACCGCTACGAGGGCAAGCTCGACGACATCCCCTTCACGATCTCGCGCGCGAGGCCGCTCCGCCATCGATCCTCGACGCTCCGAGGCCCGCCGGCTCCCGCGACCGTGACGATCCCGTTCGAAGGAGCGCACGGTTGCTTCGTCGTGCAGCGACCCGTGCCGAGCATTCTGGCCGGTGGCGCCGGAAAGATGCTGTCGGCGGCGTTCGTCGGGCTCGCTGGTCTCGCGCTGGACGATGCGCACGAGCGCGCGCTCGACTCGCTGACCGAGATCCCGGAAGCGTGCCCGGGAAGGGCGTTCGCGGCGTACGCGAGCGAGCCTGGGCATCCGCTGATCCCCGCAGCCGCCGCCGTCGCAGGTCTGCTCACCACCTACGCGCAGAAGAACGGCACGCAGCCGGTGATGTACGTCTTCGAGGGAGAGCTGGTGCTCTCGGCGCGTGATCCGAAAGGCGAGCTGGTCGCGCTCATCGAGCTGGCGTGCGCCTGCCACCGAGAGCTCAGCGAGCGCAGGACACGCAGCCTCTGATAGGACGCCGAGCCGAACGCGTCACGGCGCCGTCGACCCGAGCGCCGAGTCGATGCGGCGCAGGTGCGGTGAACGGGGCCAGCGCGCTCGGAACGAAGCTGCGCGCGCGGCGGTGTCCCGATGGAGCGCGGCGAGCGCGAGGATCGCGGTGGCCTCACGCTCTTCGGCCAGCGTGCTCTCCGGAAACAGCGTGCGATGCGTGTCGGCGAGCGCGAGCGCATGAGCCGGGTCGGACGCGAGGGCCGCGGTCGCCTGACGAACCAGCGTGAAGTCGGCGCGTGGGTCGGCCGGCGCCGGCGCTTCGACGTGAGGGTGAGGGCGCACTGGCTCGGCGGACGCCGACTCGCCTTCGATCTCGCTTTCGCTTTCGGTCTCGCCCTCGCCGTCCGCTTCGCCTTCGCCGCCGCCGTCGATGTCGGCCACGACCTCGCTGTCGGCCGGGCCCGAGATCCGAGCGTCGCTGTCGTCCTCGCTCCTGCGCGGCTCACCTCCGCTCCCCCGGACGGCGATCGCGACGACCACCCCGACCGCCACCAGGACGACCGCCGCGGCCCCGATTCCGCTCAGGCCAGCGCCTGCCGCCTTGGTGGCCGCAGCACCACCGCCGCCACCTCCGCCGCCACCTCCGCCGCTCGCCAGCACACCCACGAGCACCTTCTCGAGCATCGCGTCGTCGGCGTGCTCGCCGCTCGCGGCGTCGAACATCGCGCGCAGACGCGCGCTCTCGGCGGGGTCCTCGCGCAGGCGGATCGGATCGTCCTCGCTCATCGCCCACCTCCGTCCGGGTCCAGCGTCGCGAGCGCCTTCTTCAGATCGTCGCGAGCCGCGTAGAGCCGGGAATACGCCGTCATGAGTGGGCACCCGATCGCTGCGGCGACCTCTTTCATCGGGAGCTCCTCGAGCTCGAAGAGCACCAGGACCTCGCGCCTCTCCGGAGCGAGCGTGGAGAGCGCCCGATCGAGCATCACCACTCGCTCACGGCGCTCGAGCTCCTTCAGCTCGGGCGCCGAGCCGGCGCGCTCCGGGAGCTGGTCGGTCGCGCGCTCGCGCCTCACGTAGGCGCTCTTGCGGTGATCCGACGCCACGCGGACGGCGATCCCGTAGATCCAGGTCTTGAGCTGCGAGCGGCCCTCGAACTCGCCCAGCTTCCGGTGGACGACCACGAAGACGTCCTGGAGCACGTCCGGAGCGTTCGCTTCGCTCACGCCGAGCCGACGCAGCGCGCGATGGACGACCGGCGCGTGGGCACGAAAGATCGTGGCGAAATCGCTCGCCGATGCCGCAATCTGCTCCATGCGCCTGGTGAGTGGAGGGAGGCTGGCCGTTTTGTGGCCGCTAAGGAAGACCCCACCGCGATCCAGCGTTCGTGGTCACACGGTTCTTCATGATTCTCGACGGGATTCGAAAGAGAAACGCCGAGACTCGCGTAGTAGACTGGGTGCCCTAGGTCCGGCGCGCCGTGTGCTGTGGTCGCTGTGTGTTGTGGTCGCTGTGTGTTGTGGTCGCTGTGTGTTGTGGTCGCTGTGTGTTGTGGGTCGAGTGCGCCCCGGAGGCAGTGATGGACGATTTCAGCTTCGCGCGGTTCGTCGAGACGGAGAAGACAGGCGGCTTCGGCCGCGATGACGCCGCGCGCTACGCCTACTCCGCCGACATCAGCATGATGCGGAGCTTCTCGCGAATGCGCCCCGTCGAATATGCTGCGGCCGCCCTCGTGCGAACGAACAAGGAGCTGCTCCGCGGACAGCTCCTCGGGCAAGGCGTCAAAGTGGGGCCGAAGCAGTTCGCGCGGATCCATGCGATCGCGACCGACTGCGCGAAGGTCCTCTCGGTCCCGGTACCGCAGCTCTACGTGGTGAACAGCCCCGTCGTGAACGCGTACACGTTCGGCACCGAGGAGCAGTCGTTCATCGTCTTGCACTCGGCGCTCGTCGACAACCTGAGCGAGTCCGAGCTGCGATTCGTGATCGGTCACGAGACCGGCCACATCCAGAACAAGCACGTCGTCTACGGCACCGTCCTGATCCTCCTGACGACGGCCGCACAGGCGGTCATCGGCGTGTTCGTCGAGCCTGCGCTGATGCCGCTCCGGGCGTGGTTTCGGCGCGCCGAGATCACGTGCGACCGCGCCGGGCTCCTCTGCAGCAACGATCTCGATGCAGGCGTCTCGAGCTTCATGAAGCTCGCCATCGGAAGCTCGCGCCTCTTCGCGGAGATGGACGTCGACACCTACGTGGAGCAGCTCGAGGAGGGCCGCGCGTCCATCGGCCGCTACCTGGAGGCGTTCGCCACCCATCCGTACCTTCCGAAGCGCATCGAGGCGCTTCGAGCGTTCGCGGACAGCGCGCTATACCGCGCCTCGCGAGGTGAGACCGGGGGTCTCTCCATCGACGAGGTCGACGTCCGCACGAGCCAGATCATCCGCATCGACGGGAAGCCCGAGTGATCGGGCTTCTCGAAAGGGGAGAGAACACGTGAGCGATTCCAAGGCCGACTATCAGAACAAGCGTCAGGACGTACTGGGCTCGCTGCGCGAGGTCGCGCTCTTGGCCGAGGACACCGGCGCGGTGACGCTCGCGAAGAAGCTGCGCGACGACCGCATCCCGCGTCTCGAGGAAGAGAGGTTCCATCTCGTCGTGCTCGGCGAGTTCAACCACGGGAAGACGACGTTCGTGAACGCGCTGCTCGGCGCGCCCGTGCTCCCGATGGGAGTCACGCCGACGACGGCGGTCATTCACCAGGTCGTGCACGGCGTCCGCGGCGCGCGAGCGCACTTCGGCGCACCGACCCAGACCGCGGCGGGGCACGAGGCGCAGAACGACCGCGTGGTCCCCTTCGACGAGATCGGCGGCTATGTCGTCGGCGGAAGCGCCTCGGACGACAACGTCCGCTACCTCGAGGTCAGCTATCCGAGCCCGCTCCTCGAGGGCGGCGTCGTGCTCGTCGACACGCCTGGCGTGAACGATCTCAACTCCACGCGCGCAGAGATCACCTACAGCTACATCCCGCGCGCCGACGCAGTCCTGTTCTTGCTCGATGCCGGACAGATCTTGAAGGAGAGCGAGCGTTCGTTCCTCCAGAACAAGCTGCTCGCGCAGTCGCGCGACAAGGTCCTGTTCGTCATCAACAAGATCGACCTGCTCGACGAGGACGAGCGCGTGGAGGCGCTCTCGTACGCGCGAACACAGCTCGCGAAGCTGGTCCCCGAGCCGCGGGTCTACGCCGTCAGCGCGGAGCAGGCGCTCGGGGGAGACCGCGCCGGCGCAGGGCTCGACGCGCTGGTCGTCGATCTCACGAAGTTCCTCTCGGAGGACCGTGGCCGCGTGCTGCTCGACAACGCGCTCGACGAGGGCATCCGTACCGCGAACACGCTGCGCCGCGGCATCGAGGTCCAGAAGCAAGCGCTCGCGATGGACACGGCCGACCTGGAGCGGCGGCTCGCGACGCTCGAGGAAGATCTCGAGTCGACGACCGATGCGGGTGAGCGCCGCGAGCAGAAGCTTCGGGAGTCGCTGGCCGCGATCAAGGCTCTGGTGCGCAAGGAGTGCGACGACTTCGGCAAGCGATTCGCCGTCGCGCTTCCCGCCGAGATCGAGTCGAGCAAGGCCGAGGACCTCAAGCGCTATCTGCCCGGCTTCATGGAAGAGCGCTTCCGGAGCTTTGCGGACAAGCAGGGCGTCGAGATCGCGAAGCGGATGGAGAAGGTCGCCGAGGAGGCCATCGCGTTCGTGAGCGAAGAGGCGCGCGCGCGCGGTGAGAAGGTCGCCGAAGCGTTCCCGGGACCGCCGCGGGTCGATCTGAGCGTGAACACCCTCGCGTACGACGTCGGCGTCATCGCGCTCGGAGCGTTCGGGATCGGGCTCATGGCGCTCTCCAACATCTTCGTCGGTGGCGCGATGGCTCTCGCGGCGCCGCTCCTCGCATACGTCTTCCGTGGCCGTGCCGATCGCGAGCTCAAGAAGCGCGCGCTCGAGGAGGCCCCGGCGGCGATCGAGAGGGCGGCCAAGGAGCTCGCGGATGCTTTCGAGCGTCAGATCGACGAGTTCGGCGACAAGCTCGTCGAGTTCGTGAAGAGCGCGTCGGAGGAGATGACGCGCTCGATGGCCGAGGTGGTCCGGCACGCGCGGACGGCCAAGGCCTCGGGAGAGGGCGAGACGATGCGCGTCCGCGAAGAGGCGGGCATGTCACTCACGCGTCTCGGCGCCGTCGAACAGAAGATGGCGACGCTGCGCGCGGGGCTCTGGGCGAACGGCACGGGCACGTCTGGCTGAGCCCGTTCGGCGCGAGGATCCGGCGGCGTCTCGTCTCAGGCGAGCGACTTGCGCATGACGACGAAGTCGAGGTCCTTACGCTTGGGCTGGCCGGAGCGTGGATCGCCGTACGGGAACGGCTCGCGATCACCCGTGAGGGCGTAGCCACGTCGCTCGTACCAGGCGATGAGGGTGTCGCGGAGACCGATCACGCGGAGGCGCATCTCCACGAAGCCGAGCTCCTCGCGCGCAACGCGCTCGGCCTCGAGCACGAGCGCACGACCTACCCCCGCTGACTGGAGCTCCGGACGAACGGAGAGCATGCCGAAGTACGCGCACGCGTCCTCGTCCCGGAGGAGGATGCATCCGACGAGCTCGCCCTCGCGATGCGCGACCAGCATGCGCGTCGTCGCCCCGAGGAGCAGACCGCGCAGCTCGTGGACGTCCGTGCGCTGACCGTCGAGGAAGTCTGCCTCCGTCGTCCAGCCTGCGCGGCTCGCCTCACCTCGATAGGCGTTCTCCACGAGGACGTGGAGCGCCTCGAGATCGGCAAGGCCAGCACGGCGGAATTGAAGCGTAGTAGCACTCATGATCGCATGGCTCGTAGTGTCTCAGCCTCGCGCCGCAGCGACGAGAGCGTCCATGCTCTTCTTGGCATCGCCGAAGAGCATCCGTGTGTTGTCGAGGAAGAAAAGAGGGTTCTCGACGCCGGCGTAGCCGGCCGCCATTCCGCGTTTCAGCACGACCACCAGCGCGCTCTTCCAGACCTCGAGCACGGGCATGCCGTAGATGGGGCTCGACGGATCGTCGAGCGCGCCTGGGTTCACGATGTCGTTGGCTCCGATGACCAGCACCACGTCCGTCGTGGCGAAGTCGTGGTTGATCTCCTCCATCTCCTGGACGAGGCGATAGGGAACGCCTGCCTCCGCGAGGAGCACGTTCATGTGGCCCGGGAGGCGACCGGCGACCGGGTGGATCGCGAAGCGCACCTTGACGTCGCGCTCTTGCAAGGCCTTGGTCAGGTCGTAGACGGCCTGCTGCGCACGAGCGACTGCCATCCCGTAGCCCGGGACGATGATCACGCTGCGCGCATGACGCAGACGCGAGGCGACCTCGTCGACCTTCAGCTCGCGCACCTCGCCTTGCGGCTGCGTCCCGGCGGCCGCGGGTGCGCCGCCCTCGGTGCCGAAGCCGCCGAACACGACGTGGAGGATGGAGCGATTCATCGCGCGGCACATGATGATCGAGAGGATGGTGCCGCTCGCGCCGACGAGCGCGCCGGTGACGATGAGCAGATCGTTCTCCAGCGCGAACCCGGCAGCCGCCGCGGCCCAGCCCGAGTAGCTGTTGAGCAGCGAGACCACGACGGGCATGTCCGCGCCGCCGATCGCCATCACGAGGTGCACGCCGAGGATGCTCGCGAGGGCCGTGATCCCTAGCAGATAGGGCATGCCCTCCGTAGGCCCGTCCGCCATGACGAAGAGGACACAGAGCGCAGCGATGGTCAGCGCTGCGGCGCCGTTGAGGAGATGGCGCGCCGGAAGCAGGAGCGGCTTTCCGCTCAGCGAGCCACGCAGCTTGGCCCAGGCCACGACCGAGCCGGTGAAGGTCACCGCGCCGACGGCGACGCCCACCGCGATCTCCACGAGATGGACGATGTGCTCGGCGACCTCGTGCACCGGAGCGTCGGGGCCGCCGCTCTGCGAGTAGCTTCCGATTCCGACGAAGACCGCAGCGAGGCCGACGAAGCTGTGCAGCATCGCGACCAGCTCCGGCATGCCCGTCATCTCGACGCGTCGCGCGAGGCCGCCGCCGATCGCTGCACCGATGGCCATCGCCGCCGCGAGCAGGCCGATGCCGATGCCGCGAAGCGAAGGGTGTGGGCCCAACCAGACCGTCGTCGTCACGACGATCGCGAGCGCCATTCCGACCATTCCGTACGAGTTCCCGGTCTGCGCCGTCTCCTGCTTCGACAGGCCGGCCAGGCTCCGGATGAAGAGCACGCCCGCGATGAGGTACGCGATGGTGACGCCGCCGAGAGTCATCGGAGCGATCAGCCTTTTCTGAACATGCGCAGCATGCGGTGAGTCACGAGAAAGCCGCCCACGACGTTGATCGCAGCGACCAGCACGGCGGCGGTGCCGAGGATCGTGGCGACGTCGAGGTCCGGGCCGACCTCGAGCATGCCGCCGATGATGATGATGCCGCTCACGGCGTTGGTGACGCTCATCAGCGGCGTGTGGAGCGCCGGCGAGACGCTCCAGATGACCTGCCAGCCAACGAAGCACGCGAGGATGAAGACGGTGAAGTGCTGGAGGAAGGTCTCCGGAAGCGAGCGACCGAGCGCGAACAGGAGCGCGATGATGATCATCCCGCCGAGGCGGCCACCCCACGCGCGACGTGTGGGCGAGCCAATCTTCGACTGCTGCGGCCTCGCATCCGGCGACGGCGGGCGTGTGGAGCGGCCCGCGGGCTCCGCCTTCGCCACAGGCTCCGAGATGGGCGCCTCCTGTGCCTTCTTCGGCGCGGGCTTTCCGGCAGGCGACGGCTCCTTGCGCGGCGGCGGCGGAAGGATCTCGCCGTCGTGCGTGAGCACCGCCGGGCGGATGACGTCGTTCTCGAGATCGACGTGGATGTCGCCCTTCCCTGCGCCCATCTCGACGAGCAGATGGAAGAGGTTCGTCGCGAAGAGCCGGCTCGCCGTGCTCGCCATGCGGCTGACGAGATCGACGAAGCCGAGGATCGTGACTCCGCGGTGGACCACGATCTCGCCGGGCTTCGTGAGCTCGCAGTTGCCGCCCTGCTCGGCGGCGAGATCGACGATGACCGAGCCGGGCGCGAGCGCCTCGGCGACGTCCGTCGGTACGAGCGTCGGCGCCTTCGTTCCAGGAACGAGCGCCGTGGTGATGATGACGTTCACCTCGGCGGCTTGCGCGCGGAACAGCGCCATCTCCGCGTCGATGAACTCCTGGCTCATCAGCTTCGCGTAGCCGCCCGCCCCGTCTCCGCTCTCGCTGAGGGTCACCTCGAGGAAGGTCGCGCCGAGGGACTCGACCTGCTCGCGCGCAGCCGAGCGCGTGTCGAAGGCGCGGACGTCCGCTCCGAGGGCCCGGGCAGCGCCGATCGCCGCCAGGCCCGCGACGCCCGCCCCGATGATGAGAACGCGCGCCGGAGGCGTGGACCCGGCCGCCGTCACGAGGCGGCCGAAGAAGCCCTGATAGTGCTCGGCTGCTTCGAGGACGGCGCGATATCCGGCGAGGTTCGCCATCGAGGACAGCACGTCCATCTTCTGCGCACGGGTCACGCGCGGGATGCGCTCGAGCGCGAGCGCCGTGATCTTCTTCTTCGCGAAGAGCGCCGGCAGCTCCGGGTGACGCTCCGGCTGCACGAGCGAGATGGAGAGCGCGCCGTCGCGCATGGCCGCGATCTCGTCCTCGGTCGGCGGTCGCACCTTGAGCACGACCTCACAGCCGAGCGCTTCCTCATGCGTGCCGAGGGTCGCGCCCGCGGACTCGAAGCTCGCGTCGCCGAGGCCGGAGCTGACGCCCGCGCCGCGCTCCACGACGATGGACAGCCCGAGCTCTCGGAGCTTCTTGACGGACTCGGGGCTCGCCGCGACGCGGCGTTCGAGCGGGCGAGTCTCTTTCGGAACACCGATCCGAATGGGACACCTCGTGATCGGCCCCGACGATCGAGGCCGCGCGGAGGCTACCAGAACGGAGCCGCCTGGGCAGCGCAGAACGGACCTCGATGCGCATGCTATTTTGCAGCGCATGCGCGGCTGGCGAGCGATGTCGGTCCTCTGGCTCGCCCTCGGTGGGTGCAGCTCGCCCACGCCCGGCGCGC
Organism: Polyangiales bacterium; assembly: GCA_038252025.1. Taxonomy (GTDB): domain Bacteria; phylum Myxococcota_A; class Polyangia; order Polyangiales; family Sandaracinaceae; genus JBBSAT01. Next base: position 808 of record JBBSAT010000171.1, on the reverse strand, counting down.
CGCGGTGGGACGCGAACGTCGATGCGCCCAGAGACGACACGGGGCCCATCGTCGGCACGGGCTCGATCTGGACGGGCGGACGCGCGGGTGGCGGTGGTGGTGGGCGCACGACGCCCGGCTGCTTCGCGCAGCTCCTCGTGATCTTCGACCGCTCCGGCAGCATGGCGACCGTCTGGGAAGTCGGTGGCGCGAGCGGGCCGCGCTGGCAGCTGGCCTCGGACGCGCTGACGGCGGCCGTCGAGCCGCTCGCGGATCGCCTCGAGGTCGGCGCGATCCTCTTTCCGAGCGCCATCGAGCCGGGAGCTCTGGGCGAGTGCAGCCCGGTGGATCCCATCGAGGCGCAGCTCGACTATCGAGAGGGCCCCGCCTTCCTCAGCGCTTGGTCGGCCCTCTGGTCTTCTCCGGACGTCCGGGGCTCGACGCCGATCGACAGCGCCTTCGACAGCGCGGATGCGGCGCTCGAAGGCTCGCACACCGTGACCGCCGTCGTGCTGCTGACCGATGGTGAGCCGACCTGCATGGGGCCGGTGTCCGCCGTGGACCGCGCGGCGTCATGGCACGCGCGCGGCATCGACACGTTCGTCATCGGCCTGCCGGGCACCGGAGGCTCCGGCGTGCTCGAGTCGATCGCCGCGGCGGGAGGCACCGGAAGCGCGCTCTCCGTCGACGATCCCGCGGCGCTGACGGCCGGCCTCACGATGATCCTCGGCGCACAGGTCGATCAGGCGTGCGGTGGCTGAGGACGCCGAGCCGGTCGAGCTCGCGAGCGCCGTCTGCTCCGTCACGCCGACCGCCCGCAAGCGCTTCG
>JBBSAT010000170.1:0-16418 GCA_038252025.1 Polyangiales bacterium | reverse complement strand
GCGAACGCGTGCACGCGCGGCGTCGGTGGACCCTCGGGCTCGCCGATCACGGTGGGCTGGACGAGGCGCGGTGCGATCTCGTGCTCGAGCACGCCGTCCTCCGCGAAGCGTCCGGTCGCGCCGGGGAAGCCCACGACGAGGCGCGCGCCGAGCGCCACGCGCCACGCGCCGTAGCCCGAGGCAACGTTCACCATCATCACGACCTGGTTCGGCTGCGCCGCGAGCAGCGGTAGGACGGCGCCGACCTGATGCGCGCGCACCAGGACGAGGACCGCGTCGGCGGGCCCGCCGTCCTCGATGCGCTCGACGACCGGAACGCGCACCTCGATCGTCCGCGTCTTTCCGCGCGGTCGGACCTTCAAGCCACCCTGCTCGATCGCCGAGCGTCGCGCGCCCCGGGCCACCATCGTGATCGCGTGTCCCGCCGAAGCGAGCCGCGCTCCGTAGAGCGTGCCCATCGCTCCCGCGCCGAAGATCGTGATCCGCATCATCGTCCCTGCACCACCGGCGCGAGCATGCCTGAGAAGACGCCCACTTCGACCCGACCACGCCTATCATCCGCGCCATGATCGTCGGGGCAACCACGGGCTCGACCCTCGGGCTACTCACCTGGCAGTGGCGCAAGATCGTGATCTTCGCCCTGTCCGCGACCGCGATCGAGCACGACACGAGAGCGCGGCTCGGCGACACCGACATCCCTGCGGTGCCGACCCCCGATGCGCGCGGCATCCTGATGTAGCCCCTGTCACGGGTCTTCGGGCTCGCCCGTGCGATCGAGCTGCACGCCCGTGCGCTCGGCGAGGCGCGCTTTTGCGCGGTGCTTGGCGGAGAAGCGCTTCACGCTCTCCTCGGAGACGAAGCCGACCGGCGGAGCGTCGGGCTCTCGCATCGTGTTGGCTTTCGGGCGCGCTTCGTACGCGGCACGCCCCGCGAGCCAGTCGTCGTAGGTCGGCGGCGAGAAGCTCGGATCCGTCTCGTCCCGGAGCACGCGCTCCACGATCGGGCGCATGTCGACGAAGACCGGCGAGAGCTCCTTCGGATCGTAGGCGCCGCCGCGATCGAAGAGCCCGCCGCAGATCGGCCGGAGCGAGCAGGGCTTGCATGCGTCGCTGTAGAGGTGCTCCCAGTCCGTCTGGCGGACGGTCTGCTTGTCGTCGAGGAAGTGCACGACGCGCTCCTCGCTCTTGATGATCTTGCGCGTCTCGGTGCTCGCGTGCGCGTGCTCGACCATGTAGCAGAGCGGTACGCGCTCCACGCGATAGGTGCGCCCCGTCTTCTCGAGGAACGCGAGCGCGCGATGCAGAGAGAGCTCGAAGTCGGCGAGGCGAGGCGTGAACTCGGCCTGGTTCACCTCGGCGCGGCCCATCGACGGGTCGAGGTTGTTCCAGACGAAGTGGCGGATGTGCGGGTGCCGCTCGGTGAGCACGCGAACGTTCTCTTCGAGGTGATCGGCGTTGAGCTTGCTGATGACGCAGTTGATGTTGACGTCGATCCCGGCCGCGTGCGCCGCTTCGATCGCTGCGTGCGCGCGCTCGAGCGTGCCGGGGATGCCGCGCAGCTTCTCCTCGACCTCGGGCCGGACCGAGTAGATCGAGACGTGCACGAGCGAGAGGCCAGCCTCGCCCAGCGCCTTCGCGAGCGCAGGATCACCGAGCCGGTGCCCGTTCGTGATCATCCGGACGTGAAGGCCCTGCTCCTTCGCGTAGCGCACGATGCGCGGAAGCTCGGGGTGAAGGCTCGGCTCGCCGCCCGTCATCACGACGCCGAAGTAGCCGCGGCCCACGAGGTCGTCGACCAGCGCGACCATCGTCTCGTAGCGGTGCTCGTAGGGCGTCGCCGGGTTCGAGCAGAAGCCGCAGAAGTGATTGCAGTGCCGAACGACCTGGAGGTAGCCGATGTTCGCCACCCCGAGACGGTAGCAGGCGCGGCGTCAGCGAAAGAACCGGATCGCCGTGCCGTGCACCTCGAAGGGGCGGGTGTTCCGCGCCGGCGTCACCTCGACCTCGATCACGAGATCGGCACGGATGGCGCGCGCCCGTGCGGCGAGCCGCCGGAAGGCCTCGGTCTCGCGTCCGAGCCGATCGGTCACGCCGATGCGCCCGATGACGTGGTAGCCGCGGCCCCGGATCGGGTCGCGGTAGCGCACGGCCTCGCCGCTCAGCTGCATGACGCCCTCCCGCCGGCTCTCGTCGCCGTCGAGCATCGCCTCCCACGCCGGATCGCCGGACACCGAGTGGTCACCGACCGAGTCCTCTCCGCGGAGGCGCACGTGCACGACGGCGTCGGCGCCCAGCGCAGCAGCGCGCGCGCGAAGCTCGGCGAGGGCCTGGTCGCCCATGCCGGGTCGGGCGTCCACCTGGAGCAGCCCCACGACCTCGCAGACGCGCTCCGGCATCCCCGGGATGAGCTGCACCTGTGCGGCGACCGCGGGATCGACGTCGGGAACAGGATCTCGCTGCGGCCCAGGGTCCATGCTCACCGGCCAGTGCCCGACGCCAGGCCCGGCGGCGGTCTCCCACCGATACGCGCACCCCGTGCTCGACAGCGCGACGAGCAGGGCGAGGGCGAGCGGGGCCGAGCTGCGAGGGCGGCGTGTCTCCATCGTCAGGGACCCGTGAAGCGAATGGCGAGGCCAGACAGACGGAGCGGCCCTCGTCGACTGCCGTGGTGGAGCTCGACTCCGACGACCGCGTCCGCGCCGAGCTCGGCGGCACGCCGCCGAAGCATCCACACGCCGCTCCGCACGTCGTCGACCGAGTTCGTCACGTCCACGATGCCGACGACCTCGGACGAGCGACCTGGGTCGGGGCGATCGAGGAGGACGATCCGCGCGGCGCGCTCGTCGAACGTCGCGCTCCGGCTCGGCGGCCCGACCGTCGGCCCGGCGGAGGTCGGCATCACGTCGCTGCACGTGAGGATCGCTCGCTCGGTCAGCACGACCTCGCCGCTCGCGCGATCGACCACGTCGTAGGTGATGCTGAGCGAGGCGCTCGCGTGCGCGTGGAGCGACCAACCGTCGGTCTGCGCCTCGACGACGACGGCCGTGTCGGTCGGCGTCACCTGGAAGCGATCCGGCCCGAGGTAGACGACCGTGCCGTGCTCGAGGTCGTCGAGGTACGGCCGGATACCGACCGAACAGTCGAGCGCCGAGCCCCCGGTGACCTCCGCGCCGCCCGTCTCGTCGCCGATGCGTACCTCGGTCGCCGTCAGGGTCACGGCGCGTGGGCGCGGGACGACGCCTTCGTGCGCGAAGAGGTTGGTTCGCGAGATCAGGGTGAGGTCGGTCGCGTCGCTCGCGGGATCGCAGCTGCCCACGTCGAAAGCGAGCGCGCCCGGCACGTCGAACGAGAGCGCGTAGCGCCCGCAGCGCGCTCGGTGCCCCGATCCGTCGAACACGCGCACGAAGACGTGTCGGCCTTCCGCCGCCGTGTCGTGCTGCAGCGTCGTGACTGCTTCGTCTCAGCTGCCGCCGTCGCCGACCTCGATGCGGAGCTCGCGCCGCGGGAGTGACTGGGCGACCGCGAGCGTGCTCGCGCCCGCCACCGTCGCTCCGGCCATGACGGCGATCACGAGGGACCCGCCGCGTCGCATCGGGTGGAACATGAGGGCCCCTTCTGCCGAAGCCGACCTTCAGGTCGGTGTTCACGCGCTTGGACACGACCCACGCGCAGGGCCGCGGCAGCACGCAATGTACCAGACCGCATCGCGAAAAAACGGCGCGGTCGTGCGGTTTCCGTCGGGGCGAATCGCCACGATCGACGCGCAGCGACGCGCCCGGATTCGCACGGCGCAGATCAAGGCGCAGATCAGGGCGCCGCGCAGCTCGGCGACTGGAACGTCACGACGTCCTGGCACCAGCTCGGATCGCCCTGGGACGACATGCACGTCTCGGAGCGCGCCTGGCCGTCGAAGCGCCCCGTGAGCACGACGGTCTCGCCGCACGCGCGCACGGTCACTCGGTACTCGACCGGCTGACCGCCGATGCAGCTCTCGTAGTGCGCGACGCGCACGGTGTAGTTGCCCGCCGGTGCGAGCCCCTGCGGCCAGAAGATGTGCTCGCTGTTCGCGCCCATGTGGCCCGAGCACGCGGCGTTCGCGTCGAGGTCGAGATGACCACCCGAGAAGCCGCCGGTGTTGCCGAAGTAGACCGTCGTGCCTGCGGGATCCGTCACGTAGAGATCGAGATCCGTCGCGAGGTTCATCGTCATCGAGACCTCGACGTCCCCCGTTCCCACCGGGAGGATCGAGAGCGCGCGCCGGATGGGCGACGAGACGTGCCCAGCCGAGTCGACGGCGGCGAGGACCATCCTCGCTTCGAAGGGCTGCCCGGGCTGCGCGAACGAGCGATCGGGCCGCATCGGCGCGCCGATCGTGAAGCGCACGGTGGCGCCGTCGGAGCCGGCCGCGGTCACCACGCCGAGCTCCGTCTGCACCATCGTCGGAAGGCGAAAGAAGCCGGGGTAGCCCTCGAACGAGATGAGGTACTCGGTCACGTCGGTGCCGCCGCTCGCGTCGGCCGCGCGCACGTGCGCTTCTGCGGGCACGCCGGCGATGACGTCGAGAGGGCGCGAGAGCGGCTCGCTCGGCGCGTGCGCGATCGTCGGCGCCGACGCGCTCACTCCCGGCATCGTGCCGCGATCGAAGGTCGAGCCAAGCACGAGCCAGGGGGTGTCCGCCGAGCGCCCGGCCTGCCAGGGGCTCATCGCGCCGGTCCGCGCGTAGGCCCTATCGCTCGGGATCATCCCCTCGAGGTGTACGAAGCGGCCAGGGATGTAGCGACGTCGCATCTCGGTCAGCGCGTCCGTCCCGCTCGCGGTCGTCGCCGACGTGCCGCCGTTGCTTCCCGTTCCGTTGTTTCCAGGGCCGGTCGGTCCCGTACCGATCGAGCCCGGTCCTCCCGGATCGGAGGGATCGCTGGACGCGCCGGCGCGGTCTGCACGCGCCTCCTCGATGGCGGGGCGCGCGAAGCGCTGCCATCCGACGACCATCAGTCCGAGCACGCCGACGGCCACGACCGTGAGCGCGAGCGCGACGCCGCAGCCCAGCGCGACGCGGCTGCCGGTGCTCGTGGTGAGCGGAGGATCGGAGACGCGCTCCTCGATCTCGCGCTCGCTCCGTCGGCTCATGATCCGGACGCACCGATCTCGTGGCGGAAGTCGCATGTGGCGTCGCCGCGAGACAGAAGCCGCGAGAGCGGGACGAGGCGATGGCGGGGCTGCAGGCGCGAGAAGGTCTCGGCCTCGAGCGCGTGCACGAGCTCGGTGCAGAAGCGCGGGTCCTTCGCGGCGAGGTCCGAGTACGGGCACGCCGTCTCGTGCTTCGTCGCGCAGCCCGCGCCGTCGACCGTCCAGTGGCCAGTCACACCGAGCAGGCGATCCTCCCAGTCCTGGATACGTCCGAGGTCGCGCGCGTCGTCGCGGTCCACGTCGAGCGCGGTAGCGAGGCGCTCGGCGCGGAAGCGCGCCCAGTGGAGCGCGACCTCGCGCATGTAGCGAAAGACCCGCTCGCTGCCCACCACGCGCTTCTCGACGTTGGACGCACGCATCGCGAGCCGCACCACGCGCTGGACGCGGGCGGCGAGCCGCGGGTCGCCCTCGGCGCGCTCGGCGTGTCGAAAGACGATCTCCTCCACATCGACGAGGAACTGGTCGCGCATCCCCGTCAGGGGCTCTTCCCGAAACGTCACGTGTCTCTACCTCGGAGGCATGGAGGAACCGCGAGCTCGCGGAAGGCGGGCCCATCGAAGGCGGGGGCAGTGTAGCGTGCGGCGCGCATGCAGGATCTCCTCGAGCGGCTCGAAGTCGAGGCGAGCGCCCGAGACGCGCGGCTGCCCGCTGCGGAGAGAAAGGCCCGGGGCGTCGTGCACACGCCGGCATCGATCGCGCGCTTCGTGGCGCGGGCGGTCGATGCGCAGCTGAGGGCGCTCGCGATCGCGGACGGGATCTCGGGTGGCGACGTCACGATCCTGGATCCGGCGACGGGCCCCGGGATCTTCCTCGCGGCTGCGCTCGAGCGCGCTCGCGGGGGTGCGCCGAGGGCCTGCATCGGGGTGGATGTCGACGCGCGCGCGATCGACGGCGCGAAGGTGGCGCTCGCCGCACCGTTCGACGCCGCGGGATGGCCGCTCGCCCTGCACGCCCTCGACGCGCTCGCTTCGGTACCGGACGTCGAGGGCCCGGTCGCGATCCTCGGCAACCCGCCCTGGACGGCGCGGACGGCCAGCCGGGGCGCGACGGACGCCCTCCTCGACGACTTCCGAAGGGACGCAGACGGGCCGATGCGCGACCGCAAGCTCGGTGTGCTGAGCGACGCCTACGTGCGCTTCGTCCGCTGGGCGCTCGCCGTCCTCGAGCGCTCGCCGTGCGGCGGGGTCGTCGGCTTCGTGACGAACGGGTCGTTTCTCGACGGGACGGTCCATCGCGGCATGCGCACCTGGATGGCGCGGACTCTCGATCGCATCGACGTCGTCGATCTCGGCGGCTCGGCGCTGGTCGCGCGCGCGGGTCCGCGGGACGAGAACGTGTTCGGCGTGCGGCCGTCGGTCGCGATCACGATCATGGCGCGGGGGCGTGGGACGCACGAGCGGGCGGCGCGCGTGCGGCGCGTGCGGATCACGGGCTCGAGGCAGGAGAAGCTCGCCGCGCTCGCCGCGCTCGAGGTCGACGATGCGCGCTTCGAGGAGATCGAGCTCGCTCCGCCCGCGATGCGCTTCACGCGCGCCGCGTCCGCCTCGATGCCGGCGTCGTGGCCGTCGGTCGAGGCGTGGATGCCCTTCCACCGCGAGGGCATCCAGACGAACCGCGACGACCTCGTGGTTGGGCGTACGCGCGAGGAAGTGCTCTCGAAGGTTCGCGCGTTCGTCGGGAGCGAAGTGGTCGACCTGCGGCGCGGCCACTTCGACCCGTCGGCGGCGCGCGCGCGCTTGCGTGCGGCCGGTCCGCTGGATCGCTTCGTCGTCCCGATCGCGTATCGGCCCTTCGACGATCGCTTCGCGCTCGTGCACCCGGCGCTCTGTCATCGTGCTCGCGCGCCGCTCGCGGTGGCGATGGCGCACGCGCCTCTGGCGCTCGTGACGTCGCGGCGTGATCGCGGCGAGCGGCCGTTCGCGCACCTCGGCGTGGTCTTCTCGCCGGCCGACAACTGCTACCTCTCGGCGCGCTCGTCCTGCCGCGCTCGCGTCTTTCCGCTCCGGGACCCCGGCGGCCTACCCAACCTCGATCGCGTTCTGCTCGAAGAGCTCCAGCGGCGCGTGGGATCCGTGAGCGCGATCGCCGTCTTCCACTACCTCGTGGCGTTTCTCTCGTCCGGGGAGTTCAGGGCTCGGTTCGACGAGGCGCTGCGGCGCGATCCGCCGCGCGTGCCCATGCCGCCGGATCGGGCGTGCTTCGAGAGCGTCGCCGCAGCGGGGGCAGGCGTCGTCGAGGCGTTCCGCGAGCGCCCAAGGCAGGAGGGCGGAGGGGAGGGTGCTTCCGCGGAGCGAATCATCATCGGGCACTGGGAGGTCGACTCGAGCTCCGCCCTGGGCGCGGCCGCCCGCGGCGCGGACAGCGCGGTGGCCCAGACGCTCGTGGCGCTGGAGAGGGGCGCGCGCGGCGGGCCGATTTGATACTCTCCGCGACATGAGTCGTTTGCTCCGCGATCTCGCGCTCCTGGCCACCACGGTTCTCACCCTCGGCAGCTGCGCCAGCGACCGGGTCGCCGTGCGAGGCGTCGAGCTGATCGATCCCGCGGGGCTCATCGACGACATCCTCGGCTCGGGCCACCCGCTTCGCCTCTACGTCGTTCCCATGACCGCATACGCGTGCAATCCCGCGACCGGCGAGGTCACACCGTTCCCGAGCGACGACCTCGAGCCCGGCATGTTCCCCGACGCTGTGGTCGACATCTCCGTCGATGCCAGCGCGCGCGCGGAGGTCACCGTGCCCGTAGGCGACTGGACGATCTTCGTCCGCGGCAAGGGCACCGACCCGGTGACCGGCGTCCGCAACACGTTCATCGGGCGCGGCTGCAACACCGCGACCGTCGTGAACGGCGCGACGCTCGAGGTGACCGTTCAGCTCGTGCAGATCGTCGGCATGGGCGACTGCCTCGACATGGTGCTCAGCCCCGACGAGCAGTGCCTGCCCGCGAACACCGCGTTCTGCAGCGCCACCTGCCAGTCGATCCAGCAGCAGGTGAACGAGTTCGTCGTCACGGGGAACCAGATCCACGCGCGCGTCGCGAGCGCGCCGGGCCGCCGGGCGGCGGTCACCTTCGACACGGATCGGATGGACGTCGCGCTCCGCTTGCTCGAGGCCAACGGCCGGCCGGTCCCGATCGGTGACGCCTCGCGCGACGACACGCTCACGGCGATCGGCATGGGCCTCCCCGGCGTTCAGCTCGGCGGCGCGCCGGCGATGGGGAGCGATGGCCACTTCGCCGTCGCGCTCGTCGACTACAACCCCGTCGACTCGGACGTCTGGGCGTTCTTCTACAACATCGATCGCAACGTGACCGGGCGCGTCGCGCTGCTCACCGACGCGACCGGCACGCAGGCCGCGCCGAGCTCGGCGTTCGCCGCCGATGGATCGCTGCTCGTCGCGTTCGAGGACTCGTCCTCGTCGACGGGGCTCTCGGCGCGAGGGTTCGCGGCCGGCTCGATGACGCCGACGGGCGCAGAAGGAATCGAGATCGGCACGGGCGCGACGGGCGGAGCGCTCCCGAGCATCTCCGGCCTCGCGTCCGGCTTCGTCGTCGCGTTCGAGGCGGGGACCGACATCCGCTTCCAGCGGCTCGACGCCAGCGGCGCGCCGGTCGACGCGATGGCGCGTGCGGTCGACGACGCGGTCGCGATGCGCGAGACGCCCGTGGTCGCCGCGCGCGCCGACGGGAGCTTCCTCATCGCGTGGGTCGAGGACATCGGCGGCGCGACGGTCCGCGCGCGCGCGTTCGCGGCCGACGGAACGCCGATGGGCGCGTCGATGAGCGTCGCGACCACGAGCGGCGCGCAGTCGCTCCCGAGCGTGGCGGCGGGCTTGGACAGCTACATCGTCGCCTGGCAGGCCGGCGCGGCGGTGCGCGCGCGCGTGCTGTCGACGGGCGGCGTCGGGATCCTCAACCGCGAGCGTCCACCGACGACGGCCGACTTCCAGGTCACGGCGTCGGGCGCCGCACCGAGCGTGGCCGCCATCGGTGAGGCGGGCGCGCTGACCTGGATCGTCGTGTGGGACGCGGGCGGAGACATCTTCTCGCGCGTCTACCCGCGCTGAGCTCCGCTCACTCCCTTGGGAGCAGCGGCGTCACCGCGGCGCGGAAGCGGTCGGTCCAGGCGCATGGCTTGAACGTGCTCGGGTCCAGGCGCACGAGGCGCGTCTTGCCCGTCGCGTGAACCAGGTCGCCGTGCTTCGCCGAGACGCGCGCGTCGATCACGAAGCTCGTCCTGCCGAGGTGAGACGGGCGCAGCTCGACGACGAGCTCGCCCTCGCCGCGGACCGGCGCGAGGTAGGCGATCTCGTGCGCCGCCACGACGTGGAACTTGTCCGGGTTCGCCCCCAGGTCGTCCTCCCACCGGAACCCGAGCGCCTGGAAGAGCTCGCCGCGCGCGCGCTCCATGAAGAGCAGGAAGCGGACGTTGTGAAGGATGTTCAGCGCGTCGAGGTCGTCGAAGTAGACGCGCTGGGGTGACCGGAAGGGGCTCGTGATGGCCATGACCGCGGACATGCCACGCCGGCCGCGGCTGCGCAGCGAGCGTCGAACACCCGCTGACCGGGGCTCTGGGCCGTGATAGAGGTCATCCCCCGATGTCCTGGTTCACCAAGACCCGCGCCACCCTCGACGCGTCCGAGAAGCGCACCATCGGTCGTGGCGTCTTCCGGCGCTGCGACGAGTGTGGTGCCACCCTGCGCGCCGAGGAGTTCACCGAGAACCTCGAGGTCTGCCCGCAGTGCAACCATCACTACGCGCTCTCGAGCGAGTCCTGGGTGGATCTGCTCGCCGATCCTGGCTCCTTCGAGGAGTGCGACACGGGCCTCTTCTCCGGCGACCCGCTGCTCTTCAACGACAGCAAGCCGTACTCGGAGCGCGTGAAGCTCACGAAGAAGAAGACGGGCGCCGAGGACGCGATGATGGTCGGCGAGGCCACGATGGAGGGCCGTCCCGTCCAGCTCGGCACGTTCATCTTCCGCTTCATGGGCGGGTCGATGGGCTCGGTCGTGGGCGAGAAGATCACGCGCATGTTCGAGCGCGGGACGGCGAAGCGACAGCCCGTCATCCTCCTCAGCGCGTCGGGCGGCGCGCGCATGCAGGAGGGCGTGCTCTCCCTGATGCAGATGGCCAAGACCGTGTCTGCGCTCGGGCGCCTGCGTGCCGTCTCGATGCCGTTCATCTCCGTGCTGCTCAACCCGACCACGGGCGGCGTCGCGGCGAGCTTCGCGCTCCTCGGTGACGTGAACGTCGCGGAGCCCAAGGCGCTCATCGGCTTCGCGGGCCCGCGCGTGATCGAGAACACGATCCGCCAGAAGCTTCCGGAGGGCTTCCAGAAGTCCGAGTTCCTCCTCGATCACGGCATGGTCGACATGATCGCGCAGCGCCGCGAGCTGCGCTCGACGATCGCGCGCGTGCTCGGTCATTTCGTCGGCTGAGCCGGCCGGAGCGCCCGTGGAGTACGAAAGCGCGCGCGAGTGGCTCTACGGGCTCGCGCGCGGCGGCGTGAAGCTCGGCCTCGATCGCATGCGGGCGATCCTCGTCGCCGTCGGCCGCCCCGACCGCAGGCTCCGCTTCGTGCACGTCGCGGGGACGAACGGGAAGGGCAGCGTGTCGGCCATCGTGCACCGCGCGCTCGTCCTCGAGGGGGTGCGCGCCGGGCTCTACACCTCTCCACACCTTCATACCGTGCGCGAGCGGATCCTCGTGCGCGGCGAGCCGATCTCGGAGGACGTGTTCGCCGACGAGACGTCGCGGCTCCGCCATCTCATCGAGGAGGGAGCCTGTCCCGAGCCGACGTTCTTCGAGGCGATCACCGCGATCGCGCTGATGTGCTTCGCCGGGCGTGTCGATCTCGTGGTCCTCGAGGTGGGGCTCGGTGGCCGGCTCGACGCGACGAACGCCGTGGATAGCGTGCTGGTCTCCGTCATCACCTCGATCGGCCTCGATCACGAGGCGTGGCTCGGCACCACGATCGAACAGATCGCGAGCGAGAAGGCCGGCATCCTGCGGAAGGAGGTACCCGTCGTCGCGAACGTGAGCGATCCGCGCGCGCTCCGCGTGATCCAGAAGGTCGCCAAGCGCGGTGCGCCGCTCGTCGTCGCGTGGAGCGATCGAGAGGCTCGCGCGGTGATGGAAGGCGTGACGCCCTCGCTCGCCGGCGCGCATCAGCGCGAGAACGCGATCACGGCGACGTCCGCGCTCCTCGCGCTCGATCGCGCCGGTGTGCACGTCTCGATCGAGAACATCCGGGAGGCCGTTCGGACCGTGAGCTGGCCCGGGCGCCTCGAGCGGATCGAGGGCGAGCCGACGGTTCTCTTCGACGCGGCGCACAACCCCGACGGTGTCGAAGCGCTCGCGGGGCATCTCTCGACGCTGCCGCGCGAAGGGCGCCGCGTGATGCTCTTCGGCGTCATGGTCGACAAGGACTGGCAGGCGATGCTGCGCACGCTCGCGGCGCACGTCGACGAGCGCGTCTACGCGGCTCCCGCCGTCGGCCGGGCGGAGCGTCTCATCCACCTCGACGCGTTCGCGCCGGGGCACATGGCGGCGTCGGTCGTGGACGGGCTCGCGCTCGCGCGTGAGCGGGCGGGCCGGAAGGGCCTCGTCATCGTGGCGGGCTCGGTCTTCGTGCTCGCGGAGGCGCGCGCGACGCTCCTCGGCATCGCACAAGAGCCGTTGATTACGATGTAAGCAGGAGTGCTCGCGGAGGCGAATGCGTACGGGAGCGCTCGCAGCGAGCGCGTACGGGAGCGTTCGGCGTAGCGAGCCGTTCGGTCGATGTAAGCAGGAGTGCTCGCGGAGGCGAATGCGTACGGGAGCGCTCGCAGCGAGCGCGTACGGGAGCGTTCGGCGTAGCGAGCCGTTGATTACGGTGTAAGCAGGAGCGCTCGCTCAGAACGTCTCGCCGCCGACGCCGACGAGCATCATCCAGGTGAACTCCGGATCGAGCCAGGTCGGGTGCACCTCGAGCGAGATGACGGCTCCGCTGCGACCGTCCGTCCCGTGCACCTGGTCCCCGAGCGCGAGCGCGAGGCGCAGGTCGCCGCCGAAGCGCCCGTTCCCGTTGGCGCACGACCTGACACCGTCCTGCTGCATGGGGCAGTTCCACGCGAAGTCGAGCGAGGGGCCCAGCCCGATCTGGAAGCGATCGAGCAGCGTCACGTCGAACATGATCTCGTTGAAGAAGAAGCCGACGACACGGTTTCCGCCGGCGCTCCTGTCGACGTTTCCGATGAGGCCGTGCATCTGGAGATAGACGGCCAGGTGCTGGTCGAGCTGCACGCCGACGCGCGGCGCGACGCCGGCCGAAAACCCGTCGACGACGCCGGCGAAGCCACCGCCCACTCCGCTGACACCGAAGCGGACGTGCGGCTGACCGAGGTCCACCTGGACGTCGAGCGGCTCGCTGAAGTCCTGTGCGACGGCCATGCGCGTCCACGCGGCGCTCGCGAGGAGTATCGCGATGGCGAGCCCCAAGGGCGCGGACCTCGGGGAACGGAACGCTCGGGATGAGTGGAGCTCCATGGCGGTCGCACCTTTCTGAGACAGCGCGCTTCACGCGGCGTGCCGATCGCGAAGGAGGTGGGAGCGTCCGGTCCTTCGGCCCGAAGCGAGCACGCAGGCGCTGGCTGGAGCGATGCTCTCGATCGTGGGCTCGGAGGACGCGGACAGAGACGAGCCGCGACGAAAGCCTCTCTCGGGTGCTCGGGGCGCGCGTCCGCGCTCGTGGTGCCCTCAGCCCTCTCCTCTCTCGCGACGCACGCGCTGCTCTCCCCGGTACGCGCGAGCACCCGCTGGTCACGCCGATCGCGCCGGACGGCGACATCGTGACGTCGGCGACATGAAGCGCTCTCAGGATCGCGACGTGACCGGACGACGGCGAAGACGCGCGACGACGAACGCGACCAGCGTCAGTCCGAGCAACGCGCCGCCGGATCCCGATCGACCGCCGGCGTGACAGCCACAGCCGCCCGCGGTCGACGGCGGTGTTCGGATCGCCGCGTCGCTCCGCGCTCCGCCATCGCCGGGCCCTGCGTCTGGCGTCAGCGGAGCGTCCGCGATCGCGAGCACACGAAACGACACGAGCGGGCTGTCGGGATCGTTCGTCGCCAGAGACACCAGCGTCGAGAGCATCTCGGGCGCGGTCGGCGCGTACTGGATGGTCATCGCGCGGCCTGAGCGCGGCGGGATCGTCATCGAGCTCGGCATCGCGGTGAGGTCGTGCCCAGGGTCGACGAGCGAGACGATCAGCTCGGCCTCGCCGTCGTTGATCACCTCGATCGAGCCGTCGGCCAGCTCGCCGACGCGCAAGCTGCCGAGGTCGATCTCGTCCGGCGCGAGCCGCACGTCCGGGAGCGGCACGTGGACGATAGCCGGCTCGAAGTCCGTGTTGGTCGAGGCGTCCACGACACGGAGCGGCACGTCCAACGCGATCAGATCCCAGCGGTGGCCGAGCAGCGTCACGTAGAGCGCCGGCCGGAGCGTGATGACGCCGTCGTAGCCGATGACGCCGTGCGGGAGGACCGCCACGTCCTGGCTCGCGCCGAACCCGTCCGCGCTCGACTCGGGCGGGAGCGCTACCCACGCGCCCTCGGCGATGATCGGGGAGAGGGCGCGCTCGATGTCGATGCGCTGCGTCTGATAGGTGGTGGTGAGCATCCCACGCGCCGAGAGCTCGAAGCCGCCGTCGATGCCCGCGATGGATCCTCCCGCGAGCGAGCCGATCCCGACCGACACGATCGGGACACTGTCCGTGACGTCACTGACCATGATCGGCCGCGGCATCACGTCGGGGAGGACGAAGGGATCGAACGTCGTCTCGCCGACGAGCCGCAGGTCGGTCGGGATGCCGCCGGGGATCGGGATGTCGCCCTCCCAGTCGTACGGCACGCCTGCGACGCTGACGTGGATGCGCACCTGTGCGACGAGCTCGATGCCGTACGCCATCGCGAGCCGGCCCGTCCCTGGGCGCCCGGGCACGGCGACGGAGAGCGCGCGCATCCGCGGGGTCGTCGGCCAGGAGGTCACGACCGTCCCGCCCATGTCGACGGCGGTCTCCGCCATCACGTAGAGCGCGAAGCGCACCTGCAACGGCGAGGAGGCCGGGACCCAGCCGCTGTCGAGCGTGACCGACGGAATGGCCGCGAACGCGTCGTGGAAGTCGACGTCTTGATCGAAGCAAGAGACGGCTGTCGGCGCGTCCGGATCCGTGGTCGGCGCGGGGCACTGCGCGCGCGCACCTCCCGCTGAGGCGAGCGCGAGGACGAAGAGAGCGACCGAAGCGAAGCGAGTGCGGCTCACGAAGAGAGAGCGTTTCACGAACCGGGGGCCACAGACAATCGCGACCGCTGCGTTCGACGCTCGCCTCGCCGCCCGGGCGCGAACGCCCTCAGAGCGCGAAGACGTTCGAACGAAGGATCGTCTCGGCGCGATCCGGTCCGACCGACGCGATGGCGACGGCGCAGCCGCTCAGGGCTTCGACGCGCTCGATGAACGCGCGCGTGGCGCTCGGCAGGTCCGAAAGGACGCGACAGCCCGTGAGGTCCTCGCTCCAGCCGGGAAGGTCCTCGTAGATCGGTACGACGCGATCGAGACCGCTCGCCGGCGGCAGCTCGATGCGGCGACCCTCGAGCTCGTAGGCGACCGCGATGCGGATCGGATCCCAGCCCGTCAGCACGTCGAGCTTCGTCAGCGCGAGCGCCGTGAGCCCGTTGAAGCGCGTCGCGTGGCGCAGCACCGGCATGTCGAGCCAGCCGCAGCGTCGCGGTCGACCCGTGACGGCCCCGAACTCGCCGCCCGCCTTGCGAAGGCGCTCGGCCTCGGCCTCGGGCATCTCGGTCGGGAACGGTCCGCCGCCGACGCGCGTGGTGTACGCCTTCGTGATCCCCACCACGCGATCGATGTGCGTCGGCGCGAGACCCGCGCCGCTCGCGCCGCCGCCCGAGAGCACGGTCGAGCTCGTCACCCACGGGTACGTCCCGTGGTCGACGTCGAGCATCGTGCCCTGCGCGCCCTCGAGCAGGATGTGCGCGCCGCGCGCGCGTGCCGCGTGGAGGATGTCGCTCGTGTCGCAGATGCGCGCGGCGAGCCCCGCCGGCTCGAGCAGATCGGTCATCCGGATGCCGCGTCGCGCGACCTTGTCCTCGTAGGCCGGTCCCACGCCACGCTTCGTGGTCCCGATCGCGGCCGGGCCGCTCTCGCGCAGACGATCCACGAGCACGTGCTGCGGAAGGACGACGTGGGCGCGGTCGGAGATCGCGACGCGCGAGAAGGCTGGGTCGATCGCGCCGCGTGCGACCAGCGTGTCCAGCTCCTCGAGGAGCACGGCCGGGTCGATCACCATGCCTGGCCCGAGCACGCACACGGGCTTGCTGTGGAGCACGCCCGACGGGACGAGGCGGATGACCGTCTTCTGTCCCCCCACCACCAGCGTGTGCCCGGCGTTCGCGCCGCCGCCGTAGCGCGCGACCACGTCTGCATCGGCCGTGAGGAGATCGACGATCTTCCCCTTGCCCTCGTCACCCCACTGCGCGCCCACGACCACGACTACGGACATCGTTCACCTCACCTCGGTCAGGAGCCGCTCGAAGAGGCTCGACGCAGGGCCGCCCGGCGCCGCGCTCGTCACCCCGTCCACCACGCGCGTGGCGGCCAGGCGACCACCCTCCGTGCTCATCGTGACGCCGTGGCCCCAGGCGCGCGCGTAGGCGAGGGCGCTCTCGGCGCTCGCGTCGGGCAGCGTGGCGACGTCGATCCCGCTGGCGCGCAGCTCCGCCGCGAGCGCAGACCAGTCGGCCCCGAACACGACGACGCTGCGCTGCGCCGGGTCGATCTGCGGCGCCAGATCGAGCGCGCGCTCGAGATGATCGAGATCGATGCCTGCGCCCGTGGCCGGCATCGGCGCGCCGAAGCGCGCGAGGAGATCGTCGTAGCGACCGCCCGACGCGACCGGCTCGCCCGGGCCCTCGGCGAGCAGCGCGAAGCTGACGCCGGTGTAGTAGCCGAAGCCGCGCGGCTCTCCGAGGTCGAAGCCGATCGGAACGTCGAGCGTCGCGCCCCGGAGCGCGTCGTGGACCTGCGACAAGGTGTCGAGCCGAGCGCGCGACGGCGCGTCGGCGAAGAGCTTCCGGGCCCGTTCGATGACCTCTACGCCGCCGACGAGGTCGAGAGCTCCGAGGAGCCGCCGCACCACGTCCATCGGTTCGCTCGCGAGGGCGGCGGCGAGCGCGGTCCGG
>JBBSAT010000169.1:0-16606 GCA_038252025.1 Polyangiales bacterium | reverse complement strand
TGGCGCTCGCGGCGCTCGAGCCGAAGTTCTGGATCGCGTTCACGACCGCCGTCGGGCTCGAGCCCGACATGTCGGCGCTCGCCCCCGGGGATCACCAGTCGGAGTGGAAGCGGAAGGTCGCCGCCATCTTCGCGGACAAGACGCTCGCCGAGTGGACTGCGTTCTCGGAGGAGGTCGACTGCTGTCTCGAGCCGATCCTCACCCCCGAAGAAGTCGAGCGCGACCCGCAGCATCGTGCGCGCGGCGTCATCGTGGACGTCGCGCTCCGAGACGGGACCATGCTTGCGCAGATCAAGACGCCGATCGCGGCTGCGGTCGCGGACGGTCCGGCGCCGCGTCAGGGCGAGCACACGCGCGAGATCCTGCTCGAGGCGGGTCTGAGCGACGAAGAGATCGCGGCGCTCGCCTGAGCCGAGCGCGAGCCGTCTACTCGGCTGCGGGCGCGTTCGCTTCGACGTCTGCGGCCGCTTCGAGGTCTGCCGCTGGTGCCACGTCGACGACCGGCACCGGCGGCTGCATCGCGGCGCGCAGCATCGCGTAGAGCACCATCAGGACCACGATCGAGAGCCCAGCCGCCGGGAGCCACATCGGCGAGTCAGCCGCCTCGTCGTGGACCGCCGGCATCGGCGGGTGCGGGTGGATCTCGTGGGTCTCGCTCGGAGCGTCGTGGGTGGCCGACATGGGCGCGGACCTTACTCCGTCCTCGGTTGGAGAGCGAGGGTGCTCGGGCCCTCGAACCCGCCGGTCGACTCGTGGTACCTCTCCCGACCCGATGGCCGAGCAAGACCGGATCGAGTGGGATCGCAAGTGGAGCGAACAGCGCGACCTGCCGCGCTCGGTGCCCGCCTGGGTGGCCGAGCTCGATGGCGAGCTTCCGCGCGCGGGGCGAGGGCTCGACGTGGCGGCCGGTGCCGGGCGGCTCGCGGTCGCGATGGCGCGCCGTGGGCTCGACGTGACCGCGGTCGACATCTCGCCGGTCGGTCTCGCGCTCGCGCGCGAGGCGGCGCGCGACGAGGGGCTGAAGCTCTCGACGGTGGTGCGCGATCTCGAGAAGGATGGATTGCCTCCCGGCGCGTACGAGCTCGTCTGCTGCTTCCACTACCGGCAGCCGGGGCTCTTCGCGGCGATCACTGCGGCGCTCGCGCCGGGCGGCTGTCTCCTCGCCGAGGTCGCCACGCTGCGCAGCCTCGAGCGTCAGCCCGCTCGCACGGCGCGCTGGCTCGCGGAGCCGAACGAGCTCTTGCGATGCTGCGCCGGTCTCGAGATCGTGTCCTACCGCGAGGGCTGGGTCGGCGATCGAGCGATCGCGCGCGTCCTGGCGCGACGCGCTCAGTAGGCGAGGCCTACAGGTTCTCGACCGAGCGCATCATCTCGGGGACGTAGTGCGCGCGCGGGACGATGAGGGTGCGGTGCGCGTGGCCGCTGGCGCCCCAGACCCGATCGCCTTCCGGCCGCTGGAACGTGCCCTCGACCGTGTCGCCGTCGAGGAAGTCGTACGTGGTGACCTCGGCGCTCCCGCCCTGGGCGGACGCGAGCGTGGGCACGAGCGAGGAGAGCGCGAGGGAGAGCACGAGGAGTGTTCGCATCCCTGCCTCGACGCGCGAGGCATCAGAAAGATCTTGGGTCCTTCGCATGCGATTCGTCACCTACGGCGACATGGAAGAAGACGAAGCGCGGACGCACACGCCGAAGGTCGTGTTCGTCGACGGGAAGAACCGCATCGTCGAGCTCACCGATCGCGAACGGCCGGGGCCGGAGATGCCCAGGCGCGTCGCGACGAGCTTCGCCGTGCGGATGCCGGGGGAGGGGGTCGAACCCTCATGCCGCTTTCGCGACGAGGGATTTTAAGTCCCCTGCGTATGCCATTCCGCCACCCCGGCCACCGAGCGAGCCTAGTACGAGGTGACGGAAGTTCGATCCGCGTTCTCGCGCGGGAGCGCGCTACTGGACGTGCTGCAGGTACACGGGCGAGTCGCCCTCGCAGCCGCCGGACGTCGTGATGTTCTCGCCCGTGAAGGTCGCGCCATCGCGCTGGAGCTGGAGGCGGTACTGGTCGGTCGCGCAGAAGCTCCCGCCCGGGCCCGGGTAGACGTTGAAGAGCTGGATGTCGCGGCCGACGAGCGTGCCGCTGTACACGTCGTACTGGCCGTCGATCGTCGAGTCGACCGAGCCGCCGCCCGACTCGAAGTGGATGAAGCCCGTGATCGTCCGGCAGTCTTCGAGCACCTGGAGCTGCATCGTCGCGCGTGCGCTGCGGTCGCTCGAGATGTTGCCGTACCAGGTGCCGTCGATCGCGTGGCAGCGCGGGTCCTGGATCGCGCCCGCCTGTCCGATCATCTGGCCGCCGCCGCTCACCGCGATGTGGAACGTGGTGCTGTACTGGCGACCGTTGAGGAACCAGACCGTGAGGGTTCCCGTCGTCACGCCAGCGGGGATGCGAAGGGCCATGCGCCCGAAAGAGGCCTGCACCAGGTCGGCGCGCGTCAGCTGGAACGCGCGTCCGTCGGAGGTCTGCACGTCGATCCGAGCGACCTGATCGAGGAGCAGCGACGCATCCGGGATGTAGAGGAGCTGCCCGCTCGCGTCTGTGACCTGCACGGTTCCCTGCACCGTCGCCTGCGTGGTCCCGGTCGGTTGCGCCTCGGTGATGACGACGCCCTGACCGCCACCCGTCGAGACCGGGACGCGCCTCTCAGTCTCCACGACGCGTGCGCGGCGGGTGCACGAGGCCAGCGAGAAGAGCGCGCAGACGAGCGCGAGGGCGAAGAGAACGCGCATGCGAGAGCCTCCAGACGGACGGTACCGTCACGCGAGGATACGCGAGGATCGGCGGTGCCTCCCCGACTTCTGTTGTGGGGCCAGCAGACTCCCCAGTCGCTAGCTCGCGACGACGATCATCGCCGCGGCCGCCATTGCGAGCGAGGCCGGGACGCCTAGCCAGACGAGGCGTCGGCTCTCGCGATCGAGGAACGCGGACCGCGCGTTCGCGATGGTTCCGAGACCGATCAGCATGGCGCGCCCTCTGGCGGCGCTCCGGTGGGTGCCCGAGCGCAGCTCGCTCGCCTCCGCGACGACGAACGCCGGCGCGCCGTCCTTCACCTCCCGGCGCGCTTGGCCGAGCGCGTGCTCGCCCTCGTCGACCTGGACCAGGAGCGCGCCGTCTGGGCTCTCGAAGTGCACGCTGCCGCTCACGCGCGACGTCCCTCTCGTCGTCGGCGTGATCTTCGCGCCGTCGCCGAGGCGGAGGCGTCCCGTGAGCGCGACCAGCGCAGCGTCGGGGACTTCTGCGATCGGCATCGAGCCGAGCAGTGTCGCGGTCCTCGTCGCGCTCCGCAGCCACACGATCAAGAGCGCGATCAACAGCGTGGCGATCGCGAGCAACTCGAGGATCGCGGGGCCGACGCGCTGCTCGAGACGGTCCCCGATCGTGTCGTCGAGCCGAACGCCGTCCTCGTCGACGAAGGCCACGCGTCCGTGCCCGCGTCGACCGACCTCGAACGCCGTTCGGCCGCGGAAGGTGGTGGGGACGAGCGCGAGGGGGCTCGCGATCGAGGTGAAGCCCGTGATCGTGCCGCATCCGCCGCCGTCCGCGACGCTGACGACGACCGCACCGCTCTGGCCCGTGATCGCGAGCCCGCTCGCAGTCCCTGCTTCGATGCGCGCGCCCCCGGCGAGCGAAGCGTCGAGATCCTCGAGGGGGCGGTCGATCCACGCGGGGAGCGGCGCGACGAGGGCGAACAGCATGGCCGCTGCGAGAGCGAGCGCGCCCGGTGCGAGGACGAGGCCGATGCGGCCGAGGCGGGGCGCGAGGAAGTCGCCGGTGTGATCCTTCACGAGCGTCTCGTACGCGGCGACCGAGACGAGCGCCTGGGTGAGGCTCGCCAGCGTCAGCAGGAAACAGAAGAGCGCGACGTGGAGCCCGGCGGATCCGTGAGCGAGCTCCCACGCGACCACGCCGAGTCCGACGGTCGCGACCCCCTGAAGCGCACCCGTCAGGGCGACCGCGCGCCCCCGCCCGGTCGTCGCGACGATGACGCGCGCGAACGCTTCTTCGAGCGAGCGGTCCTCCACGAGCAGCGTCACGGACGCGAGGTGGAGCGGCATCAGGACCACGCCGACGATCGCGCTCACGAGCACGCCGAGAGCCTGTCCGAGGAATGGCGGGAGCGTACTCTCCGCGAGCCCGGAGATCGTCGCGACGAGGGGTAGTGCCGAGCCGGAGGCCACCATCGCAAGGACGCGCCCGCGCTTGCCACGGCCCGGCCGGCTCTCCGTGGCCTTGGCGTAGATTCCGAACAGCGCGCGCCCCGCAAGAGGGGCACCGACTCCCGCGATGGGCACGAGCAGCGTGGCGAGCGCGACGACGATCGCGCGACCGATCAGCTCCGCCGCGCGCCCTTTCGCCAGCGACGGCGCGCGTCGTGCGATGGCCCACACGTCCCCGAAGCTCGACACGCGCGCAGTGTGGTCCAAACGCGGCTACGCTGCCGCCGCCATGGCCGTGGACATCGCCAGCGAGGTCGTCGTCGACGCTCCCCGTGCGCACGTGTGGAAGATCCTGCGGGACCTCGCGCGCTATCCGGAGTGGAACCCGTTCACTCCGCGGATCGAGAGCACCCTCCGGGTCGGCGACCCCGTGATCCTGCACGTCGTCATGAAGCCCGAGAAGAAGCCGATGCGTCAGCCCGAGGTCATGACCTCGTACGTGGAGGGCGAGGAGCTCGGCTGGGGGACGACGATCGGTCTGCCGATCGTCATGAAGGCCAATCGCATCCAGCGGCTCACGGAGGTGTCGCCGTCGCGCTGTCACTACCGGACGGTGGATACGTTCTCCGGCTTGCTCGTTCCGCTCGTGATGGCGCTCCATCGTGCGGACGTTCAGCGGGGCTTCGACGAGACGGCGCGTGCGCTCAAGGAGCACGCCGAGAAGACGGCATGACGGGCCTCTCGCGCCTCGTGCCTCTCGAGGTGCCCTCCGTCGAGCGGTTCTCGGGCCCAGGCTTCGCGCCCTATCGCGAGCTCCTCTCGCCGTTCGCCGCGCACGCGCGATTTCCCACGGCGGGCGAGCTCAACGTCGCGTTCGGCGAGCGCATCGACCAGGCGCTCGGTTCGCGGTCGGTGCGCTTCGATGCGCAGCGAGGAAAGCGCCGTGGCCGGCTCGCGTCGCTCGCGGATGCGTACGAGGCGCGGATCGACGCCCGCGGGCTCGTCCCGACGCGGGCGTGTCTGCACGACTTCGCCAACGCGCTCGTGTGGGCGTGTTTTCCGCGGAGCAAGCGAGCGCTCGCCGCGCGGCAGCACCGAGCGCTCCGCCGCGACGTGCCGGACTTTCGAGGCGTGCTCCCGAACGCGCGGAGCGAGGAGCGCGACGTGCTCGCGATGCTCGACGAAGGGGCGATCTTGCTCGCCGGCGAGCGAACGATCGTCTTCGGCCACGCGATCCTCGAGCACCTCGCCTCGAGCGATGCAGAGGTCTACGGGTTTCCCGTCGAGGTCGCCGCGGCGGACCTCGACGCGATCGATCGGGAGCTCGCCGCGCTCGTGGCCGACGAGTCACGCTTCAGCCGGCGAGATGCGACCGCGCTCGGGGTGCGAGCGCGGATGCTCGCGCGTCAGAGCCCGAGCTCGATCGTGTGAGTGATGGCGAGCGGCCGCGCGGGCGCGGGCGCGAAGCGGAGCGTGCCGATGCGCGCGGAGAGACAAGGGAGCCCGGGCCCCGCGGGGACGCCCGTCGGTAGGCTGGCGCTGGACAGCACCAGCGAGCCGTCGGGCTGGAGCGTCAGGCGAAGCGTCGCTCGTCCCACCACACCGGGCGCCGCCGCCGAGAGGCACTGGAGCAGCCCGACGCGATCTTGATCGAGACGGGCGTGGACCGGACCGGCGAGCGCTGCGTCGGGCCCAGACGGCGGCCGTACATGATCGGGACGCGGAAGCCGAGGGGCGATCGCGCCGCGCCTCCGCACCGTGATGCTTCCGCGGATCGTCCGCCGGATGAAGCCGCCGGCCACGTTCGCGAGCTGGCGCTGTGCCGCGAGGTCTGCGCACGCGCGGACCCCGCCGTCCGCCGGATGAGGCGTGACCGTGACCGTGAGCGCGCGGGAGGTCTCGATGCGCGCATCGACGCGGACCGAGCCGACATAGCCCGACGCGTCGAGGCATGCCGCGATGTCGGGGCGCGCTCGAGCGAGCGCCGCCCGAATGTCGGCGGAGCTCGGCGTGTAGGGCGGCGGCCGCCGAGCGCGGGCGCCCATCCCCGTGCCGATCTGATCGGCGACGGCCCCGCTCGACGAC
Organism: Polyangiales bacterium; assembly: GCA_038252025.1. Taxonomy (GTDB): domain Bacteria; phylum Myxococcota_A; class Polyangia; order Polyangiales; family Sandaracinaceae; genus JBBSAT01. Next base: position 10,315 of record JBBSAT010000169.1, on the reverse strand, counting down.
GCCTCCAGCTCGGCTCGGTCCCCTGCTGTCTGGGCGCGTCGTGCGAGCGCGTTCGAAGGCACGAGGAGGCAAGCGGCGAGCAGGAGAAGGGCAGGTCGGGTCATGGCGCTTCGATTCTGCCCGATCCCGGCAGCTTGGATCGCGCTTCGAGCCTACGGCTCGCGTGCAGCGGAGCTTCCGCACGCCGAGGCGTGTCGTTCACGCGCGCGGCGCACCGCCGAGCCGACCTCGACCTCGTGTATGGCGCGCGACAGCACCTCGCAGCCCTCGGAGAGGCGCCCAGCGTCGAGCAGGAGCTCTCCGAGCTCGACGAGCGCATCGTCGCGCAGGAGCGACGTCGGAAACTCGTCGTACGTGCGTCGAAATGCCGTGGCGGCGCGGTCGACGTCGTGGATCTCGTCGCGGAGGATGCGCGCGATGCGGAGCGCGGCCTCGGGCATGTGGGGGAGGGTGTAGCTTCCGGGAGAGAGCCCGAGCGCGTGCGGCGCGATCATGCGCGTGAGGTAGACGACCGCGCCTTCGTGATCCGACTCCTCCTCGGCCATGTCGGCGAGGCGCATGAACGTGTCGTCCCAACGCTGTCCGCGCGGGTAGGGATGCTCGAGGGCGATCCGCTCGTAGAGGGCGCGGGCCTCGTCTCGATCGCCATGCTCGCGCGCGAGGGCGGCGAGCTCGGTGAGCACGTCGTCGCCGAGGTCGGTCCCCGAGACCGCAGCGTCGAGCTCGTGAAGGAACGCCGAGGCTGCGTCCTCGCCCTCGCTGGCCCGCAGCTCGCGCACGAGGATGGTCAGCGAGCGCGAAGCCTGTCCCGCTTCGGCATGCTCGAAGCAGATGCCGCGAAACGCTGCGAGCGCGGCGCTTCGCTCGCCGTGCTCGAGACGGATGCGCGCGGCCTCGTACATCGCGCGCACCGTGCGTCTCGAGATGGGCTCGCGCGCGGCGATCGCGTCGAAGAGCGTCAGCGCCTCTTCCCACTGACCCTCGCGCCGGAGCGAGAGCGCCGCGCGGTGCTCGGCCTCGTCCCGATCGACGCGGCGCTCCGCGGTGCTGGCGGCTTCGCGCCAGGACTCGATCGCCAGCGCGTCGCGCCCGGCGGTGTGGTGGCGGTCGGCCTCGGCCATCGCGCGGAGGTGCTCGTCACCGCGTGGCGCGGAGAGCGTCGGCGGGCATCCCCCGAGCAAGAACAGCAGGAGGAGACCAGCCCTTCGCACGGGCCGCATCGTAGTTCAGCGCTTGCCGCCGAGCTTCGCGAAAGGGTTGTTGGAGAACTCGCGCTTCGGCGGTGGCGGCGCGCCGCGTCCAGGGCCCGGGCCGCGATCGGGCGGCCTCGGACCGCCGCGCTGGGCGTCGTCGTCCATCCGCGCGGAGAGCGAGATGCGCTTCCGAACGAGGTCGACCTCGAGGACCTTCACCTTGAGGCGGTCGCCCACCTTCACGACCTCGCTCGCCTCCTTCACGAAGCGGTCGGCGAGCCGGCTCACGTGGACGAGGCCGTCCTGGTGCACGCCCACGTCCACGAACGCGCCGAACGCCGTGACGTTCGTGACGACGCCTTCGAGGATCATCCCTTCCTTCAGATCGGAGAGGGACTGCACGTCGTCGCGGAAGCGGGGCGCTTCGAAGCTCGCGCGCGGATCGCGGCCCGGCTTGCCGAGCTCGCTCACGATGTCGCGCAGCGTCGGTTCGCCGAGGCCCTCGCCAACGTACTTGGCGACGTCGATGCGCTTGACCAGGTCGGCGTTTCCGACGAGCTCGCGGACGGAGCTGCCGAGGTCCTTCGCGATCCGCTCGACGAGCGCGTAGCGCTCCGGGTGCACGGCGCTTCGGTCGAGGGGGTGCTCGCTCTCGGCGACCCGGAGGAACCCGGCGCTCTGCTCGAACGCACGAGACCCGAGCCCGCTCACCTCGAGGAGCGCCTTCCGACTGGCGAAGGCGCCGTGCTCTTCCCGGTGCTTCACGATCTTCTTCGCGAGCGACGCGCCGAGGCCGGCGACGTAGCCGAGCAGCGAGCTCGATGCCGTGTTGAGCTCCACGCCCACGGCGTTCACGCAGCTCTCCACGACCTCGCCGAGCTTTCGACCGAGCAGGGGCTGGTGGACGTCGTGCTGGTACTGGCCGACCCCGATCGACTTCGGGTCGACCTTCACGAGCTCCGCCAGCGGATCCTGCAGTCGCCGCGCGATCGAGATGGCGCCTCGCACGGTCAGGTCGAGCTCCGGGAACTCCTCGCGCGCGATGTCGCTGGCCGAGTACACGCTCGCGCCGGCTTCGCTGACCGGGACGACGATCGTGGTTCCGAGGCCCGCCTCGGAGAGCGCCTTCTTCACGAACGACTCGGTCTCGCGGCCCGCCGTCCCGTTGCCGATGGCGATCGCGAAGGGCTCGTACTTCCGGGTCAGCGCGACGATGACGCGCCGCGCTTCGTCTTCGCGCGCGGCGCCTTGCGACGGGTAGATCGTCGTGTTCTCGACGAACTTCCCGGTTCGATCGACGACCGCCACCTTGCAGCCGGTGCGCAGCCCCGGGTCGACGCCGATGACGGATCGCGCGCCGAGCGGCGCCGCGAGGAGGAGGTTCTTGAGGTTGTCGGCGAATACGTCCACCGCGCCGCGATCGGCGCGAAGCTTGAGGTCGATGCGGACGTCGTTCTCGACGCTCGGCGCGAGGAGGCGCTTGAGCGAGTCCGCGACCGCGTTCTCGAGCTCGCTGCAGAACGGGCTCTCTCGGTCGAGCTTGGCGACGCGCTCGAGCCGAGGAAGGACGCGCTCCGCGTCGATCTTCACGTCCGCGCGGAGGAAGCCCTCGCGCTCACCGCGCCGGATCGCGAGGAAGCGGTGCGACGGCATCGTCCGGACTGGCTCCTCGTACGCGTAGTACGCCTCGAACTTGGTCGGCTCCTTGGTCTTGTCGGGAACGGCCGCCGAGATCAGAACGCCTTCCTTTTCGAAGGTCTCTCGAACGGCGGCGCGCGCGTCCGCGCTCTCGGCGATCACCTCCGCCGCGATGTCGCGGGCGCCCGCGAGCGCGGCCTCCACGGTGGGCACTTCCTTCTCGACGCTGACGAACGCCTCGGCCTCCTCGCGGGGGCTACCATCCTTGGGCTGCGCGAGGAGGCGCAGCGCGAGCGGCTCGAGGCCGCGCTCCTTGGCGATGGTCGCCCGCGTTCGGCGCTTTGGCTTGTAGGGGAGGTACAGATCCTCGAGCGCCGCCTTGCTGACCTGCGCGAGGATCTTGGCGCGCAGCTCCGGGGTCAGCTTTCCCTGCTTCTCGATCTCCGCGAGGATCGCGGCGCGCCGATCCTCGAGGTCGATGACGTAGGCCCGCTTCTCCTCGATGGCGCGGATCTGCACCTCGTCGAGGCCGCCGGTCACTTCCTTCCGGTAACGAGCGATGAACGGAACGGTCGCTCCGTCGACGAGGAGCTTCACGACGGCGGCGACGCCGCGCGGCGGAAGGCGGAGCTCCTGCGCGACGAAGGGGACGGGATCGAACGCGTGGGGGGTGTCGAGATCGCTCATGAGAGGCGCGGCTTCTAGCGAACGGGATCGCTCGGTTCAACCACGTTCGTCCGCACCCTGTGATCCCCACGCGAAGAAGCGTCCGCGCGTCGTTCGAATGATGCGGGGGCCCTGCGCACCGAACAGCCTCGCGGGAGGTCGCCGAAGATGACGAGTGCCTGTTTCTTCGGACGCCGTCTCGCGGTGGCGGCGTCTGCTCTCGCGATCTCCCTCGCGGTGCCCGTCGTGGCGAGCGCGCAGACGCCCGATGGAGCGCACGATCTTTCCTCGCCGATCCGTCCATGCGCGCACGACTCCGCCGAGTTCGCGCTGGACGCGACCCTCGTGACCGCGCTGCCGATCGTGGTGGGCGGTGCTCTCGCGCTCGAGGTGCCGGAGCACGTGGTCGTTCGTGTGTCGGCGGGCGCGGTGCCGAACGCATACGTCGACGCGGTGGGGGACATCGGCACCGACCTGGGCGCGTGGAACGTCGGCGACGCAAACGACGCCACGACGCTTCTCGCTGGCGCGACCTTCCTGGAATTCGGGCTCGGCATTCGACCCGCCGGGACGCCGGGGATCGAGCTCTACGTTGGGTACGCGATGCTCTGGTCGCACCGCTTGGCGGGGATGGGGCTGATCGGCGGCTCCGGAGAGGGCGTGCTCGGGCTCGATCTGAACATCGATGCCGTGCACGCGGAGATCGCCTGGCAGACGGAGCTTCTGGACCACGTGTACTTTCGTCTCGCGCTGGGTTGGGCGCACGCGTTCGCGCATCGCGTGTCGCTGTCGACCGCGGCTCCCGACGAGGCGACGCGCGCTTCGCTCGCACGGGCGCAAGCATCGCTCTCGGAGACCGTCGGGCGGTCCGCGTTCGGGCCCACGCTCGGGGCTGCGCTCGGGGTGAGGTACTGACCGCGGCGGGAGCCGATTGTCGATCTCCGAGGGCGTCCGCGCCGTCCCGGTTTGTGTACGATGAGCGCCCGGATGCTCGGCCGCGTCGTACTCGTCTCTTTGCTTCTGCTGGCGTGCGGAGGTCCGCCTCCAGACCCGCCCTCGGCGGTCGTCGCGCTCTCGCCGGCGACCTTGTGTGAAGGGGACGCCCACCACACCGAGGTCTTGCTCGACGGAAGCAACTCGAGCGTCCACCTGACGCTGGTCCCGGTCGCGCCGGATCCGGATGAGGCGCCCCTCCGCTTCGCGTGGACGCTCTCGGGCGCCGCAGCGGTGATCACGGCCGGGACGCTCACGTCGGACGCGCTCGCCGTCACGAGCCCTGGAGACCGCCCGCTGCACGTCGCGCTGACGGTGACGAACGGCGCTGGCGGGACGGCGACGACGCTCCGGACGGTCTCGATCACGCCGGCCGTGCGCGAGCGCTGCACCGCCGACTCCGACTGCACCTCCGGGGTGTGCGCGGTCGAGGTGGCGAGCTGCATCCCCAACCACTCGTGCGACGACGACGGGGACTGCGAGGCGTGCTTCGCGTGCGATGTGCCCACCTCGCGCTGCTTGCCGCGAACGGATCTCGCGCCGCGAGCGCCCGCGCCGTGAGGTGGCTCGTGGCCATCGCGCTCGTCCTCGGTCTGCTGCCGAGCGTGGCGCGCGCCGACTCGGGTGCACAGGACGGAGAGTCCGCGCGCGCGGCCGCGCTGGCGGATGCAGTCACGGCGCGGGCCGGCGACACGAGCGCCATCGGCATCAACCCGGCGGGCATCGCCGATCTCGATCGCACGACGGTCACGCTGCTCGGGCATGCCGCGTACATGCACCTGGGCTGGGCGCGTCCAGGCGAAGCGGCGACGACGAGCGATCGGGCGATCGGCGGCTACGGGATCTCGCTCGTGGTTCCGCTGCCCGGCCCGGACTGGCTTCGTCGCGTGCACCTCGGCGCCGCGGTTCACGTGCCTTCGTCCGGGATCATCACGGTGGAGGCGCCGACACGCGACGACATTCCGGAGGCGCCGCTGTACGGCACGCGGCTCGAGCGCACCGCGGCAACGTTCGCGCTCGGAGTCTCGCTTCCCGCGGGAATCGACGTCGGGATCGGCGTCACGGTCGCGCCGACCTTGATCGCGCCGACGGCCGTGTCGTACGACGCTTCGCGCGGCGAGACCGTCGACGACGGCGTGATCGTACGTCTCGATCGCGACGTTCAGTTCGGTGCGGCCATGCTCGTCGGGCTCCGCTACGCGCCCGTGCGTGAGTTCGCCGTGGGCGTGGCGTATCGCCAGGGCGTGACCCTCCGCGCCGCGGGGCCCGTGAACCTTCGCGCGGGGAGCGTGCTCGCGAACGATCCGCTCGACTTCACGGACGTCTTCTCGCCCGACCAGGTCGCTGTCGGTCTCGCGTTCACGCCGACGCCCGAGCTCTCGTTCTCGACCGACCTCACGTGGTCGAACTGGGGCGGGTACCGGACGATCCACAACGAGGTCCCAAATCCGCGCTTCCACGACACCGTGTCGCTGCGCGCCAGCGTGGAGTACGTGATCGATCGCTGGGCGGCGTTGCGCCTCGGCTACGCGTGGGAGCCCACGCCGGTGGCCCCCCAGATCGCCGTCTCGAGCTATCTCGATGCTGACCGTCACGTGCTCACGGGTGGCTTCGGGATCGATCTCGAGCGGCTCGTCCATGCGCCGGTGCACGTCGACCTGTACGTGCGGGGGCACGTGGTCGACTCCATCGGCTTCACGAAGGACCGAGGGGCGCTCGGGGACGCACGGCCGTCGGTGCCCGGACAGCAGATCGAGGCGCTCGGATTTCCCTCGGTGAGCGCGGGGATCGTGTACGTGCAGGCGGGACTCTCGCTGACGCTCTCGCTCGGCGCGCACACGGATCCGGACAGCGCGAGCGCGAGCGATGTCGAGAGCGATGTCGAGAGCGATGTCGAGAGCGATGTCGAGAGCGATGTCGAGAGCGAGGTGACGCCGTGAGCCGAGCCGGGCTGGTCGCGCTGATCCTCATGACGGCGTCCGTCGCGCATGCCGATCTCGAGGACGACCTCGGGCTCGGGCCGGAGGCCGCTGCGCTCGGCGGGGCCGTCACCGCCGTGCCGGTCGGCTTCGCGTCGCTCCACTACGCGCCTGCGCTCCTCGCGTACCGTGGCATGCGACCGGGGGGAGCCGAGCTCCAGATCGGCTACGTCTTCGGTAGCCCCGTCCTGCACGTCACGGGTCTGGATGGAGCTCCGATCAACACCGCGCGCATCGCCGAGACGAGCTCCGTCGTCATCGGGGCCCGCTTCGATCTGGCCCACGAGCTCGGGCTCGAGGGGCTCGTCGGTGCGATCGCCATCTCGACGCCGGTCTCCAGCATGTTCTCGTACACGGTCCGCCCGGACGACGACGTGCAGTGGATGACGCTCACCGACGGGAGCTCCCACCTCTCGATCGAGGCGGGCCTTGCATACCGGCCCGTCGAGTGGCTCTCGTTCGGGATCGCGGCGCGGCTCGCGCTCGCCGTCGAGCTGTTCACCAGCGCGGTCGTCACGCACGTCGACACCTACGTCGACGCGACGACGGGCGACAACATCATCGACGTCGGGACCCGGATCGGCGCGCGAGGCGCCGTGAGCGCGCGCGTGTCACCGATCGCATCGGTCGCGGTGATGCCCATCCCGGAGCTGCGCATCGGCGTGACGTATCGCGGCGCGAGCTACGTGGACGACTGGGGCTGGAGCCGGGTTCAGGGCGTCCCGGGGCTCGGCGACATCGGCTACGTGCACCGCTTCGCGCACTGGGTCCGACCTCACGAGGTGTCCATCGGTGCCGCGGTCCGCCCGATCCCCGCGCTCGAGCTCTCGGCCGATCTGACCTGGGAGCACTGGGCCGAGGCGACCACCGGGAACTTCGACGCCGCTCCCGGACGCTTCGGGGACATCTTCGTCCCGGCGGTCGGCGTGCGCGTCACCGTGATCGCCGGCCTCGACGTCCTCGCCGGCTATCGCTTCGTCCGCGCTCCGTTCTCGAACTTCGGCGGGCCGTCGAACCTGCTGATCAACGACACACACCACGCGTCGCTCGGGCTCGCGGCCGCGCTCGACACGCTCACGGGACAGGCCGACCTCCCCTTCACCCTGCGCGGGAGCTTCCGGCTCTCGATCCTCGACGAAGCGCGCGAAGAGAAGGACTTCCGGCGCTTCCGGAACGATGCGTCGTGGACCGGAAACCCGGGGTACCCCGGCTACGTGTTCGGTGGCGTCGTGCCCTCGGTCCAGATCTCGGCGGAGGCGCGATGGTGAAGCGAAGCGCCGGGCTCGCCCTGCTCGTCGGCTCACTGCTCTCGTGCGGTCCGAGCTCCGACGGCTACGCGTTCGTTCGCGAGGAGCACTGCCCGCCCGACTGCGACGCATCGACGGACGCTGGGCACGATGCGGGGCGCTCCGACGCTGGGCCGCCGGACGTCCCCGACGAGCCTCTCGAGGACTGGGATCTGACCGACGCGGGCCCCCTCACCGGCATCTACGCCCTGGAGGTCGCCGTGCTCGCGAACGTCGTGGTCGATCTCGAGACGCGTCAGCTCTATCGCGTGCGCATGCTTCAGCATGGGACCAGCGTCCGCGTGCGTCTCCAGGCGTGCGTCATCGATCTCGCGAGCATCCGCGGGCTCGCCGATCTGCACTTCACGCCCGCGGCGGAGGGTGCGATCCGGAGGCACGTGATCGATCTGGAGGGCGACTACCTCACCGCGGCCGATCCGATCGGCGCGACGTTCAGGCCGCCTCGGACGTTCGTGACCATCGGCGCGGACCTCGCGATGCCGGACACCGATCCGCTCCCGACGATGGCGGATGCCGCGCTGGCGCTCGATGAGGACGCTGATGGAAATCCGGGCGTGACCATCGACGCGACGGCGGTCGTCTGTCCGTCGCCCGAGCAGGTCTTCGCAGCGTTCCGTGCGTCCATCGCGCTGTCCGGCGTCGTCTCGGATCTCGAAGCGTTCGACGGGACGGTCGATCCCAGCATCGAGCAGTCCGTGCTCGGCTACACGAACGACTGTCTGCGGGTCGCGGCGAACCTGGTGGTCACGATCCGGCCCGGATCCGCCTTCCATGCGCATCGCGTGGGCGCCGCGCAGGATCTCGACGGCAACGGGAACATCAGCTGTCCAGAGGTGGCCTGGGCGGGCGCCTCCCTCTTCGGCGACTACTGGGCTCGCTGAGCTCGGCTGGCGCACGGCCGATCGAACGAGAGCCGCGCGCACGCGCGCTCACCAAAGTATTCGGTCAGACCTTCAGTGCGCGTCGGTCGCTTCGCAAGCGAGCCGAGTCGCCTCTTCCATCTCGATGATCAGCGCGTCGATGGTGCGCGGCGCGGTCGCCCGATCGACGACGACGACGCCGTCGATCGGTGCCGGAAGGGGCTCGACGTGCAGCGCGTCGTCGATCTCGTCGACGAGCAGGTTCATCGTGAGCACCAGCTGCCCGCCCGGCGCGAGCACGATCGGCGCCGTGCAACGCGCGCTGAGCGCGAGCGGCTCGTCGACGCGGATCTCGATCGTCGTCGCCCCATCCGCGAGACGCAGCTCGAGCGCAGGCCCCCAGCTCCCGCTGCCGAGGTCGATCTCCGCCGAGCCGTACACGGCGGGCTCGGCGCCCTCGAGAAGGACATCCACCGGCTCGGTCATGAGCTCGAACGATCGACCGACGCCCCCGAGGAGGTCTCCGCGATCGTTCGGCACGCGCACCGTGATCGCGCCCATCGTGAGACGTTCGAGAGTCACGCCGCCCGAGAGCTGTGTGCTGTCCACACGGGCTCGAAGGAGCACCGAGGCGGGCGTCCCCGCGTCGGCTCCCGCCGCGGCATCGCTGCCGGCATCGTCCCTCGCCTCACCGGGGCCGCCGCATCCGAGCAGGATCGCGGTGGCCGCGACGCGTGCGAAGGATGCGATCCAGCCGCGCGTGGAACTCGCGCCGCAGCGCCTCGACGTCCCATCTGCGTTGCGTGGGCCGGGCCGGGCCATCAGCGCTCTCGGGGGGCTTTGGGGGCGACGATCCCGTAGCGCTCGATCTTGTACAGCAGCGTTCGGCGCGCGATGCCGAGCCGCGAGGCCGCGTGGGTTCGGTTGCCGCCCGTCGCATCGAGGGCCGCCACGATGGCGTCCCGCTCGACGTCGCTCACTGCGCTCCGCAACGGGCCCGCTGACAGAGACGCCGCGCCGGGGCTGATCGCGAACTGTGTCGCTCGGAGGACGTCCCCGTCGCGTAGAGCGATCGCGCGCGCGATCGCGTTCCGCAGCTCGCGCACGTTGCCGGGCCACGCATGGATCGCGATCGCCTTGCGCGCGTCGTCTCCGAAGCGGATCGCGCCCGAGGGATCGAGCTCGCGGAGCATCGCGTCGGAGAGCGCAGCGAGCTCGCCCGGACGATCACGGAGCGGCGGGATGACGATGCGCACCACGTCGAGGCGATAGAGCAGGTCGGACCGGAACGTTCCGGCGCGGGTCATCGCGTCGAGGTCCCTGTGCGTCGCGGCGACGATGCGCGTGTCGATCGGCGTGGGGCGCGTCGCTCCGACCCGCACGATCTCGCTCTGCTCGAGCACACGGAGCAAGCGGACCTGGCTCGCCGCGCTCAGCTCGCCGATCTCGTCCAGGAAGAGCGTGCCGCCCGAGGCCGCCTCGAAGACGCCCAGCGCACGCGCCTGCGCGCCGGTGAAGGAGCCGCGCTCATGGCCGAAGAGCGTCGCCTCGGCGAGCGTGTCGACGAGGGAGCCGCAGTTCTGCGCGATGAACGCGCCGGCGCTGCGCTTGCTCTTCCCATGGATCTCTCGAGCGAGGACTTCCTTTCCGACGCCCGTCTCGCCGATGAGGAGCACGGG
>JBBSAT010000168.1:0-16677 GCA_038252025.1 Polyangiales bacterium | reverse complement strand
GGGACTGCGGTGCGCACCCGGCGAGCGACGCGCGCTACGAGGGCGTCGTTCGCGCGGTGGGGTGGTATGCGCTCCTTGCGGACGGCACGCTGCTCCGCGTCCCGTTGCAGGATCCCGAAGTGGTGCGCTACCCGCCGCCCCCCATCGCGGCGGCGACGCCCCCGTAGCGCGCGCGGCGGCGGCCGCGATCGCGTGGGGTGCTCGACGCCGCCAGCGCAGACGATGAACGCCGATCGCGCGACGAGCCGGCAGCGCGTCCTCGAGAGCATGTGGAACCCCGACTTGTCGCTGGCCCTCTCCGACGAGCGGGACTACGGCTCGCGAACGCAGTCGAAGGTGACCGGCATCGACGCGCCGTGGTCGATGACCTCGAAGTCCTCGACGTCGAGCGACGACAGATCGTGCGAGTCGAGCAGTCCGTCCCAGTGCGCGGTCGTGTGGCGATCGCTCTGCGCGGTGAGCGCGATGTTGCCGCCGTCCGCGTGGAACATGCCGTAGTGCTGGAGCGCCCGCGCGACGACCCGCGCGCCCTCGGAAGGAAGGCTCGCGACGTCGAAGTCGCGCCGAAGGCGGAAGTGCACGCCGTAGTACGGTGCGCCGGCGCCGCCGGTGGTGTTCGTGCCGTGCGTCGCGGGAGGGACGAAGCCGCGCTGAACGCGGTTGTTCGGGAGGATGAAGCGGATCGCGTGGTTGATCTCGCCCGCCGCGACCTCGTCGGCCGTGAAGAGAAGAGGCGCGATGGGGAAGCCCGCGGCGTCGGCGCTCGTGCACTGGAGGCCACGCCCGTTCGGGCCATAGATGCGGCTCGTGTCCCAGACGGCGAGACAGCCACCATAGAAGGTGTCGGTACCATCGATGTTGGCGCGCCACATCTCGTAGAGGCGGTTCATCACGGGATTGAAGACGATGAGGTGACAGTCACCATCGTTCGTGCACGCGTAGGCGTCTTCGCCCTCGACGTTGCCCCCCGCCGGGACCGGCATCGGCTGGTTGTCGCAGTCGGGATCGTAGAAGTCGCCCGTCGGCTCGAACGAGCGAAGCGGAGTCGCTGCGTCCGCGCTCAGCACGTCGATCGAGAAGTCGATCTGGAAGGTGTCTCCGTTGCCCCAGCCACCGCCCGCGCGAAGCCCCGCGATCTGTGCCGTCGAGTCGCCCGCGGGCGTCGCGTCGTAGACGTCTGTGGTCCAGATGGCGCCGGCCGGGAAGTAGTGCGTGTCGCCCGGTGCAACGCCGGTGTCGGGCAGCGGTCCGGTGTCGGGCAGCGGTCCGGTGTCGGGCAGCGGTCCCGTGTCGGGCAGCGGTCCCGCGTCGCGAGCAGGCCCGGTGTCCGGCGCGGGAGTCGTTCCGCCGTCGCAGCCGATCACCAGAGAGAGCAAGACCGTGAGCCAAGCGAGTGTGCGCATGGAGAGAGCATCGCACGGCATCCGCACGCCTGTCTCCGGTCCCGCTTCGGCACGCCTGTCTCCGGTCCCGCTTCGGCACGCCTGTCTCCGGTCCCGCTTCGGCACGCCTGTCTCCGGTCCCGCTTCGGCACCGGTCAGCGCTTGATGGCGCGCATCGGCCTCGTCGACTCGACGAACGGAAGCGCCGCTTCACGCGATGCGCGCACCGCCTCGATCTCGTGACATCGACCGAGCCACCCCGAGAGCGCCGACGGTGTCGCGATCCCTTCGCGCGCGAGCCCGTCGACCGCGATGGCCGCGCCGATGTCGCCGAGAGTGAACGCGTCGCCAGCGAGAAATCGGCTCGTCTTCAGGCGCTCGCCGAGCACCTCCTACGCCGTCTTCACGGTCCTGCGCGCTTCCTCGGCCTTGGGCGTGCCCGCTTCCCAGAAGAGCGTGGCGTAGGGCGGGAGCAGGTAGTGGTCCGAGATGCGATCCCAGTGTCGAGCCAGGCGCTCGAGCCCGTCCGGCAGCAGCACGCGCGGCCCGTTCTCCTCGAGGAGCTCGATGATCGACGTGGACTCGAAGATCGTGCCGTCCGGCGTCTCGAGCACCGGCATCTTGCCGAAGGGCGACATCGCCAGGAACTCGGGCTTCTTCAGCGCGCCCCCGCCGAGCTGGATCTCGACCAGCTCGATCGGATCCTTCCGCATCGCCACGGCGATCGTGACCTTGCGTGAGTAGGGCGAGAGCGGGTGATGGTGAAGACGCATCTCGCGCGTGTGCCGCACTCGCGGCGCCTCGGCAACCTGCGCCGCTCGACGCTCAGGCGGAGCCTCAGCTCGTCACCGAGAACGGACCCACCCATTGATTCTCGTTCCCGGTCGATCGAGATCGACCCGTTCGGGTTCCCCATTCCGGTCAGCCGTACTAAGGAGCGCCATGCACACTTCGTCTCGCCTGATCGGTCTCGCCGCGCTCTCCATCACGCTCTCCGCCGCGCCATGCGCGCTCGCACAGGACGCCCAGGCGTCCGCGAGCGTGCCCGGCGGCGAGCCGATCGAGCCGATCGCCCAGGTCGCTCCGGCTCCGCGAGTGACGGTGGTCGCCGACGTCGAGTCGGTGACCGAGCGCGCCGAGACGTGTGCGGAGCATGCGTCGTCCATCGCGCGCGCGTCGGTCGTCCTCGTCTCCTCCGGCGAGTCGCGAGGCTCGGGCTTCCTCTTCCACGATGCCTCGCACGTCATCACGTCGTTCCGGATCGTGCGCGACGGCCACGACGTGAGCGTGACGGACGTCGACGGGAACGTCCGCTCTGCGCACATCGTCAACTCGGCGGGAGACGACGACCTCGCCATGCTCGAGCTCGGCGCGCCGCTCCCGGGCGTGCCGCTTCCGCTGGCCGACGTCGATGCGCTCACGCCGGGCGCCTCGATCGTGGTGCTCTCGTACGTCGCGGGCCTTCGCGTCCACGGCGGTCCGAGCACGGCGGGCCTCTCCGGGCTCCACACGAGCACGGGCACGCTGAGCGCGATCGGCGATCGCTCGGTCCAGCTCGACGCACCGCTCGCCACGGCGAGCTCGGGCGGCGCGGTCCTCGACTGCGAAGGACGTGTCCTGGCGATGCTCTCGATGGGGTTCGCCGGTTGGGGTGAGCCGGTCCACCTCGGCGCGTCGCGCTCCGCGATCGCAGATCTGGAGTCGCGCATCGATCACCCTGAGGGCTATGGCGGTCGCGTCACGTTCTTCCTCGGCCTGGGTCTCGCGATGGCCTACGAAGATCCGGGCGGCCCGATGGGCGGCTACCTGACGCTCGGGCTCACCGCGTTCGACTCGTTCGTCCTCGCGGGGCGCTTCCACTACCTCAATCGCGTCGACTCGCCGACGGGGAGCGACGCGCTCGGTCTGAACAACGAGCGCTTCCGCGGCGATGCGTACGTCGCGTTCCGCCAGCTCGTGACGCTCGGCAATTGGGGCGCGCACTTCGAGCTGGGCCTCGGCGGCTCCGTCACGAGCGCCAGCGCCGACGTCCGGCGCGCGACGATCGACGACAGCGGCATGTCGCCGGTCGTCGTCCTCACGAACGAGCACACCCAGCGCTGGTCGGTCCGCCCGATGGCCGTCTTGAACCTCCAGCTCGGCCCGATCGTCATCGGCTACACGATCGAGGTCGACATCGATCGCCTCCACGTCGTGCACCTCTTCGACCTGGGCTTCCGCCTCTAGAGCGCGGCGTGATCGTCCGGAGCCTCGTCAGCTCGCTCGCCTTTGTCGCGCTCGCGCTGGTCTCCGGCTGCCCGACGCGCTTCGATCCGCCGCGCCTCGGGATCGTCGTCTCGCCGCCCTCGGGTGGCTCGCGCCGCTACTCACACGCGGCGAGCCACGTCGCGTTCCGGATCCCCGGCGAGGTCGAGCGCGGCGAGCGCGTCGTGGAGAACGGTCACTTCGAGCGCATCTCGCTCTCGACACCGGAGGGAGGAACGGAGCCGCTCTACCGCGTCGTGATCCTCCACACGCTCGACGGGAGCCACGGGCACGCGCAGGACGCGGTCGACGAGCTCGCCGGAGGGCTCATCGAAGGGCAGACGGTCGATCGGGACGTGTGCCGAACGCTCGACGGCCATCCCGCGCGCTTCCTCGCGCTCCGGGACGCCACCGAGCGCGGCGACGAGGGCTGGTTCCTCGTCGTGAGCGACGGCTCGGTGGTCGTGCTCATGGAGATGGTCGCGCGAAGCGGGAGCGACAGGGACCTGGACACGGTGCCGGAGGCCTTCTTCAGCACGCTCGAGCTCGGGCTTCCGGGCTGACGCAGCGCTTCCCTTCGCGGCGCTCGCTCTGCCATCCTCCCGTCCCTCGGAGGAAAGCACAGATGAGCTCCATCGAAAGCGTCTCGCGCGAGTCCCGGATCTTCGAGCCCCAGCCGGCCTTCGCCGAGAAGGCTCGGATCAAGTCGCGCGCCGAGTACGACGCGATGTACGCGCGCAGCATGAGCGAGCCGGACGCGTTCTGGCTCGAGCGCGCGAAGGAGCTCCACTGGTTCAAGGAGCCGACCAAGGGCCTCGACTATTCGCGCGCGCCACACGCGACCTACTTCGACGACGGCACCACGAACCTCGCCTACAACTGTCTCGATCGGCACCTGACCGACGGCCGCAGGAACAAGGCGGCGCTCATCTTCGAGGGCGAGCCGGGTGACCAGCGCGTCTACACCTACGGCCAGCTCCACCGCGAGGTCTGCAAGTTCTCGAACGTGCTGAAGAAGCTCGGCATCCGGAAGGGTGACCGCGTCGCGATCTACATGGGCATGGTCCCCGAGGCCGCGATCGCGATGCTCGCGTGCGCGCGCATCGGCGCCGTCCACACGGTCATCTTCGGCGGCTTCGCAGCCGAGGCCGTGCGTGACCGCGTGAACGACGCGAAGGCCGAGGTCATCGTCACTCAGGACGGCGCGTGGCGCCGCGGCGCGGTCGTCCCGCTCAAGGCGAACGTCGACAAGGCGATCCTCGAGGCGCCGTGCGTGAAGCACACCGTCGTCCTCAAGCGCACTCACAACGAGATCTCGATGCAGATCGGTCGCGACCACGACTGGCACGCCGTGATGGAGACCGCGTCCGCCAAGCACGAGGCGGCGGAGCTCCCCGCCGAGGCGCCGCTCTTCGTCCTCTACACGTCTGGCACGACGGGAAAGCCGAAGGGCGTCCTCCACACGACCGGCGGCTACATGGTCGGCGCCCACGCCACGACGAAGTACGTCTTCGATCTCCAGGAAGACGACGTCTACTGGTGCACGGCCGACGTGGGCTGGGTCACCGGCCACAGCTACATCGTCTACGGGCCGCTCGCGAACGGCGCGACGTGCCTGATGTACGAGGGGGCGCCCAACCAGCCCGATCCGGGCCGCTTCTGGTCGATCATCGAGCGCCACGGCGTCTCGATCCTCTACACCGCGCCGACTGCGATCCGCGCGTTCATCAAGTGGGGCGATCAGTTCCCCGCGGGCCACGACCTCAGCTCTCTCCGTCTCCTCGGCACCGTCGGCGAGCCGATCAACCCGGAAGCGTGGATGTGGTACCGGGGCACGATCGGCGACGACAAGTGCCCGATCGTCGACACGTGGTGGCAGACCGAGACGGGCGCGATGATGATGACGCCGCTCCCGGGCGCGATCTCGACCAAGCCTGGCTCGTGCACGCTCCCCTTCTTCGGCGTCGCGCCGAAGATCCTGCGCGAGGACGGCACGGAGGCCGGCCCGAACGAGGGCGGTCTGCTCGTCGTCACGAGGCCGTGGCCGAGCATGATGCGGACGATCTATGGCGACGACGAGCGCTTCCGCGAGGCGTACTTCACGCGCTTCCCGGAGATCTTCATGGACGTCCCCGGCTCGACGTGCCCCGTCTACTTCACGGGCGACGGCGCACGGAAAGACCAGGACGGGTTCTTCTGGGTGATGGGCCGCGTCGACGACGTCGTGAACGTCGCGGGACACCGCCTCGGCACCGCCGAGATCGAGAGCGCGCTCGTCGCACACCGCTCGGTCGCCGAGGCCGCCGTCGTCGGACGCCCGGACGAGCTCAAGGGCCAGGCGCTCGTCGCGTTCGTCACCGTGAAGAGCGGCGAGGAGCCCTCGAAGGAGCTCCGCGCGAAGCTCCTCGATCACGTCGCGAACGAGATCGGCAAGTTCGCGCGCCCGGACGACATCCGCTTCACGGACATGCTGCCGAAGACGCGCAGCGGGAAGATCATGCGCCGCCTCCTGAAGGAGGTGGCTGCCGGCAAGGGCGTGAGCGGCGACACCACGACCCTCGAGGACCTCAGCGTCCTGGCGAAGCTCGCGGCCGACGACGAGTGAGCGCGGGCGACGCGTGCCTCATCACGACGCGTAGCGGTCAGCGGCCGATGAGGCGATCGAGCAGCGCTTCCGGATCGCGCTCCACGATCGGGATCGCGCGATGGCCTTCGCGCACGATCCCGCGCTGCGCCATGCCGGCGAGCGCGTCGAGCATCGGCGTCCAGTAGCCGTCCGTGTCGAGGAACGCGATGGGCTTCTCGTGGATGCCGAGCCAGCGCCAGGTCCACTGCTCGAAGATCTCCTCGATGGTTCCGATCGCGCCCGGAAGCGCCACGAACGCGCCGGCGAGATCGGCCATGCGGGTCTTGCGGTCGTGCATCGTCTCTACGACGTGCGACTGGCTGAGGCTCACGTGCGCGACCTCGCGCTCGACGAGGCCGTGGGTGATCACGCCCGTGACGTGCACGCCCTGGGCGAGCGCCTCGTCTCCGACGACGCCCATGAGGCCGACCTTCGCGCCGCCGTAGACGATGTCGAGCTTGCGCGCGGCGCATCCGCGGACGATGGCGCGCGCGGCGTCGGCGAAGGCGGGTTCGTTGCCGAGCGTGGAGCTGCAGAAGATGGCGAGACAGCGGGGCTCGATCACGGCGCGAGCTTGTCACGCGTCGAGCGAGGCCGCGAGATCGCGCGCGTCGCTCAGAGCGGCGGGGCGACCACGGCGAGGGTCTGCGGCTCCTCGATCGTGGGCGCCGGTTCGTGCTCGACGACGGCGACCGGTGGATCGTCGACGGTCCCCGCTTCGACCTCGACGGCCGCCGCGTCGGTCTCGACGCTCGTCCTAGCGGTCGCCGCGACCGTCACCGCGAGGCGACGCCGTCGGCGTTGGTGACGACCTCTCTCCGCGCGCCCGGGTGATCTGTCGACGTGGGCCGTCTCGACCTCGACGGGCTCGAGCGCGGGCGCTTCGCGGGTGAAGGCCGGCGTCGGGACGACCGCCGTCTCCATGGGCGCTGTCTCGAGCGCAGCAGCCGCAGTCGGTTCCGCGCGCGGTGTCTCCGTCCGGATCGACAGATCCGTTCGCGCCCGCGTCGCATCGAGGACGAACGCGTACATCACGGCGAGCGCGACCACACCGAGGATCGCGGTCGCCCTGCGCCGCGGGGCCACGCGCGTTCGTCGCGCGACGAGCGGGATCGGCTCGACCAGCGTCTCCACCTCGGAGCGCAGCCAGGCGACGCCCTCGTTCGAGGAGTCGAGGAGCGGGCCCCTGCCGTAGTCCCGCCCGAGCAAGCCCTCGAGCTCCCCGGCGATCGTCCGCGACGTCACGACGCTCCCGTTCTCGACGAGATAACGCTCGAGGTCCTCCTGCATCATCGCGGCGTTCGGATAGCGATCGCGCGGGTCCTTCTCGAGCGCACGCTCGAGGACGCTCCGAAGCGGCGGTGGGACCGACGGCGGCAGCGCGGGGAGGGGCTCGCACGCGATGGCCCGCATCGCGTCGACGCTGCTCGACCGCGCGAAGAGCCGCGACCCCGTCAGCATCTCGAAGAGCACCACGCCGAGCGAGAACACGTCGGAGCGCGCGTCGACCGGCTCTCCGCCGCACTGCTCGGGCGAGAGATAGGCGGTCTTGCCGCGCACGGTCACGTGGCTCGCCTCGACGTCCCCGACGCTCGCGCGCTCGATCGACGTCGAGGCGACGCCGAAGTCGAGCAGCTTCACGGTCCCGTCGTAGCCCACCATGATGTTCTGCGGCGAGACGTCCTGGTGCACGATCCCGAGGGCGCGACCGCGCTCGTCCCTCGCCACGTGCGCCGAGTGCAGCGCTTCCGCGACGCTCGACCCGATCTTCGCGACGATCACGCCGGGCATCCCCACGCCGGTTCGCCTCCCCCGCGCGAAGAGCTCGCGCAGCGTGACGCCGTGGACGAGCTCCATCGCGAGGAACGGCCGGCCGTTCTGCGTGCCGAAGCGGTGCGTGTGGCAGATGTTGGGATGGCCGAGCCCGAGCGCGACCTTGCCCTCCTGGAGGAAGAGCGCCGCGAGCTCGGGCTGGGACGCGACGTGCGCACGGATCACCTTGAGCGCGACGTGACGTGCGCTCTCTCCCTCCCCGCGCTCGCGGGCCAGGAAGACCTCGGCCATGCCGCCCACCGCGATCCGCCCGAGCACCTCGTAGCCGCCGAACCGAAAGACGGGCGTGAGTTCTCCCGCGCGCTCGAGCGCGATCTCGCAGCTCGCATCACGGCGCCGAGGCGCCGACCCCTCGGCATGCTCGCGTGAAGAAGCGCGCGCCTCGTCGATCCTCCTCCGCGCCGCGCCGTGCATGACCCAGCAAACCTACAGTGCGAATCGGGCCCGGTATGTCGGGCCTTCCCCCGACACGGGCGGGTGCGCGTGAGCTCGTGACGGCGTTCCCCCGTTGCAGTCGACCCCATCGGCGTTCGACACTCCACTCGCACCGGGGGGCGCGGTGAGACCCTGTTCCGCCCCACACGACAAGGAGGCGAGCATGACCGTCGTCACGATGGTGGGCGCCCAGTGGGGCGACGAGGGCAAGGCCAAGATCATCGATCACCTGGGCGCGCGCGTGGATCTCCTCGTGCGCTTCGCGGGCGGTGCGAACTACGTGCAGTCGCTGATGGTCGAGGGCGAGCGCGTCGTCGTGCACCTCGTGCCGGGAGCGGCGCTGCGGCACGGCTCGACCTGCTTGCTCGGGCAAGGCATGGCGATCGATCCGTTGCTCCTGCTCGAAGAGCTCGCGTCGCTGCGCGCTGCGGAGGCGCTCAGCGGGAAGCTCTTCGTCTGTGAGCGCGCCCACGTCGTGCTCCCGCATCACGCGCTCCTCGACACGCTGCGCGGTGAGGCGGAGGGCGCGAGCGGGGCGCCTCGCCGCGGTGTCGGCCCCTGCTACGCGGACAAGGTCGCGCGGCGCGGGATCCAGATCGCAGATCTGCTTCGCCCCGAGGTGTTTCGCGCCCGCCTCGCCGAGAGCCTCGAGGCCGCAGCGCCCGCGATCCGCGCGCTCGGCGGCGAGGTTCCGGACGCCGCGCCGATCGCGGAGCGCTATCTCGCGTGCGGCGAAGAGCTCGAGGAGCTGATCGTCGACGGTGCCAAGAGCGTGCGGAGGTTCGTCACCGAAGGACGCAACGTCGTGCTCGAGGCGCTCCTCGGCACGATGGTCGACATCGATCATGGGTACTACCCGTTCGTCGTCGGCACCTCGACGGTCGCGGGCGCCGCACCCCTCGGCGCGGGGATCCCGACGCGGCTGATCGACCGTGTGGTGGGTGTCGCGAAGGCATACTCGACGCGCGCGGGCGCCGGTCCTTTCCCGCTCGAGCTGACCGGTCTCGTCGCGCGGCATTTGCTCGAAGGCGGGCACGAGGTCGGCGCGATGGCCACGCGCCCTCGCCGCATCGGGATGTTCGGGGTTCCCGACGTTCGCTACGCGGCGCAGGTCAACGGCTTCGAGCTGCTCGCGCTCACGAAGCTCGACGTGCTGACGGGGCTCGCCGAGATCCCGATCTGCACCGGCTACGAGCTCGACGGCGCGCCGACCGACGAGCCGCCCTTCGCGGACGCGGGCCACGCGCGCGCGGTGATCGAGATGCTCCCCGGGTGGACCGAGCCGCTCGACGAGTGTCGGAGCTTCGACGATCTGCCGCCGAACGCGCAGCGCTACGTGCGCAAGATCGAGAGCGCGACCGGCCTCACGATCGCTTCGATCGGCGTCGGCCCCGATCAGACGATCGTGTTGAAGGACATCCTCGCCGCCTGACGGGGTGCGCGAGGAAGTCCCGGCTGCCCGTCCGTATCCGCGGGCGGATGCGCACCTGGGCTCCTCTTCTCTGCGTCGTCGCGCTGTCGTTCGTCCTGTCCTCTTTCGAAGTGAGCGCGGGGCAAGAGCCGACGCGATCTCTTTCGTAGATCGCGTGTCGGCGCCCTCGCTCGCGTCCGCTCAGCCGAGCTGCGTGAGCATGGTCTGGGCGTCGCTCACTTCGAACTTGCCGGACTCTTCGACGTTGATCTGCTTCACGATTCCGTCGTCGACCAGCATCGAGAAGCGGCGCATGCGGATGCCCATCCCGGGGATGTCGGTGTCGACGCCGAGCTTCTTCGCGAGCGTCGCCGAGCCGTCCCCGAGCATGCGGATCTTGCCGATCGCGTTCTGCTCCTTGCCCCACGCCGCCATCACGTAGCCGTCGTTCACGGCGACGCACCAGATCTCGTCCACGCCCTTGGCGAGGATCGCGTCGTGCAGCGCGAGGTAGCCAGGCAGATGCTTGCCCGAGCACGTCGGCGTGAACGCGCCGGGGAGGCCGAAGATCGCGATGCGCTTGCCCTTCGCCATCTCTGCGGCGCTGAGCTTCGCGGGCGGCATCGGGCACGCGTCGCCGAAGGCGAGCGACTCGCCCAGCGTCGCATCGGGGAGGGCGTCACCGACCTGGATCATGGCCGCCCCCCGAGGACGATGCGCGTCGCGTAGGCCACGGCGACCATCGGCGCGACGATGCGGACGACGAGCTCGATCACCGAGTCGCCCTGGCCCATGCCGAGCGTGCTCCAGACGAAGAACACGCCGAGCGGCGCGGCCATCGACGACGCCCAGCCGCGTAGCCCCGTCGGCAGACGCCGCATCTTGAGGCGGAGCAGCGCGACGTCCGCGAGGATCAGGTTCACGACCATGCCGGCCGCGAAGAACCCGGTGATCATCATCGAGACGAGCCAGGAGTCGAAGCGGTGCCCGCTGTAGAGCACCTGCTCGCCCAGCGTGAAGTGCGCGGCCGTGACGAGCCCGAAGCAGCTCAGGAACGGACCGAGGAGGGTCGGGCGTATCCACGGGGAGAAGTCGTTCATGACCTGAGCATGACCGATGGCACCGCGTCGATCGAACGCCCCATGGTTTTCGACGCAGCGCGTCAGTGATTTCGCACGTTTCCGGCTGGAGCTTGGCCCCGGATCGCGTGGTACAGGTGGCCCATGACCGAGATGAGCCACAGCTCACCGAGCGCATTCCCGCACGGCCTTGGCCCCTGGGGCTCGGACCCGGCGCCGGCCCCGCTCGCGAACGAGCTTCTTCTCCGCCTGCACGCGCTGATGCTCGAGAGCCGCTGTCTCGAAGAGCGTCTCATCCGCATGCAGCGCGGTGGCGATGGCTACTTCTGGATCGGCGGCCCGGGCGAGGAAGCGTTCAACGCTGCGCTCGGTCTGCTCGTGAAGAAGGGCCGCGGAATCGAGCACGACTTCCTCCACCTCCACTATCGATCGAGCGGCACGCTGCTCGCGATGGGCGCCGATCCGATCGACGCGCTCCGCCAGATGAAGAGCGTCGCGACCGATCCCTACTCGGGCGGTCGCAACTTCTGCGGGCACTCCGCGGTGCGCGAGTGGAACGTCGCGCCGATCACCTCGCCGATCGAGGTGCAGTACTCGATGGCCATCGGCACCGCGATCGCACAGAAGCGCGTCGGCGGCGACGCGATCACGATCGTGCAGGGCGGGGACGCCGGCTCGGCCGAGGGCGACTTCGCGACCTGTCTGGTCTGGGCGAGCCGCCCGGCGCTTCCGCTCCCGATGCTGATCATCGTGACGAACAACGGCTGGGGCATCTCGACGCCGGGCAACGAGCAGCACGGCGAGGCGCACGTCGCAGACCGCGGCAAGGCGTTCGGCATGCGGACGATGACGATCGACGGGAACGACGTCGAGAGCGCGTATCGCGGGCTCGAAGACGCGATGCGCTACGTGCGGTCCGAGCGGAAGCCGCTGCTCCTCGAGGCCTACGTCTCGCGCCTCTACGGTCACAGCTCGAGCTCCGGCTCGAACTTCGTGGAGAACGAGATCGACTGCGTCGCAGAGCTCGAGACCAAGCTCGTCCAGCGCGGGCTCCGCACCGCGGACGAGTGCAAGGAGATGCGCGCGCGCTTCGAGCAGAAGCTTCTCGACGGCTCGCGCATGGTCGCGGCCGAGCCGAAGCCCGAGGCCGAGCAGATCTGGGAGCACGTCTTCGCCGAGCGCGATCTCGTGGGCGAGGGCGCCATCCGTGTCTCGCACGACAACAAGAAGTGGCGCGCGCCCGCTGGCGAGTTCGCGCCGACGACGAAGCCGACGGCGCCCAAGAAGGCCGGGAACTGACATGGCGACGATCGTTCAGGCGCTCCGCCTCGCGCTCCACGTCGGCGAAGAGCAGCTCGGCGTCACCGACATCTTCGGGCAGGACGTGGGACCGCCGCTCGGGGGCGTCTTCACGGCGACCCAGGGCCTTCGCACCACGTGGAACACGCCGCTCGACGAGCGCGGCATCATCGGCGCGGCGATGGGCCTCGCGATGGCCGGCCAGAAGCCCGTCTGCGAGATCCAGTTCTGCGACTACGCGTTCAACACGATCGATCTCCTGAAGATCGCCGGGAACACGTTCTGGTCGTCGAACGGGCTGTTCAACCTGCCGATGGTGATGATGACGCCCGTCGGCGCCGGCATCCACGGCAGCATCTATCACTCGCACTCTTTCGACGCGCAGGCGACGCGGATCCCGGGCTGGAAGATCCTGATGCCGTCGAACCCGCGCGACGCGTACGGGATGCTGATCTCGGCGATCGAAGATCCGAACCCGGTCATGGTCCTCGTGCCGAAGGCGCTGATGCGCAGCAAGGCGAACGGGCCGGACGAGCTCATCCCCGGCGAGCCGCTGCTGCCGAACGGCGAAGGCGATGCGCGCACGCTCGGAAAGATGATCGACGCGCCGCTGGGCGATCGCGAGGGCTGGGCGCCCGAGTGGCCGGTCACGAGCGTGGAGCGCGTGCCGATCGGTGTCGCGAAGACGGTCCGCGAGGGCCGAGACGTGAGCCTGTTCACGTACGGCCGGATGGTCCACGTGGCGAAGAAGGCGGCGAGCGACCTCGCGGAGACGGTCGACGTGGAGGTGATCGATCTCCGGAGCCTGCACCCCTACGACTGGGCGGCGATCGCCGCGTCCGTGCGAAAGACGGGCCGAGCGGTCTTCGTGAACGAGGACACCGAGATCACCAACTTCGGCGAGCACCTCATCCGCCGCACCGTCGAGGAGCTGTGGGACGTGCTGAAGACGCCGCCGATCCTCGAGGCGGGCAAGCACCTCCCGGGCGTTGGTCTCGCCGAGAACCTCGAGAACGCATCGGTCCCCGGTCTCTCGTCGGTGATCGCCGCGATCGGCCGCGCGATGCACGGGCCCTCGCGTCCGGAGCTCTTCGCGCGCAAGAAGAGCCGCCTCGCGCTCGACTACACGTTGACGGGCGAGGCCCCCGAGACGCTGGACCGATCGTTCCGCCATCGGTGATGCTCGTGACGGATGGCTGACGACGACACCGAGTTCGACCCGCGGAAGAAGTTCGCGCCGCCTCCCATCCCGGACGCGGCGCAGAAGACGACCGTCGACAGTGCGTTCGTTGCGCCTCCCAAGCAGGTGAAGGCGAAGTTCGAGGGGCCGCCGCCCGAGCCGAGCAAGTTCGAGGGCGAGGCCTGGCTGACCGGCAAGGTCGCCTACTCGCGAGGAAACATCTCGAGCGGACCACCGCCGATCCTCCTCTTCGTCTGCCTCGGCTGGGTCGCGTTCACGCTCCTTCAGCTCTGGGCCTGGCTGCCCGAGGAGGTCCTCGTGCCGGGCTGCCCTGGCGTGGCCGGCATCGTCACGCTGCTCCTCGCCGTGTACGTCTGGTCCGGGCGGAACCTCGCGCGGCTCTTCGCCATGATCTCGGCGGTCGCGTGGTGCCTCGCCGTCGCGATCATCATGCAGAACCACGACCTCGCGAATCCGCTCCCGCGCGGCACGAAGGTGCTGGTGATGACCCGGGCAGCGTGGGAGCTCTTTGCAGCGTTCGCGCTCACCACGCCTCGCTGCGTCTCGTACTTCGAGCTGAAGAAGCCGTTCCAGTTCAAGATGTAGCCGTGACGCCCCGCCTCGAGAGCGTGCTGCGCGTCGCCTTCGTCGCGGCCGTCGTCCTCATGCCCTCGGGGACGATGGAGGCGCAGATCGAGGCGCGCGTCTCGATCCGGACGGGCTTCGTTCCCGACCCGGCGGACTTCGAGGGCAGCATCACGGGCGTGCAGTCCTTGATCCCGCTCGCGGGGCCCGAGTGCGTCGGCTTCTTCGGGACCGGTCCGACCCACGTGTTCTCGCTCGACACGCGCTTCGGTCTCTTGCGCTTCTACGCGACGTCGGTGACCAACCTCGTACTTGCCGCGCGCACCGACGACGGCACGTGGATCTGCAACGACGATCGCTTCGGCACGACGCCCGCGGTCGAGGGGACGTTTCGCCCGGGCCGCATCGAGGTCTGGGTCGGCACGCACGATCCAGGCGTCACCGCCGACTATCTCCTGCAGCTCACCGAGACGCGCAGCGTGCGCCCGGGCGTCGGAGCGCTCGGCATGGACGACGATCGCGCGCTCGCCGTCGAGCTCGGCATGCAGGGCGACGCCGAGAACGGCCGCTTCGATGGGATCCGCCTGCGTCGCGGTTTCCTGCCCGATCCGCGCTGGCTCGAGGGGGACGCTGGGCCGATCCCTCTGCCTTCGGACGCGCCGGCCGCGGAGGCCGAGGATCCGATCGACGTCGCTCTCATCGGGAACGAGTGTCGCGGGCTCGTGGACGCGCAGCCTTCGCACGTCATCACGCTGCTCGACGACTTCGACTTCCTTCAGCTCTACCTCTGCGCGTCCGACGATACCGAGCACTGCCAGGTGCCTGGCGATCCGCTCTCTTTCGTCGTCCTCGGCCCGGACGGCCGCTTTCGCTGCGACGTCTCGGAAGGGCAGTACACGGAGCTATCGGCCGGCTCCGACGGCGGGGCCTGGCCAGCAGGCGCCTATCGGATCTGGATCGGCGTCCATCATCCGGAGGAGCGCCCGCACTATCGGATGGGGATCAGCGAGATCCGCCGCGTGCGCTAGAGCTCACTTCGCGCGGTAGACGATCATCCCGTGCGTCAGATCGTACGGGCTGAGCGCGACCGTCACCCGGTCGCCGAGGATCACGCGGATGCGGTACTTGCGCATCCGACCGCAGAGCTGGGCCCGGACGACGGCACCAGCGTCGGTCTTCACCTCGAACTGGCCGCCCGCGAAGACGTTCGTGATGACGCCGTCGAGTCGGACGTGATCATCCCGCTCGTTCGCGTCGTCACCGTACTCGTCCCGCTGCCTGTTCCGTCGTGCCACGCTGAAGCTCCCTCCGCGGGCCCCTCGAGGGCGCGCGAGTCGGCGAGCCATATAGTGCGGCCCTCGCGCGGGGGCAATCGCTACCTCACCCGTCGAGGGGGACGGGCACGATCCGTGCGGTCGGCGTGCGGCTCGCCTGCACCTTCGTGCCTCGCATCGCGGCGAAAGCGCACGGCCTTTCTGGGCCCTCAGCGCGCTCCGCGTGGCCCGTCGGTTGCTGCGACTCGATCGAGAGGCCAGTCATGAACAAGAGCCAGGGCCGGTTGGTCGGGAAGCGGATCGCGATCCTCGCGACGGATGGCTTCGAGCAGTCCGAGCTCGAGGACCCGCGGGACGCGTTCTCCACGGAGGGTGCGGAGACGGTCGTCGTCTCGCCGCATCCGGGAGAGATCCACGGCGTCCACCACGGCAAGCGAGGCCGCAAGGCGGTCGTCGATCGCGTGCTCGGCGACACCCGCCCCGACGAGTTCGATGCGCTGCTGCTTCCGGGCGGCGTCGCGAACCCGGACCAGCTCCGGCAGATCCCGGAAGCCGTTGATTTCGTGAAGCATTTCATGACGCGCGACAAGCCCGTGGCGGCCATCTGTCATGGGGCCTGGACCCTCGTGGAGGCCGACGCGGTGCGCGGCCGTACCGTCACCTCGTGGCCTTCGCTGAAGACCGATCTTCGAAACGCGGGCGCGATCTGGACCGACCGCGAGACGGTGGTCGACCGAAAGCTCGTCACCGCGCGCAACCCCGGCGACCTTCCCGTCTTCATCGAGCGCGCGATCGAGGTCGTCTCGGGCGATCGACCCCAGGTCCACGAAGCGACCGCCTGAGCGCTCCCGCCGTGATCGGTCTGCTTCGCGAGCGCTCCTGCTTCAAACGGTGCCCGCGTCCACGGGCGCGCCCTCGCAGCTGCACGCGCTCGTGACCTCGTGGGCCTGCCGACACAGCCCCTCGGCGCGATCACAGCGCGCCATCGTCTGCGCATCGCCGAGGTCGCGCGCGATCACGCAGATCCGGCTCGAGGCCTCGCAGATCGAGCCCGCGGCGCGGCAGCGCTCCGGACATGCAGCCGGATCGAGCGTCTCGAGCGCGTCCTCTGCGTGCTCGAGGCGCGCTTCTTCGATCGCGAGCTCGCGCTGCAGATCGCTGCGCTCGTCGTGCCGCACCGACGACACCGCGCCGCCGCAGCCACCGGTTCCCGCCAGACCCGCGATCGCGATGCCGAGCGTCATGAGCGCCCCGAGCGCGCGTCGAGCCCACCAGCCCCGTTCTCTTCTCATCGCTCCGCCCCCTCGTGCGCGATGCCGAGCACCGCCG